>NZ_JAUYNP010000155.1 GCF_030696055.1 Pseudomonas sp. | reverse complement strand
ACCAGCCGCGCCAGTTCCACGGTGCGGTTGGCGTAGCCCCACTCGTTGTCGTACCAGGCATAGAGCTTCACCTGGGTGCCGTTGACCACCAGGGTCGACAGCGCATCGATAATCGAGGAGCGCGGGTCGGTGCGGTAGTCGATGGACACCAGCGGGCGTTCCTCATAGCCCAGAATGCCCTTTAGCGGGCCAGCGGCGGCGGCCTTAAGCAGAGCATTCACTTCTTCCACCGTGGTGGCGCGCTCCACTTCGAATACGCAGTCGGTCAGCGAGGCGTTGGCCAGGGGCACGCGCACCGCATGGCCGTTCAGCTTGCCGCGCAGCTCGGGGAATATCTCGGCGATGGCCGTGGCCGAACCGGTGCTGGTGGGGATCAGGCTCATGCTAGATGCGCGGGCGCGGCGCAGGTCCTTGTGCGGCTGGTCGAGGATGCTCTGGGTGTTGGTCAGGTCGTGGATGGTGGTGATCGAGCCATGGCGGATGCCGAGGTTCTCGTGGATCACCTTGACCACCGGGGCCAGGCAGTTGGTGGTGCAGGAGGCCGCGGTAACGATACGGTGCTGCGCCGGATCGAACAGCTGCTGGTTGACCCCCATCACCACATTCAGCGCGCCCTGCTCTTTCACCGGAGCACAGACCACCACGCGCTTGACGCCCTGATTCAGATAACCCTGCAGCATCGCCACGGTCTTTATCTTGCCGCTGGCCTCGATCACCAGATCGCAGCCCGACCAATCGGTGTCGGCTATAGCCTTGTTGGCGCTGACCTTGATCCGCTTGCCGTCGATCAGCACGCACTCGCCGTCGCTGCCCGCCTCATGCTGCCAGCGCCCATGCACCGAATCGAAATTAAGCAGATGGGCATGGGTCACGGCATCGCCGGCCGGGTCGTTGATCTGCACGAACGCAAGCTCCGGCCAGCCCCAGGCTGCGCGCAGGGCCAGGCGACCGATACGGCCAAAACCGTTGATACCTACCTTGATGGTCATAGGCTGATTCTCTCGTTCAAGTGATTAAATATTTCGCGGCGCAAAGATAATGATCGCCATGCCGAGCATGGCCACGCCGGCCCCCAGCAGGTCCCAATGAGTCGGGCGAATGCCATCCACCAACCACAGCCAGACAATCGCCATCGCCACATACACCCCACCATAGGCGGCATACACCCGCCCGGCAGCGGTCGGGTGCAGGGTCAACAACCAGGCGAACAGCGCCAGCGCCACAGCGGCCGGCAGCAGCAACCAGATGCTCTTGCCCTGCTTGAGCCACAGATAGGGCAGGTAGCAGCCAATGATCTCGGCCAGGGCGGTCAGGGCGAATAGCCCCAGGGTGTTGAATATCGCCATCTCAGAACCTGTTCAATGTCTCGCGAGCTAGAGCCATGCAAGGCGCTACGTAGTAACAGCCGAAGGCTGGTCAAAACGCCGAGGAAGCGGAGTTTACGAGTTGTAAATGAGCATTCTGAGCCTGTTTTTAACGCAGCAGGGCCGACGCGCAGCAGACTTTGAACAGGTTCTCAGGCGTCGAACTGGGCAATCCAGCCCGCATGGGCCGGGTGCTGGATGGCTTTCGGGCGCAGCGCCTGCACCAGGCTGATAGCCTCACTGCGGGCAATGCCCTGGTCGATCAGAATGCGCGCGGCAATCAGGCCAGTACGCCCGGAACCACCCTTGCAGTGGATGGCGATGCTGCGGCCATCGGCCAGCAGCTCACGAATCTGCTCGCGGGCTTGTTCCCAGGCGGCATCGAAGTCGGCCAGGGGCACCTGTTCATCGGCCACCGGCAACTGCAGCCAGGCCAGACCCAGCTCGGCGCACAGCGCCGGCAGCTCGCTGGCGCCATTGAGTTCCAGTTCAGCCGTTGGCATCAGGGTCAGCAGCGCCTCGGCACCAGCCTGCTTGAGGGTGGCCAGGGCGCTGGCGATGCTGCTGTCCTTGGTGCCTGGGCAGGGGGTGAAGATCAGTTGGCCCGGACGGCTGGGGATACTGAGAACATCGAAGGGATGGGACATGGCGAATAATCCTGGAAGTGTCAGATGGCGATTTGATTGACCCGTTTGGACAGCGGCTCGGCGGACGCCTTAGGCGCTCAGCCGCAGAGCGATGGACGATCAGGGCGGTTGCGCATGTTGTGCAGGCGCAGGCTGTCTTCGGTCAGTTGCGGGTCACCCGCTTTCAGAACCTGCTCCAGGGTCTGCCCGACCCAGGCCGGCAGCTGCGGATGCAGGCGGTAGTAGACCCACTGCCCGGCGCGGCGATCTTCCAGCAGGCCGCTGCTGCGCAGCAGCGCCAGGTGGCGGGAGATCTTTGGCTGGCTTTGCTCCAGGGCCACGGTCAGCTCGCAGACGCACAGCTCGCCTTCGCGGACGAGCAACTGGGTCATACGCGCGCGGGTGTCATCGGCCAGACACTTGAACAAGGTGACCGGACTCAGGGCTTCACTTAGGGTGCGCTCGCGCTTGCTCTTCACCAGCACGAACATCTTGATGCGTTCGTGAATCTGCTGCAGGCAATGTTTATAGGCATTGGCCTGCTGGCTGCTGACCGGGTCCTCGAAGTCCCAGGCGATATATTCGCCGGCCCCTGGCAAGGTGCTGCACTCGAAGGCGGACTTGTCGCACAGGGTGATGACATAGTCGAACTGCTGGCCGGCGAAGTCTTCCAGGGGCTTGCTGTGCAGGCCCTCGGTGCTCACCCCCAGTTGCTCCAGAGCCAGACGAGCACGGGAGTCGACTTCACCGGGTTGGGTGCCGGCGCTAAAGGCCTCATAGCCTTCGGGGTCGGTATGCCGCAGCAGGGCTTCGGCCATTTGCGAGCGGGCGGCATTGGCCACGCAGAGGAACAGCACACGGGCTTTCTGAGTCATTAGGGCGGCATCAGCAAATTCGGTTTGGCGAATATATTGATTTCCGTATATATCGGCAAATAAATATTTGTTGAGCGGATCAGCTGCCCGCCGACCCAGGCAGCGCTCAATGCGCGCAACAGGGCAAGCGCACCACTTGTCTAAACTTGCGCTTTTCTTGGCCCGGGGGCTGGCAGCCCATGCTGGCCGGCGTAGCATGAGCCTTCCCGAGGAGGGTCCATGTCGCAACTCGAGCATCTACAGGTTTTCCAGAGCATGCACAGCTCGCCTAACGCCCGCCTGCTGCGCAGTGCCGAGCTGGGTGACGGGCTGGCCGCGGCCGTCTGGAGCAACCAGCACGATACCCGCGACTATCAAGCGCCCAGCCATCACACCCTGTCCTGCTACCTGGCCGGCGGCACCGGCACCTTCAGGCGCGAAAGCCCGCACAGCAAGGGCGCCCCAGACAAGCTGTGCATCCTCCCGGCCGGGCATCAGTCGGCCTGGGTGATCAATGGCGCAATCCAGTTGGCCCATCTGTATATCAGCCAGGAGCAGTTCGCCCTGGCGGCGGTCAACCTGCTGGATCGCGAGCCGCGGGAACTGGAGCTGCGCGAAGGCACCTTTCTCGACGACCCGCAGCAAGCCCAGCGCTTTCGGCGGCTCAGCGCGCTTGACTGGAGCGAGCCGGCCGAACGCCTGCTGAGCAGCAGCCTGGCCCACGGCCTGATCAGCCATGCGCTGCTGTCCCAGGTCGGGCGGCGCGAGGGCCTGCGCCTGACTGGCGGCCTGGCGCCCACACAACGCCGCCGCCTGCGCGAATTTATCCACGCCAACCTGGATCAGCCGCTGAGCCTGGGCCAACTGGCCAGCCTCTGCGCGCTGTCCGAATATCACTTCGCGCGCATGTTCCAGCTCAGCTTCGGCCTGCCGCCACACCGCTATGTGCTGGCCCAGCGCCTGCTGCGCGCGCAGCAGCTGCTGCAGGGCAGCGCGCTGCCGTTGGGCGAGATCGCCCTGGCCTGCGGTTTTGCCAGCGCCAGCCATTTCAGCAACCGCTTTCGCCAGGCCCTGGGGGCCACGCCTGGGCAGTATCGCCAGGCATTCGGCGGTTAAGCGCCCGCTCCGCCCCAAGCTATGTAAAAATCCTCGGCTGTCCTTTAGATACGCCGCCCTTATGCCGACTCGCACTTCTCCCGCCGCAGGGTGCCGCTGATGCCCCTGGACCTACTGCATATCCGCCAGGAAGACTGGCGCGCGGAATTCGGCGTGGGCGATTTTCAGCGCGGTGCGGCCTACGCCGCGCAAGGGCGCAGCACGCTGCTCAGCCTCAAGGGCGACCTGTTGCTGGCCAGCTGCCGCGGCTCGGGGGCGCAGACCTATCAGCAGCGCATCACGCTCAAACCCTACGGCCAGGGCTGGAGCGTCAGCGGCCGCTGCAGCTGCCCGGTGGGCTTTAACTGCAAGCATGTGGCCAGCGCCCTGCTGACCCTGCAAAGCCAGCAGGATCAGGGCGTCGATCTATCGCCCTTGATAGTGCCGAACCAAGAGTCGATCGAGCAGCGTCTGGAGAACCTCACACCCAGCCCGGTGCTAAGCCTGGGCAGCCTGGTGCGGGTGCATTTCGATGCGCGCAAGGGCCGCATGCAGGAGCAGACCCAGCACCGCGCGGCCCTGGCCTTCGACTACCAGGGCCACCTGGCCGTGGGCAAGCCCACCAAGGATCTGCTGGTGCGCCAGGGCCCCGGCCAGAGCCTGCGCATAGTGCGTGATCCAGGCGGTGAAAGCCTGCTGCGCAAGCGCCTGGAGCAGACCGGCCTGCAGGTCGCGCTACGCCAGAGCGAGGCCCTGCCCGAGAGCGCCGGCGAGGCCTATGAGCAGCCCAGCGAGGCGGCCTGGCTGCTGTTCGTCCGCGAGCAGCTGCCACGCCTGCGTGAAGAAGGCTGGCGGATCCACATGCAGCCGGAGTTCCAGTTCAACCTGGCGCAGGTCGATGACTGGTACGCCGAGGTGGAGGAAGACCCCGAGCGGAACTGGTTCGACCTGGAACTGGGCATAGAGGTGGAAGGCCAGCGCCTGAGCCTGCTGCCGATCCTGTTGCAGGCCATCCGCCGCACGCCCTGGCTGCTCAACGGCGAGGCGCTGAACAAGCGCGAGGATGACGAGATGCTGCTGGTCAACCTGCCGGGCAGCCACAAACGCGCGGCCCTGCCCTTGGCCCGGCTGAAGCCGCTGCTGGCGACCCTGGGCGAGCTGTTCTTCCGCGAACCCGCTGAATCCAGCCAGCGCCTGCGCCTGTCGCGCCTGGATGCCGCGCGCCTGCACCAGCTGGAGCAAGGCCCGGCGCTGCAGTGGCGAGGCGGCAGCCAAGTGCGCGATTTTGCCCAGCGCCTGCAGCAGCTGAATGCCGGGCAGATTCAGGCCCCGCCCGGCTTGCAGGCCGAACTGCGCCACTATCAGCTGCAAGGCCTGGCCTGGATGCAGGCGCTGGCCGAGCTGGAAGTCGGCGGCCTGCTGGCCGACGATATGGGTCTGGGCAAGACCCTGCAGACCCTGGCGCATATCCTCTGCGAACACCAGGCCGGGCGTCTGCGCCAGCCGGCGCTGATCGTCATGCCCACCAGCCTGATCCCCAACTGGCAGGACGAGGCCGCGCGCTTCACCCCGCAGCTCAAGGTGCTGGCCCTGCACGGACCGAAGCGCCGCGCGCTGTTCAAGCAAATCGCCGAGCACGACATCATCCTCACCACCTACGCCCTGCTGCCGCGCGACCTCAAGGCCCTGGCGGCGCACAGCTACCGCCTGTTGATTCTCGATGAGGCGCAGAACATCAAGAACCCGCGCAGCAAGGCGGCCCTGGCCGCCGGGCAACTGCAGGCCGGGCAACGCCTGTGCCTGACCGGCACACCGCTGGAGAATCACCTGGGCGAGTTGTGGTCGCTGTTCCACTTTCTGATGCCCGGCTGGCTCGGCGACAGCAAGAGCTTCGCCCGCGACTACCGCACGCCCATCGAGAAACAGGGCAACCCGCAGCGTCTGGCGCACCTCAGCGGGCGGATCAAACCCTTCGTGCTGCGCCGCAGCAAGGAACAGGTGGCCAGCGAGCTGCCGCCCAAGACCGAGATCACCCACTGGGTCGAACTCAGCGCCGCGCAGCGCGATCGTTACGAAACCCTGCGCCTGGCCATGGACAAGAAGGTCCGCGACGAGATCGCCCGCCAGGGCCTGGCGCGCAGCCAGATCGTCATACTCGAGGCGCTGTTGCGCCTGCGCCAGGCCTGCTGCGACCTGCGCCTGCTCGGCGAGGACAGTGACGAGAGCTTGACCAGTGCCGATTCCGGCAAGCTCAGCGGCCTGCTGGAGATGCTCGATGAGCTGTTCGCCGAGGGCCGCCGGGTGCTGCTGTTCTCCCAGTTCACCTCGATGTTGAGGCTGATCGAGCGGGAGCTGCAGGCGCGGCAGATCCCCTACGCCAAACTCACCGGCAGCACCCAGGACCGGCGCACCCCGGTGCAGCAGTTCCAGGCCGGCGCGCTGCCGATCTTCCTGATCAGCCTCAAGGCCGGCGGCGCCGGCCTGAACCTCACCGCCGCCGATACCGTGATCCACTTCGACCCCTGGTGGAACCCGGCCGCCGAAGCCCAGGCCAGCGACCGCGCCTACCGCATCGGCCAGGACAAGCCGGTGTTCGTCTACAAGCTGATCGCCCGTGGCAGCGTCGAGGAGAAGATCCAGCAGCTGCAACAGGCCAAGGCCAACCTCGCCCGCGGCGTGCTGGAAGGCGGCAGCCAGGCGCAGTGGCAACTCGGCGAAGAGGATCTGCAGGCGCTATTCGCGCCGCTTAGCGACTGAGTACGCGGTCCTGAATTCGCGCAACAGCCCCCCCCACCGAGTCACGGCGAGAAGAAAGGGGCAGCAGCGGCCCGCCTGGGCTTATTCGCTGATAGGCCCGCGCCGGGCGCTCGGCATCAGCTGGAGAAATTGTTCTCCGCTCATATGCACCAGCGCCTCATGATCGCCCGACTCGAAATACAGGTCCTTGATCGCCGTCAGCGACTCGTCGATCAGGGTGTCCATCTCGAAGACACTGCCCACCGGCGGAATCGCACCCTCGGCACAATCGCCGAAGCGCGTACCGAACTCGTTTTCCCGAACCAAGCGCCAGTGGCGTTTGGTCAGCTTGCGCACCTTGTCGAGGTCGACCTGGCGGGTCGCCGGGACCACCGCCATCAGCCAGTGGCCCTGGAGGTCGTCGAGAATCACCGGTTTGGCCAGCAGATGGGGCGGTACGCCAGCGCGGCGCGCCGCTTCGCGGCTGGTCATCGAGGGATCGTGCTGCAGCATGTCGTAGTGGGAATGCTGCTGTGACAAGTAGCTATGCAAACTGGCAGCCATGCTCATGGTCTACCTCCTGCCGTTGGCCTGCAGCCCGCCTACCCTCTCCGCTGGCGGCGGGCGACAATCGACTCGCACGCACCCCAGGTTACTGCAGCGGGTGTATGCCGAGCCGCCTGGGAACCTCCTTGCCCCGTCCCGAGCAGCGCGCCCAAGCCACTGCTCTCAGTAACAGTCTAGGCCGCTGGCAGCAGGCGCGGAGAACAGCCGACGATCTGTGCCGGCTAGTAGTGCCAGCTAGTGCATGGGCAAGCGCGGCGCCGCACTAGCCAGTCCCGCCAGACTGCTTTACACTGCGCCAGCACTGTATAAATAAACAGTTTTCTTGCAACCCATCAGCGTGAAGGCGTAGAGGTGATGAATGGCCGTCGAAGTGGTGTACCGCAGCAGCCGAGATTTGGAGCGCTTGTTTATGGATAAAGCCGAAGCCGACCGTCACGACAAGATGCTCGAACTGGCCGAGCTGTTGGCCGCTGTGCTGCAGAAGGCCGTGCCTTCGTTGAACGAAAGCCAGGGCGAAGAGCTGGGCATCTTTATGGCGAAGAACCGCGAGATCTTCGCCAAGGCCTTCAAGAACCAGCCGGATGCGCTCAGCGAGTTGAGCGAACAGGCGAGCGAATAACCCTTCAACCTTCTGGTTGCTGCAAGGCCTGCACCAAGGCCTGGAGAAAACGCGCGGCCTCGCCGCCGGTGACCGCACGGTGATCGAAGGTCAGGGACAGCGGCAGTATCGGGTGCACCTCGACCTTGCCCTTGACCGCCACCGGCTCGTCGCGAATGCCGCCGGCACCGATGATCGCCACCTGCGGCGGCATGACGATGGGGTTGGCGTAGCGGCCGAACAGGGTGCCGAAGTTGGACAGGGTGAGGGTCGCCCCCATCATTTCCTGGGGCGGTATGGAGCGCGCCTTGACGTCGGCGCGCAGGCGCGCCAGCCCGCTTTTCAGATCCTCGGCGCTGCGCGCGCCGACATGCCGCAGCACCGGCACGAACAGGCCGTCGGGGCTGTCCACGGCAATCCCTAGGTCGAGCTGGGCGTGCTGCTTGATCGACAGCGACTTGCCATCGAACCAGCTGTTGAGCACCGGCTCCACCTGGCAGGCGGCGGCAATCGCCTGGGCGATGCGCACCAGCGGGTCGCGGGCCTGGGGCCACAGGTGCAGGTCGGCATCGCCGACTATCACCACCGGCACCACCTCGGCATGCGCGCGGGCCATATTGATCGCCATGCTGCGCCGCACGCCGCGCAGCTTCTCCCCGCCGAACTTGTCGCGGGCGCTCTGGGTCGCGGCCTCGACATCCTCGCGGGTAATCAGGCCGTCCGTGCCGCTGCCCTGCAGGCTGCTCAGATCGACCCCCAGTTGCCGCGCCAGCTGGCGCACCGCCGGAGTCGCCCGCGGCGCCAGGTGTTCGCGGGTGGACGGCGCGGCGCCGACGAAAAAGCTGTCGGCCTGGGCCCCGCCACCGCCCTCCAGGCGACCGACCACGGTGCCGGCATCGGCCTCACCCTCGTAGGCCAGCAGCGGCTCGCCGACATGCAAGATGTCGCCCTCGGCACCGAAGGTCTTCACCACCACCCCGTCATAGGGCGCGGGGATATCCACTATGGCCTTGGCGGTTTCCACCGACACCAGCAGTTGATCGGCCTTGACCACATCGCCGGCCTTGACGTGCCACTCGACTATCTCGGCTTCCTGCAGGCCTTCGCCCAGGTCGGGCAATTTGAAATATTTCATGGCGTTCTCCTGATGCGCCGGACCCATCCTCTACTTGCTTACTCCGACAGCTACCCCCGGAATACCGCCAACCGCCCCCACTTCCCCGGATTACATCCGGGCTACTAGTTGCGCGGGGTGGACATGGCAAAGCCTTGTCCACCGCTTGCGACCTGGATGGCGGACAAGCCTTGCGGCATGTCCGCCCTACGACTACCCGCCCTTATCCGCCTCAGGCGTAATTCAGCACCGCGTCGCAGGCCGCGACTATGTCCGATGCATCGGGGATATACAGGCCTTCCAGGCGGTACAACGGCGGCGGGATATCCGGGGCGGTAACCCGCTGGATCGGCGCCTGCAGATCGAGCAAGGCGCGCTCGTACAGGCTGGCGGCTATCTCCGCGCCAACCCCGCAGCTTTTCGGCGCCTCGTGCACTATCACGCAGCGCCCGGTCTTGCGCACCGAGGCCTCCAATGTGTCGAGGTCCAGCGGCTTGATCGTGGCCACATCGATCAGCTCCACCGACACGCCGCGCTCGGCCAGTTGCGCGACGGCCTGCAGGCATTCGTGGATGCTCGCGCCCCAGCTGATCAGCGTCAGGTCACTGCCCTCGCGCAGGGTAAAGCAGCAGTCCAGGGGCAGGCGCTTACCGTCGTCGTGCAACTCTTGGGGGTTCATCCGATACAGTCGAGTCGGCTCGAGAAAGATCACCGGATCGGGGTCGTCGATGGCCGCCAGCAGCAAGCCATAGGCCCGCGCCGGCGACGAGGGGATGACCACGCGCAAGCCCGGGATATGGGCGAACAGCGCCTCGGTGCTCTCGCTGTGGTGCTCCGGGGCGCGGATGCCGGCACCCATAGGGCTGCGCAACACCATGGCACAGCCGAGGCGGCCGCGGGTGCGGTTGCGCAGGCGACTGGCGTGGGACACCAGCTGCTCCATGGCGGCATAGATAAAACCCATAAACTGGATTTCCATCACCGGCTTCAGGCCCTGGGCGGCCATGCCCACCGCCAGGCCGGCGATCATGGTTTCCGCCAGCGGCGTGTCGATCACTCGCTTGATCCCGAAGGCCTCGCGCAGCCCGGCGGTGGCGCGAAACACCCCGCCGTTGACGCCTATGTCCTCGCCGAGCAGAACCACATTGTCGTCCTCGTACATGGCCCGGTGCAGGGCCAGGTTGACCGCTTCCAGCAGGCTGACCTTGTTACTGTCCATGCTCGCCTCCTCCCTGCCGCCGCGCCGCCCGCTCCAGCAGCATCTCTCGCTGTTCGGCCAGGGCCGCCGGCCACTGCGCATAGACATACTCAAGCGCCGCCTCGGGCGGCTGCTGGCCGGCGCCTTCGAAGGCCTCCACCGCCTGCTGCACCAGGGCCTGGCACTCGCCGATAAGGGCTTGCTCGCGGCCCTCGTCCCACAGCCCCTGGGCGACCATAAAGGCCTGCAGGCGCTTGATCGGCTCTTCCTGCCAGGCCTGTTTCACCTCCTCGGCGCTGCGGTAACGGGTGGCGTCGTCGGCGGTGGTGTGGTCGCCCAGGCGATAGCTGAGGCACTCCAGCAACACCGGGCCCTTGCCATGCCGGGCGCGCTCCAGGGCCACCTGCATGCGCGCGTAGACCGCCAGCACATCGTTGCCATCCACCTGCTCGCCCGGGAAGCCGGCCCCCAGCGCCTTCTGCGCCAGGGTCGGGGCACCGCACTGAATGCGCCGCGGCACCGAGATCGCCCACTGGTTGTTGTTGACCACAAACACCACCGGCAACTGCCAGGCCCCGGCGACGTTCAGCGCCTCGAGAAAGTCGCCCTTGCTGGTGGCGCCGTCGCCGCAGGTGGTCACCGCGACCCGGTGCTCGCCGCGGATCTTGAACGCGCTGGCCACCCCGCAGGCATGCAGGGCCTGGGTGGCGATGGGCACGCAGAGCGGAAAGTCCTGGGCCACCGCCGGGTCGACATAATCGCTGCCGCGCTCGTCGCCGCCCCAATACAGCAGGATTTCCTCCATGCGCACGCCACGCATCAGCTGCACCGCGGTGTCACGGTAATAGGGCACCAGCACATCCTCGGCCTGCATCAGGGCGCCGACCGCCACGCCTATGGCCTCCTGGCCGAGGGTCGGCGCATAGGTGCCGATGCGCCCGGTGCGTTGCAGGGCAACGGCCTTCTGGTCGAACAGGCGGGTCAGCACCATCTGCCGGTACAGCCGGGCGAGCAGCGCGGGGTCGTCGGCCCAGGCCGGCAGCCCGTCGAGCAGGCGGCCCTGGGGATCGAGAATACGGGTATAGGGCAAGGGCAGTTTCAGGCTGTCAGGCATTGCTGTACTCCTCGACATCTTGTGGATGTCCACTGAGCCGCGGGCTTATGGCCCACAGCCGTACCAGTGCGGCGGCCCTCAGGGGCCATAAAGCAGACGCTCGGCCAGGGCATCGGCGACCCGCGACGGCGAGCGCTTGTCGGCCTGGGCATGGGCGTAGATTTCGGTCAGGCGCAGGCTGATCTGGGTCAGGTGGGCGGTAATCGCCATCAGGCTTTCGCCCTTGTGCCGTAGCGCCACATAGATCAGCCCGCCGGCATTGATCACGTAATCCGGGGCATAGAGAATCCCCCGCGCCTGCAGGGTGTCGGCGATATCGGCACTGGCCAGTTGATTGTTGGCCGCCCCGGCCACCGCCGAACAGCGCAGCTGGCCGACCGTTTCGGCATTCAGTACGCCGCCCAGGGCGCAGGGCGCGAGGATGTCGCAGGGGGTGGTAAGCAAGGCCTCGTGGGCCACCGGATGGGCACCCAACTGCTCCATCGCCAGTTGCACCCGCCCGCCATCCAGATCGCTGACCAGCAACTCGGCGCCGGCGGCATGCAGCTGCTCGGCCAGGGCGTAACCCACATGGCCGAGGCCCTGGATGGCCACCCGCAGGCCCTCCAGGTTATCGCCACCGAGGCGCGCCATGGCCGTGGCGCGAATGCCGGTGAACACGCCCATGGCGGTATGCGGCGAGGGGTCGCCTTCGGCGGTGGTGCTGGTGACATGCTGGGTGTACTGGGCGATGCAGTCCATGTCGGCGATGGAGGTGCCGCTGTCCATGGCGGTGATGTAATGACCGTTAAGGCTCTCGATAAAACGCCCGAAGGCTTCGAACAGCGCCGCGCGGCTGTCGACATGCAGCGGGCGGATGATCACCGCCTTGCCGCCACCCTGTTGCAGGCCGGCCAGGGCCGCCTTGTAACTCATGCCCTTGGCCAGGCGCAGCACGTCCTCGATGGCGCTCTGCTCATCGGGGTAAGGCAGGTAGCGGCAGCCGCCCAGCGCCGGCCCCAGGCGGCTGTTGTGGATGGCGATAATGGCCTTGAGGCCGCTCTGCGGGTCCTGGGCGAAGTGCAACGACTCCAGCCGGGTGGTTTCCATCATGGCGAACATGCAGTGGCTCCCGTACTGATTTGCTTCTCAGTATAGGGTCTGTTGACGTTTCGTCGCGGCCGCGACGGAGCCTGTTTTTGCGCGGGGCCAGGCACGAGGAGCGTGGTTTGGTTGTTCCAAATAAGCGACGAGAAACGCAGCAGCGCGCAAAAACAGGCCCGTCCCTGCGGGTTGCGCGGCAAATTGTGCCAGGCGGCGTTGCGCGACTTGGCAAGGGAACAACCATTGCCGGCGTCCCGCGCCTTGCCTGGCGCAATTTGGCGCAGCAACGCGGCTCGCTGCGAAA
>NZ_JAUYNP010000153.1 GCF_030696055.1 Pseudomonas sp. | reverse complement strand
GGCTGTCGGCATGCTGAATTCAGGGCCCTTGGCGATGCTGTCGGGCCAGCGTTGCATCACGCTTTTGTAGCGGCTGTAGAAACGGATGCCTTCTTCGCCATAGGCGTGATGGTCGCCGAACAGCGAGCGCTTCCAGCCGCCGAAGCTGTGGTAGGCCACCGGCACCGGCAGCGGTACGTTGACGCCGACCATGCCGACTTCGATCTCGTCGCAGAACAGCCGCGCCGCTTCACCATCACGGGTGAAGATGCAGGTGCCGTTGCCGTATTCGTGGTCGTTGATCAACTGCATGGCGGCTTCCAGGCTGCCCACGCGAACGATGCACAGCACCGGGCCGAAGATTTCGTCGGTGTAGATGGTCATCTCCGGGGTCACCTTGTCGAACAGGGTGCCGCCGACGAAGTAGCCGTTCTCATGGCCAGCCACTACCAAGTCACGACCGTCGACCACCAGGCTTGCGCCCTGGGCGACGCCGGCGTCGATATAGCCTTTGACCTTGTCACGCGCCGCGGCGGTAACCAGCGGGCCCATATCCAGACCGCAGGTGGTGCCGGCGCCGATTTTCAGGCCTTTGATCTGCGGCACGATTTTTTCTACCAGGGCATCGGCGATCTGGTCGCCTACGCACACGGCCACCGAGATGGCCATGCAGCGCTCGCCGCAGGAACCGTAGGCGGCGCCCATCAGCGCGCTGACGGCGTTGTCCAGGTCGGCATCGGGCATCAGCACGGCGTGGTTCTTCGCGCCGCCCAGGGCCTGCACGCGCTTACCGCGCTTGGTGCCTTCGCTGTAGATATATTCGGCGATAGGGGTGGAGCCGACAAAGCTCAGGGCTTTGACTTCCGGCGCTTCGATCAGCGCGTCCACCGCCTCCTTGTCGCCGTGTACCACGTTGAGCACGCCCTTGGGCAGGCCGGCCTCTTGCAGCAGGTCGGCGATATACAGGGTGGAGCTCGGGTCACGCTCGGACGGCTTCAAGATAAAGCAGTTGCCGCAGACGATGGCCAGCGGGTACATCCACAGCGGCACCATGGCCGGGAAGTTAAATGGGGTGATGCCGGCTACTACGCCGATCGGCTGCAGGTCGCTCCAGGCGTCGATATTCGGGCCGACGTTGCGGCTGTACTCGCCCTTGAGGATTTCCGGGGCGGCGCAGGCAAACTCGACGTTCTCGATACCGCGCTTGAGCTCACCGGCGGCGTCTTCGACTGTCTTGCCGTGCTCTTCGCTGATCAGCTTGGAGATGGTCGCTTCGTGCTGTTCAAGTAACTGCTTGAAACGAAACATCACCTGGGCGCGCTTGGCCGGCGGGGTGTTGCGCCAGGCCGGGAAGGCGGCCTTGGCCGAGTCGATGGCCAGTTGCATGGTGGCGCGGTCAGCCAGGGCGACCTGGTTGGTGGATTCGCCGGTGGCCGGGTTGTACACGGCGGCCGAGCGGCCGGTACCGGTAACGTGTTGGCCGTGGATCAGGTGCGGGATAAGGCTCATAGCTAACTCCAATTACGAATTTTGGGCTGTGGGGGCGAATGGCGCTGCGCCAGCCACCCCTGAAATCTGCGCTCTATTTAATTTCGGTCTCGACGAACACCAGTTCGTGCGGGCCGTTGTTGATCACGTTGTGCTCGACCCCTGCCTTGCGGAAGTAGGACTGCCCGGCCTCAAGCTCGGCGTACTTGTCGCCTTCCGGGGTTTCCAGCAGCAGGCTGCCGGCGGTCATCGGCACCACTACATAGTCGTAGCCGTGGCAGTGGCGACCCGTTTCGGCACCGGGGGCGAAGCGCCATTCGGTGACTATCACCCGCTCGTTGTCCACCTGTACGGTGGCCACTGCCTGCGGCCGCTTCATCAGTCGAGACTCTGCAGGGCGTCGCCAACAGCGTTAAACAGGCTGTCCAGCTGCTCGGGCTTGGTGTTGAAGCTTGGCCCGAACTGCAGGGTGTCGCCGCCGAAGCGCACGTAGAAACCGGCGTTCCACAGCTTGATGCCGGCCTCGAACGGACGGATCACCGGGTCGCCGTCACGCGGGGCGATCTGGATCGCGCCGGCCAGGCCGCAGTTGCGGATATCCACCACATGCTTGCTGCCCTTGAGGCTGTGCAGCTTGTCTTCGAACACCGGCGCCAGGTTGGCCGACTGCTCGATCAGGTGGTCGCGTTTGAGCAGCTCCAGGGTCGCCAGGCCGGCGGCGCAGGCTACCGGGTGGCCCGAGTAGGTGTAGCCGTGGCCGAACTCGACCATATGCTCGGGGATGGCCTGGTTCATAAAGCAGTTGTAGATCTCGCTGGAAGCGATGACCGCGCCCAGGGGAATCGCGCCGTTGGTGATCTGCTTGGCGGTGTTCATCAGGTCCGGGGTCACGCCGAAGTATTCGGCGCCGGTCCATTTACCCATGCGGCCGAAGGCGGTGATCACTTCGTCGAAGATCAGCAGGATATTGTGCTGGGTGCAGATCTCGCGCAGGCGCTGCAGGTAACCCACTGGCGGCACGATCACGCCGGCGGAGCCGGACATGGGCTCGACGATGACGGCAGCGATATTCGAGGCGTCGTGCAGTTCGATCAGCTTGAGCAGCTCGTTGGCCAGTTCCACGCCGCCGGTCGCCGCCATGCCCTTGGTGTAGGCCAGGTGCGGCTGCAGGGTGTGCGGCAGGTGGTCGGCGTCCATCATCTGGCCGAACATCTTGCGGTTGCCGCCGATGCCGCCCAGGGCGGTGCCGGCGATATTCACGCCGTGGTAGCCACGGGCACGGCCGATAAATTTGGTCTTGCTCGGCTGGCCCTTCAGGCGCCAGTAAGCCTTGGCCATTTTCACCGAGGTGTCGGCGCACTCGGAACCCGAGCCGGTGTAGAACACGTGGTCGAGGCCGGCCGGGGTCAGCTCGGTGATTTTCTCCGCCAGCTGATAGGACAGCGGGTGGCCATATTGAAAGCCCGGGGCGTAATCCAGGGTGCCCAACTGCTTGGCCACCGCCTCCTGAATTTCCGTGCGGTTGTGCCCGGCGCCGCAGGTCCACAGCCCGGACAGGCTGTCGAAGATGCGCCGGCCCTTGTCGTCGATAAAGTAGTTGCCGTCAGCCGCCACTATGATGCGCGGGTCGCGCTTGAAGTTGCGGTTGGCGGAAAACGGCATCCAGTGCGCGTCCAGCTTGAGCTGGCTGGCCATGGGCGAAGGGGCGGTCTGCGGCATATTCATGGTGGCTCTCCCTGAGGGGGGCTGGTTATCAGTTGTTGCAGACAAAGGTGCCACGGGCTTAGAGTCGTGAAAACATGACTCTTCTTATCTTTAGTTAAGCGCACACTAAACAATGGACACTAAACAATGAGCACGCGCCGCCCCGATCCATTGGCCCAGGTCAGCGACTTCGATATCCGCCTGCTCAAGCTGTTTCGCAGCGTGGTGGAGTGCGGCGGCTTTTCCGCGGCGGAAAGCGCCCTGGGCATTGGTCGCTCGGCCATCAGCCAGCAGATGAGCGACCTGGAGCAGCGCCTGGGTTTGCGCCTGTGCCAGCGCGGCCGCGCGGGCTTTGCCCTGACCGAGGAAGGCCGCGAGGTGTACCAGAGCACCCAGCAGCTGCTGGCGGCGCTGGAGAGCTTTCGCACCGAGGTCAACGGCCTGCACCAGCACCTGCGCGGCGAGCTGAATATCGGCCTGACCGACAACCTGGTGACCGTGCCGCATATGCGCATCACCCATGCCCTGGCCAAGCTCAAGGCGCTGGGCCCGGACGTGCGCATCCATATCCGCATGACCCCGCCGAGCGAGGTGGAGCAAGGCGTGCTGGATGGCCGCCTGCATATCGGCGTGGTGCCGCAGAGCCATGCGTTGTCCGGCCTGGAGTACCAGAGCCTGTATGACGAACGCTCGCTGCTGTACTGCGCGGTGGGTCACCCGCTGTTCTATGTCGATGACCAGCAACTGCAGGACGAGCGACTGAACGCCCAGGAAGCCATAGCGCCGACCTTCCGCCTGCCGCCCGAGGTGCAGAGCCACTACCAGGCGCTGAACTGCACGGCCAGCGCCTCGGACCGCGAAGGCATGGCCTTTCTGATCCTCACCGGGCGCTATATCGGCTACCTGCCCGACCACTACGCCCAGGCCTGGGTGCAACAGGGCCGCCTGCGCGTGCTGAAGCCGGCCAGCCGCTTCTATGACGTCAGCCTGGCCTCGGTGACCCGCAAGGGCCGGCGCCCCCATCTGGTGCTGGAGAGCTTTCTCGAGGCGCTGGCGGTTAGCGGCTAAAGAGTATTCGCGGATAAACCCATCAAGGTATTCGGCTCGTGGGTGCCGATGGGTATCGCTGCGCTCCACCCATCCTACGAATGCGTTACAGCCCTGTAGCCCGGATGCAATCCGGGAGCGAATGTGCAGGCGGCGAATTTCCCCGGATTACATCCGGGCTACGCAGCTGGCGAATCGGGCCGTAACCACCGTGCACCGAAGGGAGGCGCAACCCTGCCGCAGCCGCCACAGCACGCACAAAGACGGTGCGAACGCCCTGTGAAATGGCGCTTATCGCGCTTTTTCCGCCCCTCGCGCTTGTCACCTCGGCGCCTCTGGGGTATCAGTGCTGCGTCTGAAAACCTGACCAGCCCGGAATAGCCCATGACTGTTGAAGTATCCGCGCACAGTGCCCACCCCACCGGCAAACCCGCCGGGCGCATTCGCCAGAAGAACGAAGAAGCGATCATCCAAGCCGCCGAGGATGAGTTCGCCCGCCACGGCTTCAAGGGCACCAGCATGAACACCATCGCGCAGAACGTCGGGCTGCCGAAGGCCAACCTGCACTACTACTTCAGCAACAAGCTGGGCCTGTACCAGGCGGTGCTGGCCAATATCCTCGAGCTGTGGGACAGCACCTTTAACAGCCTGACGGTCGACGATGACCCGGCCGAAGCCCTGGCCCGCTATATCCGCGCCAAGCTGGAATTCTCCCGGCGCAACCCTAAGGCCTCGCGCATCTACGCCATGGAAGTGATCAGCGGCGGGGAAAACCTCTCGCAGCTGCTTAACCAGGACTACCTGACCTGGTTCCGCGGCCGCGCCGCGGTGTTCGAGGCTTGGAGCGCCGCCGGCAAGATGGACCCGGTGGACCCGGTGCACCTGATCTTCCTGCTGTGGGGCAGCACCCAGCATTACGCCGACTTCGCCTCGCAGATCTGCCGCGTCACCGGGCGCTCGCGCCTGAACAAGCAGGACTTCGAAATCGCCGGCGACAACCTGGTACGCATCATCCTCAAGGGCTGCGGCCTCACCCCGCCGACCGCCTGACCCGCCCTATGCCCTTTACCCTGCTTAGCCCCGGCGAATACCGCGAGGAAATCCGCAAGAGCCGCTTCCTCGCCCTGGCCGTGCCGGTCAATAGCGCGGCCGAAGCCCAAGCCTTTATCGAACGCAGTAGCGACGCCAGCGCCTCGCATAACTGCTGGGCCTGGAAGGTCGGCCAGCAGTACCGTTTCAGCGACGACGGCGAGCCCGGCGGCACCGCCGGCCGGCCGATACTCGCCGCCATCGAGGGCCAGGATTGCGACCGCGTCGCGGTGCTGGTGATCCGCTGGTACGGCGGCATCCAACTCGGCACCGGCGGCCTGGCCCGGGCTTACGGCGGCGCGGCGAACAAGTGCCTGCAAGGGGCCGAACGCAGCGAACTGATCAGCCGCACGGCCTGCAGCTGCCACTGTGGCTTTGCCGAACTGGCGCTGCTCAAGGCGCGTCTAAGCGAGCTGAACTGCGTGTTGGAAGGCGAACGCTTCGACGCCGACGGCGCCGAACTGCAGCTGGCGGTGCCCGAGGCGCGCTTCGCCGACCTGCAGCACCTGCTGGCCGATATCAGCCGCGGACGCAGCGTGCTTCAGCGCAGCTGATGGCCAGCGACAGCTAGCCTGGGCTAGGCTGGCGGAAGAAAAGCTGTCCGAGCGGTTAAACTAAACTGCAAAGAACCTGTTCACGATCTCGCCTGATAAAGAGAACTTATCCATGTACGACTGGCTTAACGCCCTGCCCAAGGCCGAACTGCACCTGCACCTGGAAGGCTCGCTGGAACCCGAATTGCTGTTCGCCCTGGCCGAACGCAACAAGATCAAGCTGCCTTGGAACGATGTGGAAGCCCTGCGCGGCGCCTATGCCTTCAACAACCTGCAGGAGTTTCTCGACCTCTATTACCAGGGCGCCGACGTGCTGCGCACCGAGCAGGACTTCTACGACCTGACCTGGGCCTACCTGCTCAAATGCAAGGCGCAGAACGTAATCCACACCGAGCCGTTCTTCGACCCGCAGACCCACACCGACCGCGGCATTCCCTTCGAGGTGGTGCTGCGCGGTATCAAGCAGGCGTTGGTCGATGGCGAGAAACAGCTGGGGATTACTCACGGCCTGATCCTCAGTTTCTTGCGCCACCTGTCCGAGGAAGCCGCCTTCGACACCCTGAAGCAGGCCATGCCGTTTCGCGAGGCCTTTATCGCCGTGGGCCTGGACAGCTCGGAGATGGGCCACCCGCCGAGCAAGTTCCAGCGTGTGTTTGATCGTGCCCGCCACGAAGGCTTCCTGACCGTCGCCCACGCCGGTGAAGAAGGCCCGCCTGAGTACATCTGGGAAGCCATCGACCTGCTGAAAATCCAGCGCATCGACCATGGCGTGCGCGTCATCGAAGACGAGCGTTTGATGCAGCGGATCATCGACGAGCAGATCCCG
>NZ_JAUYNP010000145.1 GCF_030696055.1 Pseudomonas sp. | reverse complement strand
GTCAGGCGGTAGATGAGGCGATGGTCGAATCGGTAAACGATGAAGAGGTGTTGCGCGCGCGCATGCAGGAACTTCTGGATCTTTACCGCGAGCTGGTCAGTGTTTGCCAGGCCGAGCAGCAGCGCTTGGCCCATGAACTGGTGCAGTTGAATCAATCCCAGCAAGGGGCCAAGGTTTACCAGTTGTTTGGCTGAGATTGGCACGCATGGCTGCGTGCCAGTCCCCACCGCTGCCAGTCAGCGGGCAACGTTCGAGGCACCCTTTATTCCACGGCGGTCAATTCTGACAACCGGCCTGCAGCAACTCCCTTCTTTACAAACAACTGCTTAGCCTGTATCCAGGTAAAGCAAAAAAATCACGCCATAAAATTGACTGCGAACAAAAAATTGACTTAACTAGTGGCCAATTGCCGACGCTAGGTTGGGTGACTTTGGCTGTCAGGCACGCTTTTTCACTCCAGGATCAGATATAAAAATTATGTGGCGTGAAACCAAAATTCTCCTGATTGACGATAACAGCGAACGTCGTCGTGATTTGACAGTGATCCTGAATTTCCTGGGTGAAGACCATCTAGCCTGTGACAGCCAAAGCTGGCGTGAAACCGTCGCGCAACTGGAGTCCAGTCGCGCCCTATTGAGCGTGCTGCTTGGCGAGGTGCAGGCAAAGGGTGGCGTGCTGGAGATGCTCAAGCAGTTGGCGGCTTGGGATGAGTTCTTACCGACCCTGTTGCTTAACGAGCAAGTGGCCGCCGAGTGGCCGGAAGAGCAGCGCCGCAGTGTGCTGGCCAGTCTGGAAATGCCGCTGAGCTATAACAAGCTGCTCGATTCCCTGCACCGCGCCCAGGTCTACCGCGAAATGTATGACCAGGCCCGTGAGCGTGGTCGGCAGCGCGAAACCAACCTGTTCCGCAGCCTGGTCGGTACCAGCCGGGCGATTCAACAAGTGCGGCAGATGATGCAGCAAGTGGCCGATACCGAGGCCAGCGTATTGATTCTCGGCGAGTCGGGCACGGGCAAAGAAGTAGTGGCGCGCAACCTGCACTATCACTCCAAGCGCCGTGACGCGCCCTTTGTGCCGGTCAACTGCGGCGCGATTCCCGCCGAGCTGCTGGAGAGCGAGCTGTTCGGCCACGAGAAAGGCGCCTTTACCGGGGCTATCACCAGCCGCGCTGGGCGTTTCGAACTGGCCAATGGCGGCACCCTGTTTCTCGACGAGATTGGCGATATGCCCCTGCCGATGCAGGTGAAATTGCTGCGAGTGCTGCAGGAGCGCACCTTCGAGCGGGTCGGCAGCAACAAGACGCAAAGCGCCGATGTGCGGATCATCGCCGCGACCCACAAGAATCTCGAGAAGATGATCGAGGACGGCAGTTTCCGCGAAGACCTGTATTACCGACTGAATGTCTTCCCGATCGAAATGGCCCCGCTGCGCGAACGCATCGAAGATATTCCGCTGCTGATGAACGAGTTGATCTCGCGCATGGAGTTCGAGAAACGTGGCTCGATACGTTTCAATTCCGCGGCCATCTTGTCGCTGTGTCAGCATGACTGGGCGGGTAATGTGCGCGAACTGGCGAACCTGGTTGAGCGCATGGCGATCATGCATCCCTATGGGGTGATCGGGGTGGGGGAGTTGCCGAAGAAGTTCCGCCATGTCGATGATGAAGACGAAAGCCTGGTGGCCAGTTTGCGCGATGAGATGGACGAGCGCGCCACCCTCATGGCCGGCCTACCGGGTATCAATTCGACGGCCATGTTGCCGCCCGAAGGTCTGGACCTGAAGGACTACCTGGGCAACCTGGAGCAGGGTTTGATCCAGCAGGCCCTGGATGACGCCAGCGGCGTGGTGGCACGCGCCGCCGAGCGCTTGCGCATACGCCGCACCACCCTGGTGGAGAAGATGCGCAAATACGGCATGAGCCGGCGTGACGAAGAAGAGCAGGACGATTGATTTGTACTGGCTCTGGCAATAGTCAGTGACTTGGCGTCTGCCAGCCCAATAAAGCCGAAGGATTGACGCCGCCTTCGGCTTTGTTTTTTAAGTGTTTGTAATATAAGGATTATTTTTTAGGCACGGGTATTGCTATCTCTCAGGTAACTGACTGTCTTATGACGGCTCGCTGCGCGAGAGAGAACGATGAACGCCAACGCCCAACGCCCTGAAAATCCCGAAGTCGCTCCGATCGAACAGGCCAGCCGTGCGGGTCTTGAGCAGGCCTTTGCCTTGTTCAATCAGATGTCGACCCAGCTCAGCACCTCCTACAGCATGCTGGAAGCCCGGGTCACCGAGCTGAAGGGGCAGTTGGCCTTGGTCAGCGCCCAGCGCATGCAGGAGTTGGCGGAGAAAGAGCGCCTGGCCCATCGCCTGCAAAGCCTGCTGGATCTGCTGCCTGGCGGGGTGATAGTCATAGATGGGCAGGGCGTGGTGCGCGAGGCCAACCCGGTGGCGCGCAATCTGCTCGGCCAGCCCCTGGTCGGCATGCTCTGGCGTCAGGTGATAGCGCGCAACTTCGCCCCCCGCGAAGATGACGGCCATGAAATCTCCTTGAAAGACGGCCGCCGCTTGTCGATTGCCACCCGTTCGCTGCATGCCGAGCCCGGACAGCTGGTGCTGCTGACCGACCTGACAGAAACCCGTCGCCTGCAGGATCAGCTGTCGCGTCACGAGCGCTTGTCCGCCCTGGGGCGCATGGTGGCGTCCCTGGCTCACCAGATTCGCACGCCGCTTTCCGCGGCTCTGCTCTACGCCAGCCATTTGACCGAGCAGGAGCTGCCGGTCGAGCAGCAGCAGCGCTTTGCCGGGCGTTTGAAGGAGCGCCTGTATGAGCTCGAGCACCAGGTGCGCGACATGCTGATCTTCGCCCGGGGCGAGCTGCCCTTGCCGGATCGCCTCGCGCCCAAGGCCTTGTTCGATGCGCTACGCGCCGCGGCCGAACCCCATGTGCTGGATATGCAGGTGCGCTGGCAGTGCGACTGCCACGATGGCGAGCTGTTGTGCAATCGCGACACCCTGGTCGGCAGCCTGCTCAATCTGCTCGAGAACGCGATTCAGGCCGGCGGGCGCGAGGCGCGGCTGAAGGTCCATCTATACCGCCGTGGCCAGGCGCTGCGCCTGTGCATCAGCGACAACGGGCCGGGCATAGACCCGGCCACCCTGGCGCGCCTCGGCGAACCCTTCTTTACCACCAAAACCACCGGTACCGGGCTCGGCCTGGCCGTGGTCAAGGCCGTGGTGCGCGCGCACCAGGGGGATGTGCAGCTGCGCTCCCGGCCGGGGCGCGGCACCTGCGCCATTCTGACGTTGCCGCTGCTTGGCGCGACGCAACCCTTGATTCAGGAGTAAGCATCCATGGCTGCCAAAGTTCTGCTGGTCGAAGATGACCGCGCCTTGCGCGAGGCTCTGGCCGATACCCTGGCGCTGGGCGGGCACGATTTCCGCGCGGTGGACTGCGCCGAGGCGGCGTTGCTGGCGATCGGCCAGGAGCCTTTCGGCCTGGTGGTCAGCGACGTCAATATGCCGGGCATGGATGGCCACCAGTTATTGGCGCAGATCCGCCAGCGCCAGCCGCAGTTGCCGGTGCTGTTGATGACCGCTTATGGCGCGGTGGAGCGGGCGGTGGATGCCATGCGCCAAGGCGCGGCGGATTATCTGGTAAAACCCTTCGAACCTAAGGCCTTGCTGACCCTGGTGGATCGGCATGCCTTGGGGCGGGTGAGCGCGACCGAGCAGGAGGGGCCGGTGGCGGTAGAGCCGGCCAGCGTGCAGCTGCTGGAGCTGGCTAAACGGGTGGCGCAAAGCGATTCGACCGTGCTGATCACAGGCGAATCCGGCACCGGTAAAGAGGTGCTGGCGCGCTACCTGCACCAGCAATCGCCGCGGGTCAACAAACCCTTTATTGCGATCAACTGCGCGGCTATTCCCGACAATATGCTCGAGGCGACTCTGTTCGGGCATGAGAAGGGCGCCTTTACCGGGGCCATTGCCAGTGCGCCGGGCAAGTTCGAGCTGGCCGAGGGCGGCAGCATTCTGCTCGATGAGATCTCCGAGATGCCCCTGGGCCTGCAGGCCAAATTGTTGCGCGTGCTGCAGGAGCGCGAGGTGGAGCGGGTCGGGGCGCGCAAGCCGATCAGCCTGGATATCCGCGTACTGGCCACCAGTAACCGTGACCTGGCCGGCGAAGTGGCGGCGGGGCGCTTCCGCGAAGACCTTTACTATCGCTTGTCGGTATTTCCGCTGGCCTGGCGACCGCTGCGCGAACGCCCGGCGGACATAGTGCCCCTGGCCGAGCGCCTGCTGGCCAAGTACGTGAAGAAAATGAATCACCCACCGATTCGCCTGTCACCCCAGGCGCAGCTGAGCCTGATCCAGCACGGCTGGCCGGGCAACGTGCGCGAGCTGGACAATGCCATTCAACGGGCGCTGATCCTGCAGCAGGGCGGTTTGATTCAACCCCAGGATCTGTGCCTGCTGGCGCCCATAGGCTCGGCAGTCTTGCTGGCGCAGCCGCCGCTGCTGGCGGTAGTGCCCAGCGCCGCGCCGGTGGCCCTGGAGATGCCGCCGGCCGAGGCGGGGGCCTTGGGCGATGACCTGCGCCGGCACGAGTTCCAGATGATTATCGACACCCTGCGGGCCGAACGCGGGCGGCGCAAGGAAGCCGCCGAGCGTTTGGGCATCAGCCCACGCACCCTGAGGTACAAGCTGGCGCAGATGCGCGACGCGGGTATGGATGTGGAAGGCTATCTATTTGCCAGCTAAGGCTGGCAGCTGCAGGCGAGAAGCTGCAAGCGGCAAGATTCGTAGGGAGGGTCATTGACCCGCGCCGTTCGGCCTTGTGGTCAATGGGGTGATGGGTTGTGCGCCGTCTTTGTATGGCGGTGCTTTGGGGCGTTGGCGGGTTGCGCCGCTGCGCGGCCCGCCCTACGCTCTGGGCACCTTGCTCTAGCCCTGCCAAGGAGTAGGCGCGCCGAGCAGGCGGCCCATGGCGCCGTACAGCCCCAGCTCCTTGAGTACGGCCAGCTCACCCTCGGTTTCCACCATTTCGGCAATCAGCGGCAGGTCGATGCTGTTGGTGGCGCGGAACACCGCCTCGATAAACATGCGTTTGTCGCTCTCCTGGTCGATGGCGCGGATATAGGTGCCATCGATCTTCAGGTAAGCCAGGCCCAGATGGGTCAGGTTGCCGATCAGGCTGAAGCGTCCACCGAAGTGCTGCAGGCCCAGGCTGAAACCGGCCTGGCGCACCGCCTGGCTGAGGCTTTCCAGCTCGGCGGCCGGCGGCAGGTGGCGTTCATCCACTTCCAAGGTCAGCAGGCTGGCTTGCTGCGAGTGCTGTCTCAGCATTTCCAGCAGGCGCTTGCGGCTGGCCGGTTCGCGCAGGGTGGCCGCGGATAGGCTCAGGGCCAGTGGCACCGCATGTTGCGCCAGATGCGCCAGGCTATGTTCGAGCATGGCCAGGTCGAAGCGCGTGGTCCAGCCCAGGCGTTCGATCCAGGGCAGGAATTTCCCGGCGGCTATGGCCTCGCCTTGAGGGTCGAGCAGGCGGGCCAGGACTTTCTGGTGCAGCAGCTGGCCGCGATCGGCGCATTGCGTCACCGGCTGGAAGTACAGCTGCAGCTTGCCCCGGTTCAGCGCATCGTCTATCCAGGCGCGCCAGTCATGCAGGCCCTGGGTTGGTTGGGCGTTGTAGTCGTCCAGGCGCACCCAGTCGCGGCTCGGGTCGTTTTGCGCCTGGGCCAGGGCCTGGTCGGCGCGACCTATGACCTGGCTGGCTTCTTCGCCGGGACGGAAGGCGGCGATGCCCATATGCGCCACCGGCGTGCAGTCGCTGGCGCCGGTTTGCCGCAGGCTTTCCAGACCGCCGTGCAGCTCGTCGGCCAGCAGATCGGCTTCCTCGCGGCCAATGCCGGGAGCCAGCAGGCTGAACTCGCCGCCGCGGCTGCGCGAGGCCAGCCAGTCGGCGCGATTGGTCTGGTTGAGCAGGCGTTTGAGCAACTCGCCTATGGCGCCGATCAGGGCGTCGGTGCGCTGGCCGCCCAGGCGCTGGTTAAGCCCGGCCAGGTCGTTGACCCGCAGCAGGATCAGATAGCCTTCGGCGTGCTGTTCGGAAACCACCAGCTGGTTGGCCAGGCGGATGTCGAACAGGCGGCGGTTGGCCAGGCCGGTGATGCTGTCCTGATAGGCCTCCTCGCGCAGCTTTTCACTGCGCGCGGCTTCCTCGGCGAACAGGGTCTTGAGCTTTTCCACCATCTGGTTCATGGCCATGACCACGCGCTTGAGTTCCGGCGTGCGCGGCACCTTGGGCAGGGTCATAAACTCGCGCCGGGAAATTGCCTGGGCCTGTTGCACCATGGTGTCCAAGGGGCGCAATTGGGTGCGCAGCAACCAGCCTCCGAGAATGGCGCTGATCAGGCCGCACAGCAGCAGCCAGAGCAGGCTGCCGATGGCGCTGTCCCACAGCTTGGCCAGGGCGAACTGCGGATGACTGATCACCTCGACCCTGGCCGCCTGTTCCCAGCCGCGCATGATCAGCGCATCGCCGCCCTGTGCCTGCAGATTGACCAGCTGGGCGAACCAACTGGGTACGGTCTCCGCGGTCGAGTCGCTGCTGCGCTCGACTATCACCTGCTCGTCGGGGATGCGCATCACGCGGATGCTGGCGAAGTAGCCGCTGTCGAAGATCGAGCTGACCATCAGCTCGATCATCGCCGGATCATCCACATGCGGCGTCATCGACAGCCCCAGTGCGGTGGCCGCGTCCTGGGCATGGGAGCGCAGCTGGCTGATCAACTGCTCCCGAGAGCTTTCCACCCCGGCGATAAAGCTGCCGGTGAAGGCCACCACCAGAAACAGGCAGATGGCGAGAAATAGCTGCTTGAGTAGCGACATAGGTTCCTCCTAGCCTTCGCCGATGGCGAAGCCCTCCGCACGCATTTTTTTCAACAGATCCTGCCAGCGTGAGAGCTTCTTGCTGTCGCCCTTCTTGCTGCTGGAGCCCGGTAAGTAAAGCCCTTCGGCGTTAAACGCATAGACCGGCAGCAGATCCCGGCGCTGTGAGGCCGGCTTGATCTCGTTGATCAGGTTATCCAGCACCAGGGGTATGGCGCTGGGGCTGGCGTAGTAGGTCAGCACCATGTGCGCCTGGTTGTAGTTGAGCGCCTTGACGTAAGTGATGCGCAGCTTGTCGCTGGGGATGCCGAGACGGCGCAGGGTGAAGTACTTGGCAATCGCATAGTCCTCGCAGTCGGCGCTGCCTTTGACCAGGGCCTCGATGGGCGTCGCCCAATAGTCGTTTTGTCGCCAGATGCGGATGTCGTCGGAGAAGCGGAACTGCCGATTGAAGAAGCGGTTGACCTCGCGCAGCTTGTCTTGCTCGGCGCTATTGCCGCTGGCTTTGATCAGCGCATCCCAGGCTTGAATGCGCTGCTTGGCTGAACCCAGGCTGCCGTAGCGATTTTCGGCATTCTGCAGAATCAGGCCGAAGTCCCAGTTGGCCAGGGCGCTGGTCAGCCCGATCAGCAGCACCAGCCCGACCAGCAGCGTCCTGTGCAGGTGCTTTAGCCATCCATGGGTGGGCTGAGGTGGCTGCATGTACCGCGTCTCGGTCAAAGATGGGGGAAGTCTAGGCGTTAGTGGTGAGTTCTGCCGCGCGGCTGCGCACGCTAGCTGTAGTTGTGGCTGAGGGTTATGGGCGGCTGGCTTGGGGAGGGCGCGCAGGCTTGGCCAGGGTCTTCTGCCTGAGGATATACAGGCTGACCAGGACTGCGCTGCTCAGCATAAACAGCCGGGCCCAGAACAGCGGCACCAGGTAGCTGGAGATGCCGATGCTCAGCCACATCAGGCCGATGGCGTAGACCTTGGCCTTGAGCGGAATGCCCTCGCCTGCGAGGTAGTCGACTATCCAGGGGCCGAGCCGAGGGTGGTTGACCAGCCACAGGTAGAAAGGCTTGGAGCTGCGCATAAAGCAGGCGGCGGCCAACAGCAGGAAGGGTGTGGT
>NZ_JAUYNP010000144.1 GCF_030696055.1 Pseudomonas sp. | reverse complement strand
CGGCAACACCGGCAGGAAAATGCCGATGACCCCCAGCACCACGCTCAGCCAGCCGATGGCCAGCAGGGCGTAGCGCACGGCGGGGTTGCGCCGTTCTTCGAGGGTGCGCGCCATGGCTATGGCGCAGGCTTGTCAGGCCGTTGAAAAATGTAGCGAGCGAAGGCTAGGCAAGGCGAAGTCAGCCGAGGAAGCGGAGTGTACGAGTTGTACATGAGCATTCCGAAGCTGACTTCAACGCTGCATGGCCGAGCGCAGTAGTTTTTCAATGGCACTGATTAGTGTTGGCGCGGTTTAAGCAATGCCGGCTTCTCTTCCGGCGCATGGCACAGCAGGAACAGCGCGGTCAGCAGCTCGGGGATCTGCTCGATCATGCTGTCGACCAGGTCGCGATCGCGGGCGATTTCGGCGAACTCAGGCTGTTCGTCGAACAGGCCGGAACCGACCATGATCGGCAGGAGCAATTCGCTGACTTCATCTTCGGCATCGTCGAACCAGGCCGCTTCGCGCAGGAACACCCCTTCCATAAAGCCGATGCACCAGCCGCGCAGATCGGAATCGTCCGGATCAATGCCGAGGTCCAGCTCGCACGCTATTTCCGGGTCATCGTCGCTGGCCAGTTGGCGGGCGATATGGCTGTGCAGTTGCACCAGGGTCGCTTCGATTTCTTCGCGCTCGGCGTCGCTGCGGTAATGCGGCGGCTCGGAGAACAGGGCATCGATCCATTCGCGCTCGGGCACCTGGTCCGGGCAGATCGACAAGGCGGTCAGGTAGCCATGGGCGGCGACGTAGTCCAGGGCCTCTTCATGCAGCTCATCGGCATCGAGGAAGGCTTGCAGGCGGGAGAGTTGCTCGGCGAAGGACATCGTAGGGCTACCTTGAAGGAGTAAACGAGGATGGATTCTAGTCTAGCGCGGTTTGAGCGGCCATAGCTTGCGGTAAAACCTGGGAGCCTGTCGGGCTTAACGCTGTTCTACTGCGGAAAAGCCGAATTCGGTAATTTTTGCCGCTCTTTCTCGTTATATAGCTCGCTATTCGCCTCGAAAGATCAACAAAACTGACTCGAACCGGACTTTCCCTCGCTACGAACGGTCAAGCCCGACAGGCTCCTGGCGGTTACAGATGCAAAACCTGCCCGGCGAGCACTTGCGTATAATGCGCCGCTCGCTTCGGAGACCCGCAATGCTCGATCACGCACAACGCATCCTTAAAGACGTTTTCGGCTACGACAGCTTTCGCGGCCGTCAGGGTGCGATTATCGAACGCGTGGGCGCTGGTGGCGATGCCCTGGTGCTGATGCCCACCGGCGGCGGCAAGTCCCTGTGTTTCCAGGTCCCGGCCTTGCTCCGCGAGGGCTTGGCGGTGGTGGTTTCGCCGTTGATCGCGCTGATGGACGATCAGGTCGCCACCCTGGATGAGCTGGGCGTGGCGGCGGTGGCGCTGAACTCCACCCTGAGCGCCGATGAACAGCGCGAGATTGCCGAACGGATCAAGCGCGGCGAGATCAAGCTGCTCTACCTGGCGCCTGAGCGCCTGGTGCAGCCGCGTATGCTGAGTTTTCTGCAGAGTTTGCAGATCGCCCTGTTCGCCATCGACGAGGCGCACTGCGTGTCGCAGTGGGGGCATGATTTCCGCCCGGAATACCTGCAGCTGGGCCAGCTGGCCGAGCTGTTCCCCAAGGTGCCGCGCATCGCCCTGACCGCCACGGCGGACATGCGCACCCGCGAGGAAATCGTCCAGCGCCTGCATTTGCAGCAGGCCGAGCGCTTCCTCTCCAGCTTCGACCGACCGAATATCTTCTACCGCATAGTGCCCAAGGAGCAGCCGCGCAAGCAGTTGCTGGGCTTCTTGGCTGCGCGCAAGGGCGATGCCGGCATCGTCTATTGCCTGTCGCGCAAGAAGGTCGAAGAGGTCGCCGCCTTCTTGTCCGAGCAGGGTTTTCCCGCGCTGCCGTATCACGCGGGCCTGGCCAATGAGCTGCGCGCCTACCACCAGAAGCGCTTTCTCAACGAGGAAGGCCTGATCATGGTGGCGACCATCGCCTTCGGCATGGGCATCGACAAGCCCAACGTGCGTTTCGTCGCCCACCTCGACCTGCCAAAATCCCT
>NZ_JAUYNP010000142.1 GCF_030696055.1 Pseudomonas sp. | reverse complement strand
TAGGCCGGCATCTTCGCCCCGCCCTTGCGGAACTCGTAATCCAGCTCGGCCTCCAGGTGGTACTCGAACAGCCCGGCGCGGCTGGTCTGCATGGCCCGCACGTGGGCGCGG
The DNA here is from genome assembly GCF_030696055.1 of Pseudomonas sp. Classification (GTDB taxonomy): domain Bacteria; phylum Pseudomonadota; class Gammaproteobacteria; order Pseudomonadales; family Pseudomonadaceae; genus Aquipseudomonas. The sequence goes on along the minus strand of NZ_JAUYNP010000142.1, from coordinate 23,402 downwards.
CTGGAAATCTCCGCCGCTTCCTTCATGACCTTGATTTCGGCGGCCGACTTGTACAGGCGCATATCGTGCAGCAGGTGATCGAGGGTGATGAACTCATTGGGCGGCGAGGCACCCTGCCGCGCCTTGGAACGGATCACATTGATCCACTCCATCAGCTGGCGGTCGAATTCGTGGTGGCTGCCCATGGCGGAATAGACCCGGTCGCGACCTTCGATCAGCCCCGGCAGGATGTCGTCGATATCGCCAATCGGGAAGGCATCGTCGGCGCCGTACTGGCTGATGGCACCATCCTGACCGGCGCGCAGGCCGTCCCACATCTCGCGCAACGGATCGCGCTCGCGGCAGAACAGCACGTATTCGCCATGCTCGCGCCCGGGAATCAGCGCGATCACCGCCTCCGGCTCGGGAAAGCCCGAGAGGTACTGGAAGTCGCTGTCCTGACGGTAGATATGCTCGACATCGCGGTTGCGGATATACACCGGCGCGGCCGGCAATATGGCGATGCTGTTGGGTTCCATCTGCGCCATCAGCGCCTTGCGCCGACGGACGTATTCCGACTTGGGGATGCTGATCATGGGCAGATTGAGTCCACTACTAGGCTATGAAAATCAATGCAGCGACGGCTTCGGCGCCGGCGCTGCGGGCTTGGCGCATTCGCTGAACAGCAACAGCGGCGCGACGCGCAGGTATTCCATCACTTCCATGTAATCGCTTTCACCGTCCTCGGATTCTTCCAGGGCATTCTGCACCTGGGCGATGGCCGAGAGGTCCTGCAACACTTCCATGGCCTCGCCGCTCAGGGCGCTGTCGCGGGCGGTCAGGCCAAAGCCGCCGAGGAAGCCCTGGCACCACTGGCCCAGCGCCACGGCGCGTTCGCTCAGCGGCGCATCGTCGCTGGGCAGCAACAACACCAGGGTGACGTCATGGCCGCCGAGTTCGTTCTTGACCATTTCCTGCAGGCCGATCAGGGCCTGACGCACCGTGTCCTGCGGCTCGGCGCCGAGCAGTTCGGCGGCATCCACCAACCAGGGATCGATCTCGAAGCCGGCGCCGGCGCAGCTGCGCCCGAGCAGCAGGCCATGCAATTCGGCAGGGGAAACGGAGTGGCCGCTGCTGACCAGCAGGGCGGCGAAAGCGGCGTAGGGAGAACTTGAAGTTGGCATAGATAACTAGGCGCCAAGCGGCGCAATCACTAGAATGGAGGCCTCGTATCCTAGCACCGGCAAGCGCGCCAAGACTATGCAAGCTGCTCGATGGCTCCGCCCTCGACCCGGCCCTGAGGCCGAATCTTGCTGGCTAACGGGGCGGCGAATGGCCGCAGGTGAAACAGATCACCGTCTAGCCGAGCTATTTACCCCAGACTCACCCGGACCCTCAGCCAACAGCGCGCGCAGCGAGGCTCGCGCCAGGTGCGTCGGTCTTGCGGCAGAAGTGTTAGGCACAAAGCCCGGCGCCGGCCCAGTCGAGACTGTCGAAAGTGCCTGAAAACCGCTATTTTCCACCTGTCAGTCCCGCTTATTGACCCGCGAGTAGAGAACCAATGGAAGACGCCGATCTGCATGCCCTTACGACCAAGCTGGACTTGCTGATCCAGCGTGTCGAGCAGCTCAAGGCCCACAACCGGCTTCTCCTGGCGAATGAAAAGGCGTGGCGCGAGGAACGCGCCCATCTAATCGAAAAGAACGAAATGGCCCGACACAAGGTCGAATCCATGATTTCGCGCCTCAAAGCCCTGGAGCAGGATTAATGAGCCAGTCGAACACCGTTACCGTGCAGATTCTCGATAAGGAATATTGCATCGCCTGTCCGAACGACGAACGCAGCAACCTGGAAAGCGCGGCGCGCTACCTGGACGGCAAGATGCGCGAGATTCGTTCCAGCGGCAAAGTCATAGGGGCCGACCGCGTCGCGGTAATGGCCGCCCTGAACATCACCCACGACCTGCTGCACAAACAGCAGCACCTCGACCAGCAGGCCAGCGTCAACCGCGAACAAGTGCGCAGCCTGCTCGGTCGCGTCGATCACGCCCTGAGCCGGGACGCGGATGAGCAAGGCAGCTGAATACTCGCAGAGGGATTCGGGTATACTGGCCACCGCTCCCTGGAGTGTGCGCCAGTTGGTGATGTCCCTGAGCCGATACGCACAAACCCGGAGGTTGCATGTTGAGGCCGGTGTGCATGTCCGCCTGACGGAAAGCCTTAACGCCTCCTGCACCCTCCACCTTGAACTCTCGGGTTCAAGGGCTAAGCCGACAGCGGCACGTCGGGGAGTCACTCTTTCCAGCCCATTGCCCGCCTGCGGCAATGGCCAGCGTCACTGACCATGCTCACCGCCGACTCCCTGACCCGCGCGCAACTGCGCCGCCAGTTGCGCGAGCAGCGCCAGGCGCTCAGCCGCCAGGCGCAACGCCAGGCCGCCCAGGGCCTGTATCGGCAGCTGGCGCAACATCCACGTTTTCGGCGCGCCCAACATATCGCCCTGTACCTGCCCAACGACGGCGAAATCGACCCGCGCCCCTTGCTGCGCGCCGCGCAAAGGCGCGGCAAAGTCACCTACCTGCCGGTGCTCAGCCCCTGGCCACGCAGCACTATGGTGTTTCAGCGGGTGCGCCGGCACGAACGCCTGATCAAGAACCGCTTCGGCATTCCCGAACCCCGGCGCAACCGCAAACAGCAACGCAAGGTCTGGGCGCTGGATCTGGTGCTATTGCCATTGGTCGGTTTCGATCACCACGGCGGGCGCCTGGGCATGGGCGGCGGTTTTTACGATCGCAGCCTGGCCTATCTGAAAATGCGCAAAAATTGGCACAAACCGACGCTATGGGGGCTGGCCCATGAGTGCCAGCAGGTGGATCGCCTGGCCATGGCCAGTTGGGATGTGCCGCTGCACGCGACTGTGACGAACGAGGCCTGGTACTAAACTTGGGCCGTACCGCGCTCCCTGCGGTACTGAGCGGGTTCAACCCGCGACTGGCGTCTGACTGGCCGGCGCCTCGGGCTGAGGATCCCACAAACTCTGGGTATAACCCGTAGTCACCACGCCCAGGCTGAACAGAATGACCAACACCCACAACACATCTGGTTTACGTTTCATCGAGAATGCCTCCTCCTGCAAGGCATGGCGCACGTTGTAGCCGTGGCGATTATTGTTATGGATCCCCTAGTGGCCTGGCGCCGAGCGCCGCAAAACGCTTCGGTCACGCAACAGGCTCGCCTATCCCGGCCGCTAAAAGACCGGTCAACAGGAGCAAAGTTCATGCCTTTTTGGCTGATGAAATCAGAACCCGACGAACTCTCGATCCAGGATTTGCGGCGCCTCACACAATCCCGCTGGGATGGCGTGCGCAATTACCAGGCGCGCAACTTTATGCGCAGCATGCAAGTGGGCGAGTTGTTCTTCTTCTACCACTCCAGCTGCCCCGAGCCGGGCATCGCCGGCATCGCGCGGATTGCCAGTGCGGTCTATCCCGACCCCAGCGCACTGGAGCCGCACAGCCACTACCATGATGCCAAGGCCAGCGCCGAGAAGAACCCCTGGAGCGCCCTCGACGTCGCCTTCGTCGAAGCCTTCACGCAGGTGATTCCCCTGGCGCGGCTGAAGACGCAAAGCGCCCTGTTGGGCTTACCGCTGGTGCAGAAAGGTAGCCGTCTGTCGGTGATGCCGGTCAGCGCGGAGGAGTGGGCGGCGATCCTGGCTATGCGCTGAAATGGCACTGTGCTATTAGGTAATGGAACCTTTTGGGGGCCTCCATGCTGCCGAGTTCTCAGCCTCCCTGGCCAGCCCGCCCCGCGCTTGCAGCCCTACTGCTGGCGCTAGGCCTCGCCAGCCTAGTGTTGTGGCAACAGCTGCTGAACGCGCAACAGCAGCGCATCGCCGAGCGCGTCAGCTATCAAGCCCACAGCCTGGCGCGGCAACTGGAAGCCAGCCTGATCAATCAGGTCGACGACCTCGAGCGCCTGGCGAAGCGGTGGAATCACCGCGGCCGCATCCCGCGCGAGGAGTGGGTACTCGACAGCCAACTCAGCCTGAAGCACTTCCAGGGCTACCAGGCCATTCAATGGCTAGGCGCCGACCTCAGCGTGCGCTGGGTCGAGCCGCTGCCAGGCAATGAGGCCGCGCAACCATTCCAGCTGACCCCGGCGCACCCCAACTTCAACCTGGCCATGCAGGCCAAGGCCAGCGGCGAGCCACGCTTTTCCAACAGTTTCATCCTGGCTCAGGGGGGCCGCGGTTTTATCCTCTATATCCCCCTGTACATCAGCGATGAGCAGCACCAGCAGCACTTCGATGGCTTTATCCAGGGGGTCTTTCGTGTCGAGCCGTTGATGAACGAACTGCTGCGCGGCCTCACCGACGGCGACTTCAGCACCGCCTTGGTGGAGGATGGCCGGCCGATTTACCGCCACGCCGCCGAGCAGGCCATACCGGCACTGCAACAGGACATCCCGCTGCTGCTGCTGAATAACAGCAGCTTCGCCCTGCGCCTCAACCCGACCGAGCACCTGGTGCGGCAGCTCAGTACGCCGCTGCCGGAGTTCGTCCTGGGGGCCAGCCTGCTTATCAGCCTGCTGCTGGTGGCGGCGCTGGCCCTGGCCCTGGAGAACGCCCGCCGCGCCAACGCCCTGCACGCCAGCAACAGCCAATTGAATGAGCAGGTCAGCCAACGCGAACAGATCGAACAGGTGCTGCGCGACAGCCGCGAACGCCTGCAACTGGTGCTCGACCTGACCGACTCCAGTCGCGACGGCCTGTTTATCATCAACCCGCAGACCCGCGACATCCTGTATATGAACCAGGCCACATACCGCAGCCTGGGCTATAGCGCCGAGGCCTTCAGCCAACTGCTCAAAGAGGACCCCGACCAGCTCCTGCCGGGTTTTCATCAGTGGCTGGAAAGCGTCCGCCGGGCTCAGCAAGACAAGCTGTCGCAGATCTTCCAACGGGAAATGCGCCGCCGCGACGGCAGCCATCAAGCCGCCGAGATCAGCGCCCAGCTGGTGCTGGTCAATGAGCACGAATACCTGATCGGGGTTTCCCGCGATAACAACGAGCGCCTGCAGATGGAGGCGCAGCTGCAGCGTCTATCCCAGCAGGATGGCTTGACTGGCCTGTACAACCGGCGCTTCTTCGACCACCAGCTGGCCAGCGAATGGCGCCGACTGCGCCGGCATAATGCGGCCCTGACCCTGCTGATGCTGGATATCGACCACTTCAAGGCCTACAACGATCTGCTCGGCCATCTGGCCGGCGACGATGTGCTGCAACAGGTCGCCGAAGTCCTGCAGAAATGCCTGCAGCGCGAAGGCGACGCGGCGTGCCGCTACGGCGGCGAAGAGTTCGCCATCATCCTGGCCAACACCGACCTGAGCAGCGGCGCCCATGTCGCCGCCCGGGTACACCAGCAGCTGGCCGAGCTGAACATCTCCCACCCCGGCAGCCCGATCGGCCGCGTCACCCTGAGCATTGGCCTGGCGTGCATCGAGCCCAGCCAGGACAACCAGCCCTATATGTTGATCGCCCAGAGCGACCAGGCGCTGTACCAAGCCAAACACCAGGGGCGCAACCGCAGCTGCGAATGGCACGCCGGTAACCCCTAACAGTTGCCGGCCGCTACTGGATAATCAGGTTGTTAAACAGCAGATCCTCCACCAGCGGCTTGCCTTCCTCCTGGTTGAGTACTGCCTGGACTTGCTTGAGTGCTTCCTGACGCAGGATTTCCTTGGCGTCTGGTGCACCCATGCTGTCTTCGGTCTGCTGGGAAAACAGCATCACCAGCTGATTGCGGATCAGCGGCTCATGGTGCTTGACCGCCGTCTCGGCCTCGGTGCCGGTGACCCGCAGGGAAATATCGGCCTTGAAGAACTTCAGCTTGTCGCCCGCACCGAAGTTGCCCACCAGCGCCGGCAGCAAGGAGACATAGGCCACCACGGGGGCAGCCCCTTCTTTGCCTTCCTCGGCTTCTTTTTCTTCACTGGCCTGCGCCAGCAACGGCATGGACAGGACTAGCAGCAATGCGATCCAGACTTTCACAGGGGTATTCCTCCAGGGTTCGTGCCTTAGCATAGCCACAGCCAGGCCCAGGCCCAAGCCCTATGCTTATGCAGGACCATCAGGGCCAGGCATGCTCGTTGACCCGACCCGCCTCCCCCCTACACTGCAAGCCCATCACCCGCAGAGGAATAGCCCCGATGAAAGCCGTGCTGTGCAAAGCCTTCGGCCCCGCCGAAACCCTGGTACTGGAAGAAATCGCCAGCCCCGAAGCGAAGAACAACGAGGTGCTTCTCGAGGTGCATGCGGCCGGGGTCAACTTCCCCGACACCCTGATCATCGAGGGCAAGTACCAGTTCAAGCCACCCTTCCCCTTCTCCCCGGGTGGCGAAGCGGCCGGCGTGGTCAGCATGGTGGGCGAGAAGGTCAGCCACCTCAAGGTCGGTGATCGGGTGATGGCCCTGACCGGTTGGGGCAGCTTCGCCGAGCAGGTCGCAGTGCCGGGCTACAACGTCATGCCGATTCCAGCCAGCATGGACTTCCTCACCGCGGCCGCCTTCGGCATGACCTACGGCACCTCGATGCACGCCCTCAAGCAACGCGCCAACCTGCAACCGGGGGAAACCCTGCTGGTGCTCGGCGCCTCCGGTGGCGTCGGCCTGGCCGCGGTGGAAATCGGCAAGGCCATGGGCGCCCGGGTGATAGCCGCGGCGAGCAGCGCGCAGAAGCTGGAAGTGGCCAAGGCCGCCGGCGCCGACGAGCTGATCAACTACAGCGAAGGCAACCTGAAAGACGAAGTGAAACGCCTGACCGACGGTCAAGGCGCCGACGTGATCTACGATCCGGTGGGTGGCGATCTGTTCGACGCGGCCATTCGCAGCATCGCCTGGAACGGCCGCCTGCTGGTGGTCGGCTTCGCCAGCGGGCGCATCCCCGAGCTACCAGTCAACCTCTGCCTGCTCAAGGGCGCGGCGGTGGTCGGGGTGTTCTGGGGCTCCTTCGCCCAGCGCCAGCCGCAGGACAACGCCGCCAACTTCCAGCAGCTGTTCGCCTGGCACGCCGAGGGCAAACTCAAGCCGCTGGTCTCGCAGTGCTTCCCGCTGGCGCAGGCCGCGGAGGCCATCAATACCCTCGGCCAGCGCAAGGCGGTCGGCAAGGTGGTGGTGCAGGTGCGCTAACAACGCCGCTGAAAAAACGTAGGCGAGGCAGCTGAGACAAGGCAAAAATGGCGAGAAAGCGCAGTTTACGTGCTGTAAATGAGCATTTTGAGGCCATTTTTAACGCAGTATCAGCAACGCAGGTAGTTTTTCAACGGCCTGCTACCCCCTTCGCCAGCTGTCCATTCGGACACTGGCGAGCCCTGGCCCGGCATACTCATACTGCTGTCTCCGCCCTTACCTGGAGTCCGCCATGTATTGCGTCACCGTGCTCTATCCGAATGCACCGGATGCCCGATTCGACTTCGACTACTACCGCAACCAGCACATTCCCATGATGCTCGAACTGCTCGGCGATAACGTGCTGAGCACCGAGGTGCGCCGCGGCTTGCAGGCCGTGGATGGCAGCGCGGCGGCTTACCTGTGCCTGCTCAATACCAAGATCCGCTCCCCGGAGCAGTTTGCCCGAGTGATGGCCGAGCACCAGGAGCTGGTGCTGGGGGATATCCCCAATTACACCAACCTGCAACCCATCATCCAGATCGACGAGCTGCTCTGAACCCCGCATGGCGGGTCAGTCTGCGCCCTGTCTTGCCGCCAGCGCTTGGCGGCTCCCTCCTGACTTCTCGCGCCGCTGTCGCGCCGGCAGCCACTGCATAACTCTGCAGATCCATCCATGCCACCCAGCAACTGGCTGGCCTACGGCGCCCTTGACGAGTCATATCCGTGATTTAAATAATGACCGCTATGAAAAAAACCAACGGAAAGAACAAACGCGGCCGCCCCCTCAGCTTCAATCGCGAGGAGGCGCTGCATACCGCCCTGCAGCTGTTCTGGCAACATGGCTATGAAGGCACCTCCATCGCCGACCTGGTGGCGGCCATGGGCATAGCGCCACCCAGCCTGTACACCGCCTTCGGCTCCAAGGAGCAGCTCTATCTCGAGGTGGTCGAACTCTACCTGCAGGGTCCGGGCAACTTCGTCCAGCACGCGCTGCAGCAGGCCGCCGATGCGCAGAGCTTCGCCCGCTTGATTCTGCGCAGCGCGGCCGATGAGTTCACCGCCCATAGCCACCCGCCGGGCTGCATCGTCTCCACCGGCCTGGTGGCGAGCGCGGCCTTGCACGACAGGATGGCGCACGTCATGCGCGAGCTGCGGGTCGCCACCCTCGGCGCCATCAGCCAGCGCTTCGAACAAGCCAAGGCCTGCGGCGAACTGCCGGCCACGACCAACTGCCACAACCTGGCGCGCTTCTTCGGCGCGATTATCCAGGGCATGTCGATTCAGGCCCGTGACGGCGCCGACGCCGCCGAGTTGCATGCCATGGCCAACCAGGCGATGGCCAGCTGGCCGCAAGGCTGAGGCCCGCGGGCGCCCGCCCAGCCACTGCAACGCCCTGCAATGCCCTGAAATATACAGCCACGCCCGGCGCAACTACTTTAGCGATCGCTAGCCAATGCAGCAGCTGCACCGGCTAGCGCCGCGCGACATCCCAGCCTGCTCACGAAGAAGCGGGCAGATGCAAGCGGCTCCTTGACTGCCAGCCCTAAACCATCCGGCACGAAAGTTTCAAGGCCATAAGCTAAAGGGAGTTCGACATGTCTGTGGAAAGAATCTTCATCGTGGGCGACAAATTCAAATCGTTCGCCGAAAACCCGCATGTGATGGCCGTCAGCGAGCTGGAAGCCATACTCGATGGCGACCTGCTGAATCAGCACAACTTGCGCTTCCAGTTGGGCCAGGGCATTTCCGAGGAACAGATAGCTCGCCTGCTGGAGAAGACCGCTCGCCTGAAAAAGCCCTGGCTCGCCGACTTTGCCAAGCCGCTCAAGGCCGGCCGCAAACAGGCGCACAAGCACCAGCCACAGAACTGCCTGATCAGCATGCCGCGCCGTCTGACCCAGGACAGCTTCGAGGTCGATGTGCTGATCGACGAGCACTGCGCGGAGATGAGCGACCACGTCACCGGGCAGCATATCCAGGGCATGGTCCTCACCGAGGCGGCGCGCCAGACCTTCCTCGCCGTCAGCGAAGAGTTCTACCTGCACGACGAGCCGCACAGCAGCTACTTCGTGATCAACACCCTGGACACCCAGTACCTGCGCTTCGTCTTCCCCCTGCCGATGACTATTCTCTACCAGGTGCTTGAGCATAGGGTCAGCGCCCGCAGCGGCTCCCAGCGCTTCGACGTGTGCATGTCGCTCATCCAGGGGCAGCAGACCTGCTGCGTGGTCAACACCAAGTTCTCCACCTACCCCGATGCCGTGATCGCCGAAAAAGAAGCGGCGCTGGCCAAGAGCGCTATCCACAGTGAACTGAATCCGGAGATCGCCCATGAAAAGCGGGCCTGATAGCGCCCTGAGCTGGTCGGCCTTTTTCGATGTGGACGGCACCCTGATCAGCATCAAGAGCATGTTCAGCTTCCTCGATTATCTGCTCGAGCAGCTGGGAACCAGCGACACCCCAGAGGTGCGGGCCTATCGCCGTACCCTGCAGCAGATGATCGCCGAGGAGCAGCCGCGGGAGGCGATCAATCGCTTCTACTACAGCATCTACGCCGGCCTCGAGGTGGCTCTGGTGCAGCGTCTGGGGCGCGCCTGGTATGCCCAGGTGCGCAACAGCGACGGCCTGTTCTTCAGCCGCATGCTGGAGGAAATCCGCTGGCACCAGGCACAAGGCGCCAGCACCGTACTGGTATCGGGTTCTTTCGCCGCGGTTCTCGCGCCCTTGGCCGAGGAGCTTGGCGTGGCGTTCCTGATCGCCGCACCGCTGGAAATTCGCGAGGGTCGCTACACCGGTCGGCTGACCGGTCACCCGACCATCGGCCAGGGCAAGGCCGATGGCGTGCTGGCCTTTACCCGCGAACACCGCCTGCAACTGCAGCGCTGCTACGCCTATGGCGACGATATCTCCGACGTGCCGATGCTCGAGCAAGTGGGTTACCCGGTGATGGTCAATCCCGACCCGGCGGTCCGCGACCTCTGCCAGCGGCGCAACTGGAGCGTCATCGAAGCCGCCTGAGCGCGGCCCAGCGAACGGCCACACTTAAAGGGAGCGCCCCCACCCTTGGCCTCCCTTTCTTTTTCCACCCCGACCTGTCCGTTCGAACAGTGATGCCCGCGCGGCAGGCTGAGTAACGTGCAGCCTCAATCCTGGCCGTCGGCATGGCGGCTTGTATTCAGCCTTTCTAGGAGAGCGACATGAACAGAACCCTGGCGAACCAGAACGTCCCGGCCGTTGGCCTTGGCTGCATGGGCATGAGCGAGTTCTATGGCGAAACCGACGACACGCAATCCCTGGCCACCCTGCATGCCGCCCTGGAGCTGGGCTATCGGCACTTCGACACCTCGGACATGTACGGCCGTGGCCACAACGAGGAACTGCTGGGCAAGTTCGTCAAGCAACTGGGCAGCCGCCGCGACGAGATACTCCTGGCGACCAAGTTCGGCATCTACCGCGACCCCAGCGACAAGTACAACCTACTGATCGACGGCTCCCGCGCCTACGTCAAGAAGGCCTGCGAGGCCTCGCTCAAGCGTCTCAACACCGATTGCATCGACCTGTACTACGTGCACCGCCGCGACCCCAACACCCCGATCGAGGAAACGGTCGGCGCCCTCGCCGAGCTGGTACAGGAAGGCAAGATCAAGGCCATCGGCCTCTCCGAGGTCTCGGTCGAGACCCTGCGCAAGGCCCACGCCGTCCACCCGATCGCCGCCCTGCAGAGCGAGTACTCGCTGTGGAGCCGCGACCTGGAGGCGCACTGCCTGCCGGCACTCGAGGAGCTGAATATCGCCCTGGTCGCCTACAGCCCCCTGGGCCGCGGCTTCCTCACCGGCGCCATCACCAAGGAGCATATCGAACAGGCCAGCGCCGAGAGTGACTTCCGCGCCAAGCTGCCGCGTTTTCAGGGCGACAACCTGGACGCCAACCTGCAGCTGGTCAAAGCCCTGGAGCAGCTCAGCGCCGAGCTCAACTGCACCCCGGCGCAGCTGGCCCTGAGCTGGCTGCTGGATCAGTACGAAAACCTCCATGTGATTCCCGGCACCAAGCGCGTCAAGTACCTGGCCGGCAACTTCGAGGCGCAGCACATCCAGCTGGATGCCGCCGCCTCGGCCATGCTGGGCAAGATCTTCGACCCGCAGGCGATCGCCGGCAAACGCTACCCGGACGCCATCCTCAAAGGCACCAACATCTGAGTCGAGCCTGGTCGGCGGCTCAGCCGGGCCGCCGACCCAGCTGCGGCAACGAGGAATAGCGCAGATGAAACCGCACGTATTGATAGTCGGCGGCGGGCCGACTGGCATGACCCTGGCCCTGCAATTGCAGCGCTTCGGCATCGGCTTTCGCCTGATCGAGAAGCGTGACCAGCAAGCCTCGGGCTCCAAGGCCTTGAGCATCAACCCGGCCTCGCTGAACCTGCTCAACGACCTGGGTATCGCCGAGACCCTGGTGAACCTGGGGCACAAGACCGAGGTGATCAACCTGGTCTACGACAACCAGCCCCTGATGCGCGCCCGCTTTGCCCGTCTGCCGAGCAAGTTCCCCTATTTCCTGATGCTGCCCCAGCCCGAAACCGAGCGGGTGCTGGAACAGCAACTGAACCGCCTCGGCCACCGCCTCGAGCGCCAGTGCGAGTTGCGCAGCCTGTGCCAGCACGACGGCCATGTGGACGTGGAACTGCACGGCAGCGCAGGCGTCGAGCGGCAGCGCTTCGACTATGTGGTGGGCTGCGACGGCGGCCTGAGCACGGTACGCAGCGAGCTGGGGCTGGGTTTCAGCGGCTACGACTACAACATGCATTTTATCCTCGCCGACCTGCGCATCGAATGGCAGGGGGCCAAGGAGCAGGGTTTCTACTTTATCCGCGACGACGGCTTCCTGATCCTGCTGCCGCTCAAGGATGGCTATCACCGCATCGTGATCAAGGTCGCCGAGCAATGCCCTCCCGGCTACAAGCCCAGTCTGGAGGAGATCCGCGACTATATCGCCCGTTATGCCATCCCCGGTCTGCGGGTCAGCGATCCTCTCTGGCTGTCCAGCGCGCCCTTCTACAACCGCTCGGCCAGCAGCATGCGCCGCGGCCGGGTGTTTCTCGCCGGCGACGCCGCGCACCTGTTCAGCCCCATCGGCGGCTTCGGCATGAATTCCGGCATCGCCGACGCCTTCAACCTGGGCTGGAAACTCGGCTACCACCTCAACGGCCTGGCCGGCGACAGCCTGCTGCAGTCCTACGTCGAGGAGCGCGAGCAGAACACCCGTGGCCTGCTGGCCAAAACCGACAAGTCCACCTCGCTGATCGCCCGCCTCAATCGGCACCTGCCCGCCGACGAGCGGCTCTACCTGCCGCGCATGGACAACCGGGCCTTTATCCGCCAGTTCCCCCTGGAAACTGCGGGCCTGAGCCTCAGATACGGCACGCCCCTGGGCGAGATGCACGCCGGTTGCCTGCTGCCCTATGCCGCCAGCCAGGACCCGGCGACAGACAGCTTGGCGCTGCTCGGCCAGGCCCGACACAGCCTGTTGCTGGTGCCGCCACAGCCCGCCGATGCGGAGGCGATCCAGCGCCTGCTGGCCCTGCTCGCGCCGCTGCGCAGCCGCCTGCGTATCCACTGCCTGGGGGCCGCGACCGCCCCCTTGGCGGCTGGCCATGAGGTGCCCGAGCCCCAGCGGTTGCGCGCCGCGTGGCAGTTGGCCGAAGGCGAATTCCTTCTGGTGCGCCCCGATCTGTTCGTCGATTGCCGTGGCCGCCTGGACGACACCGGGGCCCTCGCGACCCTGCTCGCACGCGTCTATGGCGGCGCCATGCGGTTGCCTGCCGAACAACTGGCAGGCTAAGGGGACACTATGACTCAGGCACAGGGCCGAGCACTCGGCCAGATCGAAACCAGCATGGCCTTGATGCACGAGCTCAACGGCAGCACCCAGACCGCCAGCCTGTTGAGCTTCGCCGGCGCCTTGCCCCAGGCGCAGCTGATGCGCGCCGCCGAGACGCTGCACAGCCGCCATCCCATGCTGCGTAGCCGCATCATCGAGCAGGGACAGGCGCTGCACTTCAAGGTTGACGTGCCATTCAGCCAGATCAAGGTGCAGAGCCAGCCGCTGCCCGCCGGACAAGCGCCGGCGGAGCTGTTGCAGCGTCAGCTGGACAACGTGCTGGACCCGCAACGGCAACTCTGGCGCCTGGTGCTGCTGTCCACGCCGGACCATAGCCAGCACCACCTGCTGCTGACCTGCCACCACGCTATTAGCGACGCCGCGAGTCTCGTCCAGTTGCTCGGCGAACTGCTCCAGCTCTGCGAGAGCCAACAGCTCGGCGCGCCCCTCAGCAGCCAGGAGGTGCCGTTGGCGGCGGCCCTGGACGATCACCAGGACCTCGCCACGCAGCTACCCCCCGCCTGCGCGACACCCCCTGCGGTGCCCTTCGCGCAAACCGAGCCGCTGGCGCACCGACGCACCGGGGTGCGCCGCCTGCTGCTCGACAGCCAGACCAGCAACCAGCTGCACCGCCTGGCCAAGGCCAACGGCCTGAGCCTCAACGCGCTATTGGCCGGCGCCCTGCTCGAGGCCGCCAGCGAGCTGGAGCTAGGGGCGCAGATCCGCATCAACACCGCGGTGTCCCTGCGCCGGCGCGCCGCCCGCCCGATAAGCACCGAGACCATCGGCTGCTTTATCGGCGTGGCCAGCCATTGCCTACCGGTCGCCGGCCGCTCGCTGCTCAATCTGGCGGCGGACTACCAGCGCCAACTGCAGGCCAGCCTGCCGGCCCAGAGCCTGCGCCTGCCCGCCCAGAGCCTGGAAAGCCTGCGCTCGCGCACCCACGCCCTGCGCTCGCAGGCGGGCTTCCTGCACGGCATAGCGCTGACCAATCACGGCGAGATTGACTTCCCGCAGTACCGCTATTTCCGCCTGCTGGATTACGCCAACGCGGCTTCCAGGGTGGCCGGCAATTTCGCCGTGGCCCTGCACGTCACCCGCTTCGCCGCCGCGCTCTCGTTGTGCTTCACCTTCCCGGTGCCGCTGATGGACGAGGCCCAGATCAATCGCCTGCAACGCAAGCTGCAGCAAAGCTTGTTGCACCTCACTTCGGCCACGGAGGTGGCACCATGAAATCGGCTCACATTCAGCTGGCAACCGGCCTGGTGCATAATCTCGACAGCCAGGGCCCTGGGCCCTGCGTCCTGCTGCTGCACGGCAACTCCTCGGCCGCCGCCGCTTTCACCGAGCAATTCGCCGCCCTCGGGGCGCGCTATCGCCTGCTCGCCCTGGACCTGCCCGGCCACGGCCAATCGGCGCCCGCCGCGCCTGAGCACTACAGCTTCGCCGGCTACGCCGATGCACTGGTGGAGTTCGTGGCCCGCGCCGAGCTGCACGACTACCTGATCGTTGGCCATAGCCTGGGCGGCCATGCCGCGCTCGAAGCCCTGCCGCGTCTGCCGGGCTTGCGCGGCCTCTGCCTGATCGGCGCGCCCCCTTTCAACGGCGCCAACGCCGGGCAGCTGTTCCATCCAGAACCCAGCGGCGGCCTGGTCTTCCAGGCCGACCTGGATGACGTCGAGGTCAGCCGCCTGGCCCAGGCCTTCGTCAACCCGGCGCGCCTGGAGCCAGCGCAGCTGAGCCAGATCGCCGGCTTTATCCGTGACACCGACCCGCAGGTACGCGCCGCGCTGGGCAACAGCCTCGGCAGCGGTGCCTACGCCGACGAGCTGGCATTGCTGGCCGCCAGCGCTACGCCGGCCATTTTGCTGCAGGGCCGCGAGGATGCCTTTATCGACGCCAGCGCCTGCGCCCAGGCTGCCAACTTCTGGCCGGCCCAGCTGCAGGTCGTGCTGTTCGACGGCTGCGGCCACTGCCCCCATGTGGAAGACCCGGCCCGTTGCAACGACCTGATCGACAGCTTTATCACCCACACCTGTGAGAACGCACTATGAAAGCCTTCGTGATCAATGGCTTCGGCCCGGCTGACGTCTTCGAAGAAGTCGAGCTGCCAACCCCCCAGGCCGCCCCCGGCCAATTGCTGGTGAAAGTCGCCGCCAGCGGCATCAATCCGCTGGACTACAAGCTCCGCCGCGGCGACATCCCCGGCTTCACCCACGAGTTCCCAGCCATCCTGCATGGCGACTTCGCCGGCCATGTCAGCGCAATCGGCCCCGGCGTGCTGGGCTTTGCCGTGGGCGATGAGGTTTACGGTTGTGCCGGTGGCGTGCGCGGCCGCCAGGGCGCGCTGGCCGACTATATGGTGGTCGAGGCCGCACTGGTGGCGCATAAGCCGCGCAACCTGAGCATGGCCGAGGCGGCCGTGCTGCCGCTGGTGCTGATCACCGCCTGGGAAGGCCTGATCGACAAGGGCGCGCTCAAGCCCGGTGATCGCGTGCTGGTGCACGGCGGCACCGGTGGGGTCGGCCATGTCGCCGCGCAACTGGCGAAATGGAAGGGCGCGCAGGTCTTCACCACGGTCGGTTCGGCGGAGAAGGCCGCGCTGTCGCGCGAGTACGGCGCAGACGAAGCCATCAACTACCACGAGGAGGACCTCGCCCACTACGTCGAGCGCTGCACGGGCGGCGTCGGCTTCGACCTGGTGGTCGACACGGTCGGCGGCGCAACCTTCGAGCAGAGCCTGCTGGCCACCCGCGTCGGGGGCAGCATCATCACGGTGCTGGCCATGGGTAAGCTGGACATGACGGTCGCCTGGGCGCGCAAGCAGACGGTGCACTGCGTCAACATGACCTGGCCGATGGCCACTGGCAGCGGCATGGAGCATCACGGCTTTATCCTGCGCGAAGCGGCCAGGCTGGCGGAAAGCGGCAAGTTGCGCCCATTGCTGGACCCGCAGCAGTTCAGCTTCGGCGAAATAGCCGCCGCCCACGCCTACGCCGAATCCGGCCAGGCGCGGGGCAAGGTCAGCCTGACCCGCGACTGAATGAGCCCAGGCATGCCCCGCACCTTCGCCCCATTCGCCCCGATCGAGAGCCCACGCCAGGCGCTGCTGCTGAATATCAGCGCCTTCGTGCTGTGGGCAGCGGCCACCCTGCTGTTCAAGCTGCTGACGCACTTGCCGGTGTGGGAGGTGTTTGCCTATCGGGTGCTCGGCTCGCTGCTCTGGTGCCTGCTGTTGCTCGCCTTGGGCGGCGCCTTGGGCGGCGCCTGGCCGATCCTGCGCTCGCCGCGCCAGCTGGGCGGGCTGCTGATCAGCAGTGGCCTGATCGCCTGCAACTGGTTTCTGGTGATCTGGGCGGTGGCCAATGAACGGCTGCTGGACGCCAGCCTCGGCTACTACCTCTCGCCCCTGCTCAGCGTGCTGCTCGCCCAGCTGCTGTTCCGCGAGCCCAGCGGGCGGCGCGAACTGGCGGCCGGGGGGCTCTGCCTGCTCGGTGTGCTGCTGATAGTCGCTGGCGAACACCGCCCCGAGGTGCCTTGGATTGGTCTGTGCATAGCCGCCAGTTTCGCCCTCTACAGTGCGCTGAAAAAGCGCTCGACTGTGCCGCCCTTGCTCGGCCTGGGCCTGGAAACCGGCCTGGCCGCCCTGCCGGCCAGCGCCCTGCTGCTCTACGGCGGCCTCGGCGCGCCGGCCTCGAACGCCTACAGCCCACTGGACTGGGGCTTGCTGGCGGCGCTCGGGCTGATCACCACCCTGCCGATGTGGCTGTATATCGCCTCGGTGAAGGCTCTGTCGCTGACCACCCTGGGCTTTCTGCAGTACCTCAATCCGACCCTGATGTTTCTGCTCGCCGTGCTGCTCTTCGGCGAGCCGGCCGGCGCCCTCAAGCTGGCCGGCTTCGGCCTGATCTGGTGCGCCCTGCTCGGCCTGTTGCTGAGCAAGGCCCTGGCCGGTTGGCGCAGCAGGTGGCGCCCGCGCCCCTCGGGTTCCGCGTCTGACTCGCCCAAGGAGCTGGCATGAACAGACAAACCACCAGCATCGGCCACCTTGCCGAGTTCAGTGACTGGAATCGCTTTCCATTGCCGGCCTCGTTTCGCGGCTGTGTGGATCACAGCGCCGGCCTGCTCGCCACCGCCAGGACCGGCAAGGGCTGGCCGGGCTATATCGAGCAACTGGCGCAGAGCCCGTTCGGCGATATCGCCCTGGGCCGGCTCGCACTCGCTGAGCCGGCCTCGGACGCCGCGCTGACGCAACTGCGCCAGCGCGCGCCGGGGCTGACCCCCTGGCTCGACGCCCCCGCGCCGGCCGAGCTGGATTCGCTGACCCGCCTGGTCGCCCGCCACCCTCAGTGCGGCATTCAGCTGCGGGTGCAACTCGGCGGTCGCAGCTGCGAGCAGATTGGCCAGCAGCTGGAGGCCCTGGTCGAAATCGTCCAGCAGTTGCACAGCCGTCACGCGGCGCTATGCCTGGTGCTGCAGGATGCCCCCGGGGCTTCGCCCCAGCAGTTGCAGCTCTGTGTCGAGTTTGCCCAGCATTTCGCCATCGACCGCGTCACCCTGTGCGATCAGCAGGCGCGCCTGACCCCGCTCGGGGTACGCAACCTGCTGAGCCACCTGAGCACTCAGTTCCCCGAACTGCAGAGGAACGGGCCGGCCCTGGCCTTCAAGGCCAACGACAGGCACGGCTTGGCCTTGGCCAACAGCATGGCGGCCATCGCCAACGGCATCCACTTCGTGCACGGCGCCATACTCACCCACGCGGAGCAGGACAGTCCGCTGGCGCTCAACCAATTGCTCGGTCATTACGCCCTGCCCCAGGTCCAGCAGGCGCAGCACTATGCCCAGCTGATCGGCCAGCTCACCGGCCTGCCCAGCGCCAACGCCACGGCGCCGCGCAGCTACCCCCTGGAGGCCGAGCCCCTGGCGCCCCTCGAGCGCCTGCCGGCGCCCAGCGCCCAGGGCAGCGCGGCGCACAACGGCACCCCGCGCTTTATCTTCAAGGTCAGTGCCGACGACTGGCATGTGCAGCTGCTGATCCAGTGGGGCGCGCAGCAACTGGATCTCGGCGAGCGGGTACACCACTACGTGTTGCTGCTACTGGCCCGCGAATATTGCCAACAGCAGCAACAGGCCTGCCAGCGGCTCAACGGCAGCGCAGCGCCGGACCCCATGAGCCTGGGCTGGGTCGAACGCGAGCACCTGCACAAGATGATTGGCGACAGCCAGGCGCAGCTCAACGTCAAGCTGTTTCGCGCCATCAAGCAGGTCAACTGCGTGCTCGGCAGCGCCGGCCTGCGCCACTACAAGCCGGTGCTCACCCGGGTCGGCAGCCTGCGCTTCGCCTGCCCGGACTTCTGCATTCTCAAAGACTCCACCCTCGAACACGACGTACGCGCCTGGATGCCTGTAAGTCCGGCGAATACACGTGCCTACCCCCCAGCATGGGCCCCGGCCCCCCAGGTTCCACAGCCCTAATAAGGAGACAACATGCACCCCAAGTTACGCGTCACCCTTGTGCTTCTCGCGCTCAGCCTAGGCGGCCATGCCCAGGCCGATAACGCGCGCAGCAAAACGCCGGTGCTGGAACAGCTGGCCAACCTGAGTTTTATCAGCGACAGCCTGGTCAGGCAGAGCGCCTACTTCGAAGCCAACCAAGTAGTGCGGCGTTTCTTCCTGTGCATCCCCGAGGCATCCAATCACAAGCTCGAACCGGGCGTGCTGGAGGAAGTCAGCCAGTGCTTCGATGAAACGGTCGACGACAATATCAAGATAGATATCGGCGGCAAGCTCTCCAGCGGTCGCGCCTCGGCGCTGTCGATTGCCACCGAGGGTCTGGCGAAGATCCGCCAGAATGTCTCCTTCTCGTTGAGCGCGCCCTATATGAGCCAGTACCAGGGCGGTCGCCTGGCCGGTACCGGCAGCATCGAGCTGAACTTCAACGTGATGGTGCACCAGAACATCACCAGCCTCTCGGCCGAACCGCAGCCATTCGACCCCACACCAGGCCCGCAACTGTTCGTCAGCAATAACACCCTGGGGTTGAAGGCGGTCTCCCCCGGTAAATGGCGCATCACCCTGCTCAAGGTCAGCCCGCTGCTGACCCAGCTGAGCCCGGATATCCAGTTCAAAAACCCCTTCCCCTACTACCCGATCGCCAAGCCTTAAGGCGGCTCGGCACGCCCTCGACGCAGTCCGGCAACTGGCCAATCAGACAGCTGCCGGATCCGTCGAAGCGCTTCTACAGTCCCCTCCACGCCCTCGGCCCCGGAAGGAACGACCATGCACGCGCCGCAGCAACCGCCCCAGCTTCGCGACTTCCAGCTGCTGGTCAGCCCGCATCTGAGCCAGTTAGCGGCTTGCCGGCAACTGCGCGAGGCGGTGTTCGCCCATGAATTGGGCTGGGTGGCGCCGAGCCTCGACGGCCAGGAGCGCGACGCCTTCGATCCCTTCAGCGTGCATGTGGCGGTGATCCACCGCTGGCGGCCCGCCGGCTATCTGCGTCTGACGCCCTATGGCGCACCCTGGATGCTCAGCCAATGCTTCGACTTTCTCCTTGAACCGGGAGTCGCCGCTGCCTTCGAGGCCGACAGCCTGGAGGTGTCGCGCCTGGCGGTGGCGCGCGACTACCGCGGGCACAAGCCGGTCGAGGGTTATGGCGTATTCGACCTGCTGATCAAAGGCATAGTCGAGCACTCCCTGGCTAACGCCACGCGCTATTGGTATGTGGTGGTCGCCGAGCCGGTCCACCGCCTGCTGCTGAACAAGGGGCTGCCCTGCGAGCGCCTGGGCCCCCTGGTACAGATGCCCGACGGGGTTCAGACCCTGGCCGTGCGGATCGATCTGCACGCCTTCCTCGCGCTGGCTGCGCCCTTCTTCAGCGCCGCGCTGCCGCATCCGCAGCGGGCCAAGCTGGCGGCTTACTGAGGCCGGCTACACCGCGATCACGCCGAAATGGATCGCCTTGGCGATGGCCTGGGAACGGTTCAGCACGTCCAGCTTGCGGAAGATATTGCCGAAATGGAACTTCACCGTACGCTCGGAAATACTCAGGATATTGGAGATATCCCAGGTGCTCTTGCCTTCCTTGGCCCAGTGCAGCACCTCGACCTCGCGCTGTGAGATTTCCGGGGCCAGCAGGCTGTTGCGGTTCAGGCTGCCCTGGCGATTGAATATCTCATGCAGGTGCGGCGCCAGGTACTCCAGCGCATCGACATAGTCCTCTGCCCGTTCATGCTCCGGCAGCGTCATGGAGATCAGCGTGGTACTGCTGCGAGCCCGGCCGCTGACCGCGCAGGCGATGCCGTTGCTGCCGACGAAGTCCCGCGACAGGCCGAGAAACTCCTGGCTCGGCTGCGCCTGCTGGGCATACACCGAGGACCAGCTGAAGGCGCCCGCTTCGTGCTCGGCGGCCTTGAGGATCGGATCTTGCAGCTGAAAGGATTTGCGAAAGTACAACTCGACCCATTCGCCGCTGTAGCCGTAGTTGAGCAACTGCCTGCTGGTCTGCGGGTCAGGGGTGGCGATGTTATCCAG
Source organism: Pseudomonas sp. (assembly GCF_030696055.1). Classification (GTDB taxonomy): domain Bacteria; phylum Pseudomonadota; class Gammaproteobacteria; order Pseudomonadales; family Pseudomonadaceae; genus Aquipseudomonas. The sequence continues at coordinate 2,847 of NZ_JAUYNP010000142.1, read as the reverse complement.
GCAGATGACCATCGAGGAAAAGGGAATGACGTTTCTGCTGAGGTCGACGATCCGGTCGACCTCCTCTTTATCGCTGCTGGCTTTGATACAGCAGTGCGCGAGTTCAAGAAGTTTCATCAGGTCGTTACGCGAGTGAAACATGCTGGCCATAACTTTCCTTGCCTCCTGCTACCCAACCGAGAGTCCGTTATTCATCCGAGCCTGAGCCGAGATGCCGCGGCGCAAAGCCGGGCAAAAGCGTCGAACGGACCGATGCTAACGCGGCTGGAGGCAAGGCTCAATAATTTTATAGCGAACACTAATATATTGAGCGGCAAGCAGCATTAACGCGCGCGACACGCCACGGCAACAGCCCGAAATAGACGCCGAACGCCCTGGATTTGGGCGCCGCAGAGCGATCGAAAACGGCGGGGTAAAGACGTGGCTAGGCGTTGCCGTCGAGCGGCCGCGGCGCGTAGGCGAATACGTCGGCACGCATCTGGTGCGCGTCCATGCCGGCCTCGACCAGGGCATCCAGGGTGGCGTAGACCATGGCCGGCGAACCGCTGGCATACAGGTGCAGCGCCTTGAGGTCGGCGAAGTCCTCGCGCACCGCTTCATGCAACAGGCCGCAGCGGCCCTGCCAGCCGCATTGGTCACTGACCACCCGATGCAGGAACAGATTCGGCAGTTGCTGCCACTCGGCCCAGTGCGCCAGCTCATAGAAGTCTTCGGGGCGGCGCGCGCCCCAGTACAGGTGCAGCGGATGCTTGAAACCCGCCACCCGGCAATGCTCGATCAGGCTGTGCATCTGCGCCATGCCGGTGCCGGCGGCGATCAGCACCAGCGGCCCGTCCGGCAGCTCGGCCAGGTGGGTATCGCCGAACGGCAGCTTGACCCGGGCGAAACCGCGGCTGCGCAACTGCGCGATCAAGGCCACGGTGCCTTCATCGCGAGCCAGGATATGCAGCTCCAGCTCGCGCCCGCCATGCGGCGCCGAGGCCAGGGAGAAGGCCGCGTACTCCTCATCCTCGCGCTGCAACAACAGGTACTGCCCGGCGTGGTAACGCGGCGCCTTGCCGGCCGGAGTGCGCAAGCGCAGGCGGAACACATCGCCGCCCACCTCATCACAGGCCACCACCTGGCAGGCCAGCTCGCGCACCGGCAGCTCGCCGGGGGCCAGCACGCCATCCCAGTGCAGCACGCAGTCTTCCAGGGGCTCGGCCAAACAGGTGAAGAACTCGCCATGGTCCTGCTCGAGCCCGTGCTGGCGCACCCGTCCCTCCACCAGCAGCGCCGCACAGATATGGCAATTGCCATTGCGACAGGCCTGCGGGCAGGCGTAACCCTGGCGGCGCGCGGCATCCAGAATGCGCTCGCCGGCTTGCACTTCAAGCACCGAGCCTGAAGGGTTGAGGGTTACTTTCATCAATCTATTCCCAGTTCTGCCCAGAGCGCATCGACGCGCTGCTTGACCGCCTCATCCTGAACGATAGCTCGTCCCCACTCGCGGCTGGTCTCGCCCGGCCACTTGTGGGTGGCGTCCAGACCCATCTTCGAGCCGAGGCCTGAGACCGGCGAGGCGAAGTCCAGGTAATCGATCGGCGTGTTGTCGATCAGCACCGTGTCGCGCTTGGGGTCCATGCGCGTGGTGATGGCCCAGATCACATCGTTCCAGTCCCGCGCGTTGATGTCGTCGTCTGTGACTATGACGAACTTGGTGTACATAAACTGTCGCAAAAACGACCAGACGCCGAGCATTACGCGCTTGGCGTGACCGGGATACTGCTTCTTGATGGTCACCACCGCCAGGCGGTAGGAGCAGCCTTCCGGCGGCAGGTAGAAGTCGGTGATCTCGGGGAACTGCTTCTGCAGTATCGGTACGAACACCTCGTTCAACGCCACGCCGAGAATCGCCGGCTCATCCGGTGGGCGGCCGGTGTAGGTGCTGTGGTAGATCGGCTTTTGCCGACGGGTGATGCGCTCGACGGTAAACACCGGGAAGCGATCCACTTCGTTGTAGTAGCCGGTGTGGTCGCCGTAGGGCCCTTCGTCGGCCATCTCGCCGGGGTGGATCACCCCTTCCAGGACGATTTCGGCGCTGGCCGGCACCTGCAGATCACTGCCGCGACACTTGATCAGCTCGGTGCGATGGCCGCGCAGCAGGCCGGCGAAGGCGTACTCGGACAGGCTGTCGGGCACCGGGGTGACCGCGCCGAGGATGGTCGCCGGATCGGCGCCTAGGGCCACCGCCACCGGATAGGGACGATCCGGGTATTTCTGGCACCAGTCGCGGAAATCCAGGGCGCCGCCGCGATGGCTGAGCCAGCGCATGATCAGCTTGTTGCGACCGATCACCTGCTGGCGATAGATGCCGAGATTCTGCCGCTCCTTGTGCGGGCCCTTGGTGATGGTCAGGCCCCAGGTGATCAGCGGGCCGACGTCGCCCGGCCAGCAGGTTTGCACCGGCAGCTTGCTCAGGTCGACGTCATCGCCTTCCTCTATCACTTCCTGGCAGGGCGCGTCTTTCAGCACCTTGGGCGCCATGGCCAGCACCTTGCGGAAGATCGGCAACTTGGACCAGGCGTCCTTCAGCCCCTTGGGCGGCTCCGGCTCCTTGAGAAAGGCCAGCAACTTACCGATTTCGCGCAGCTCGCCGACTTCTTCCGCGCCCATGCCCAAGGCCACCCGCTTGGGCGTGCCGAACAGGTTACCGAGCACCGGCATGTCGAAGCCCGTGGGATTCTCGAACAGCAGCGCCGGGCCGCCCTTGCGCAAGGTGCGGTCGCAGACTTCGGTCATTTCCAGCACTGGGGAAATCGGCGTCTGGATGCGCTTGAGTTCGCCGCGCTGTTCCAGACCGCGAAT
>NZ_JAUYNP010000141.1 GCF_030696055.1 Pseudomonas sp. | reverse complement strand
CATCGCCTCTTCCCAGGTCAGCGCCCAGACCACCAGTTTCAGGCACATCGAGTCGTAGTAGGGCGGAATGGTGTAGCCGGTGTAGATCGCCGTGTCGGTGCGCACCCCGGGGCCGCCCGGGGCGTAGTAGCGGGTGATCTTGCCGAAGCTGGGCAGGAAGTTGTTCTTCGGGTCCTCGGCGTTGATGCGGAACTGCAGGGCGAAGCCGCGGTACTGGATGTCTTCCTGCTTGACCGACAGCGGCAGGCCGCTGGCGATGCGGATCTGCTCGCGGACTATGTCGATGCCGGTGATTTCCTCGGTGATGGTGTGTTCCACCTGCACCCGGGTGTTCATCTCCATAAAATACAGCTCGCCATCCTCGGCCAGCAGGAACTCCACGGTACCGGCGTTCTCGTAGCCCACCGCCTTGGCCGCGCGCACCGCCAGGTCGCCGATATAGGCGCGCTGTTCGGGGGTCAGCTGCGGGCTGGGGGCGATCTCGATCAGCTTCTGGTTACGCCGCTGGATCGAGCAGTCGCGCTCGTACAGATGCACCACGTTGCCGAAGCTGTCGCCGAGTATCTGCGCCTCGATATGCTTGGGATTGACGATGCATTTCTCGAGGAACACCTCGGCGCGGCCGAAAGCCTTGGTCGCCTCGGAGATCACCCGCGGGTAGGCCTGCTCCAGCTCCTCGCGGCTGTTGCAGCGGCGGATACCGCGACCGCCGCCGCCGTTGGTGGCCTTGAGCATCACCGGGTAGCCGATGCGGTCGCCTTCCAGCAACGCCTCGGCGATATCCGCGACGTTGCCTTCGGTGCCGGGGGTGCAGGGCACACCGGCGGCGATCATGCTGCGGCGCGCCTCGGTCTTGTCGCCCATACGGCGAATAACTTCTGCGCTCGGGCCGATAAACTTGATGCCGCGCTCGGCGCAGATATCCGCCAGCTCGGCGTTTTCCGAGAGGAAGCCGTAGCCCGGGTGTAGCGCATCGCAGCCGGTCTCCACCGCCAGGTTGACCAGCTTGCGCGGGTTCAGGTAACCGGCCAACGGCTCGGCACCAATGCTGTGGGCCTCGTCGGCCCGTTTGACGTGCAGGGCATGGCGGTCGGCATCGGAATACACGGCCACCGAACGTATGCCCATCTCGGCGCAGGCACGCACGATTCGCACGGCAATCTCGCCACGGTTGGCTATCAGGATTTTCTTGATCACGAGCCAGCTTCCTCGATCACGTGAGCAGGCGACCAGCCAAGGCGGTCGACGTGTGACCGCGCCTAGGAAAGCGGTCATGCAGCAAAGCTACGCCAGCTTATGGATTAACCAAAATCAATATTTATTGGGTTAGCCATTAGCAAAGACTTATAGTCAGACCTAAGCCCCGTCCTAAACAGGTGACCAGCGTGCGTAAATCCTTGCTGCGGATGACCTTTCGCCAACTCCAGGTGTTCCGCCTGGTTTGCGATAACCGTTCCTACAGCCGCGCCGCCGAGGAAATGTCGCTCACCCAGCCGGCCGTCAGCCTGCAGATTCGCCAGCTGGAAGAGCTGCTCGGCCAGCCGCTGTTCGACTATATCGGCAAGAAGCTCTACCTGACCGACGCGGCCGAAGCCCTGCTGCTCGCCAGCGCGGATATCTTCGGTCGCCTGGAGAGCCTGGACATGCAACTGGCCGACCTCCAGGGCTCGCTGCAGGGGCAACTGAGCCTGGCGGTGGAGTCCAGCGCCAAGTACTTCGTACCCCACCTGTTCGCCGCTTTTCGCCGCGAATACCCGGAAGTCAACTTGCAGCTGGTGGTGGTCAACCATGCCCAGGCGCTCAAGCGCCTGAGCGCCAACCGCGACGACCTGCTGATCATGTCGCTGGTGCCGCCCGAGATGAGCCTGGAGTTTCTGCCCTTCCTGAATAACCCGATCATCGCCGTGGCGCCGCCCGAGCATCCGCTATGCAGCCAAGGCCCATTAAGCCTGCAGGACCTCACGGCCTGGCCGCTGCTGATCAGGGAATCCGGCTCGGGCACGCGCCAGGCCTGCGAAGAGTATTGCCACCAGAAACGCGCGCACTTCGCCCACAGCCTGGAAGTCGGCTCGATGGAAGGTCAGCGCGAAGGGGTGATCGCCGGTCTCGGCCTGGCCCTGTTGCCGCGCCACGCGGTGCGCCGCGAGCTGGATTGCGGCGCCCTGCGCGAACTGCCGGTGGCCGAGCTGCCGCTGCTGCATAGCTGGTGCCTGGTGCATCCGCGGGGCAAATACCTGTCGCCGGTGGCCCAGGCGTTTTTCGCCTTCGTGCGCAACCAGCGCAGCCAGATCAACGCCCTGGCTGAGCGCTTTGTCGCCCCGGCGCAAGCGGCCAGCACCCAGTAGAGGCGGCGCGCGCTGCCATGACCCAGGGGAATTGCGTATATGATATTCCCGTTCGCCCACCAGCCCGGTACAGCAGCGTGCCCCTACCCAAGTTCAACGCCCCCAACCTCGGCATCACCCCCACAGCTTCCGAGGTCATCGCCACCCACCTGCGCGAGGCCATAGTCTCCGGGCATTTTGCCGAAGACGAACCCATCCGCCAGGACGATATCGCGCGCATGTTCAACGTCAGCAAGATCCCCGTGCGCGAGGCGCTCAAGCGCCTGGAGGCCGAGGGCCTGGTGCTGTTCCAGCGCAACAAGGGCGCGGTGGTCACGCGCATCTCCGAGCCGGAACTGGCGCAGATGTTCGAGGTGCGGGTGCTGCTGGAAGTGCAGGCGATCCGCCTGGCCGTGCCGAACATGAGCGAAGCGACCTTCGCCCAGGCCGAGCAGATCTGCACCGCCTTCCTCGGCGAGGAAGACGTGGGCCGCTGGGCCGAACTCAACTGGCAGCTGCACGCCTGCCTCTACGAGCCCGCGCAGCGACCCTTCCTGCTCAACCTGATCCGCTCCATCCACGACAAGCTGGAGCGCTACCTGCGCCTGCAGATGAGCCTGTCCGAAGGCAAACAGCGCGCCGACCATGAGCACCGCGAGATCATCGCCGCCTGCCGCGCCGGCGATGGCGAACGCGCCGCCACCTTGATCGCCGAACATATCAACGGCGTCTGCCAGACCCTCTACGCCCATCTGCCCAACCGGCTGACGCCGAGCTGAGCGGGGAGCGCATTACAAGCGGGCGACCTTGGCTGTGACGCGGGGAGTGGAAGGGCTACTAACAGGCTGTTGAAAAACTACCTGCGTTGCCATCGCGGCGTTAAAAACAGGCTCAGCAAGCCGCTTGCGGCTAACGCGCTTTAGCGCGGCCCGTAGGGCGAGCGAAGCGAGTAATGCTCATTTACAGCTCGTAAACTCCGCTTTTTCGCCTGTTTTTGCCTTGCGCTGGCTGCCTCGCCAACGTTTTTCAACGGCCTGCTAACGGCTGGTTCGGACACCGGCCGGATGGACTTGCCAACAGTGGCTGCTCGGCGCGCGGCTAAACGTGGGCGCCGGGGGTGCCGCGAGCGTTCTTCTTCTGCAGGATCATCGACGCTTCGTTGTAGGCATTCTGGAAGGCGTCGCCGCCGATCCAATCCACTGCCGTGTCTTCGTCTTCATCGTGGAAGATCCCGCGATAGGTGATCAGCAGGCCCATCATGAAGTCGGTGGCCGCGTCTTCCGCTTCCTCAGCGACCACCAGCTCCAACACCGGGTATTGCAGGAACACCAGGCACATCGCTAGCAGGCTGATGCCTTCGCCGAATTTCATCGCCTGGAACAGGTCGTCGAATTGCGCCGGGTCGAAACCGTTCTCTTCGATGTCTTTGAAGTCGAAGGTGCTCAGGTCGATTTCGACATCATCGAACGGCTCGTTGATCAGCGGATTGGCCAGCACCGGATGTGCGACATTGGCTTTGGACTTGCCCGAACGGTTCTGCTTGGCCTTGGCTTTGGCCCGCTGGGCGCGTTTTTGCTGTTTATCTGGGGAGGCCATGGAGGCGAGTTCCTTGTTCGATGCAGCCATATTCATGGCCCAGGGTAATCGGGCACATATTGTATTCAGTCTTGGCTGGGTTCGTCGGCCAAAGGGGACACCCATTAGCCGGTCTCAAGTCAAGGCTAAAAGCGGACGGTCCGTACCGGGCTAAGTGGGTCGCAATATGAGGTTTTGATGTCTCTACGGAAGCAGGGTCTATTCACACGCCGCAATAACCGTGCTGCGTAGCAGATGTGATGCCGCCTCTATGATTCTTTCTCGAGTGACTTCAGCCCTTGCGTGGCTCGAGGGCCCCATATGCTCACCTCCTTCGGAGAATTGCGATCCAACGGCTTCATTTGTCTTATTTGGCTGCAACCGACTGAGGGGCGTCCCAGCCCCCACCCAACGCTTTGAAAGCCGCGACTGCTGCGCGTGCCGATTCGGCTTGCGCCTGCGCTTTCGCGTCGGAGGCACGCAGCAGATTTTCGTCGGCCTGCAGAACTTCGATCAGGCTGACGACGCCTTGCTGGTAGGAAGCGAAGGACGCTTGCCGCGCACGACCGAGCGAATCCACACCCTGTTCGAGCAATTCCGCCTGCTCCTCGCGCTTGACCAGGGCCGAGAAGGCGTTTTCCACGTCTTCGGTGGCCCGCAGGGCGGCCAGCCGATAAGCCGCCAGGCTCTCGGCTTCCTGACCCTTGGCCAGGTCTATCTGTGCGTCGATACGGCCGAAATCGAACAGTCGCCAGCGCAGGCCAAGCACGCCGGCAGCCTGGCTGGCAGCGCTGCTGAACAGATTGCCCCCGGACACCGATGTCGCGCTGCCGATCAGGCCGTTCAGGGAAAGCTTGGGGTAATACTCGGCGATGGCGCTGCCGATTCGCGCATTTGCGGCGGCCAAGCGACGCTCCGCCGCCATCAGATCGGGCCGGCGTCTTAGCAGTTCGCCCGGCGATCCCGCCGCCGCAATTTGCGGGGCAACCGGGATGGCAGCGGCCTTGGCCAGGTCTGAGCGATGCGTGCCGGGCGGCGTGCCCAGCATCACGTCCAGCGCATTCAGCGCCGCGTCCAGGCCCGCTTCAAGCACGGGTACGGATGCCCGCACTTGAGCAAGCGCGCCCTCGACCTGATACAGCTGCAGCTCGGCAGCCAGCCCCTGGCTGTACAGCAGGTTGATCGTTGCCAGCAGCTCTTCTTGCGTCTGCACTTGCTGGCGGGCGACGGCGATGCGGGTTTGCAATCCCCGGATGGCGATATAGGTATCGGCGGTCTGCGCCGCCACGGCTAGTCTGGTCGCAGCGGCACCTGCCGCCGAAGCCTGATAGTCGGCCAGCGCTGCTTCGCGCCCACGCCGCAGGCCGCCGAAGACGTCCAGTTCCCAGCTTGCACCGAGATTGGCCTCATGAGCGTTGCCGTAGCGGTCGAAGCCGGGCGTCGAGTTCAGTACCTGCCCCAGCGGTGTTTCAACCGATTGGTAGGCTCTGGCTATTTGGCCGCTGACCGAGCCGGAGGGCAATAGCGCGGCATTGGCTGCCCCTAACCCTGCACGAGCCTGGGCGACGCGAGCTGCGGCTTGGGCGAGATCGAGGTTCTGCTCCAGCGCCAGGGTCACCAGGCGAGTCAATTGTGGGTCGGCAAATCCCGCCCACCAGGAGATGAGCTCAGCATTGGGGCGAGCATGTCGCTGATCCACTGCTGCCTGGCCCAGGAAGTTCTCAGGCATGGAGAGCTCGGGGCGGCTGTAGTCAGGGCCGACCACGCAGCCTGCCGAGAGACTGGCGCTGATCAGTACGGCGAGGCTGTGCTTGGATGGCATGGGCATCTTCTTCCTGGGCGGGCGGGAACTCAATAAAATGTGACCATAATACATTATGGTCACTTGTTGTCCATATACCGACTGCTCTGTAGGCTATGCCCCATGAACAAGACTCCCTCTCCCAAAGTTACAGCTCGTGGTCCGGTGGATCATGAGGTGCGTGACCAGATCGTGGCCGCGGCTACCGAACACTTCAGCCGCTATGGCTACGAAAAGACCACGGTCTCCGATCTGGCCAAGGCCATCGGTTTTTCCAAGGCCTATATCTACAAGTTCTTCGAGTCCAAGCAGGCCATCGGCGAGATGATCTGCGCGGGCTGCCTGAGTCAGATCGAGGCCGAGGTTAGGGCCGCCGTCGATGAGGCCGAGCGCCCGCCGGAGAAGCTGCGGCGGATGTTCAAGGCGCTGGTGGAGTCGAGCCTGCGCCTGTTCTTTCAGGACCGTAAGCTCTTCGAAATCGCCGCTTCGGCGGCGACCGAGAACTGGCAGGCGGCGCGCGCCTATGAAGGGCGCATCCAGGAATTGCTCCAGGATATCTTGCAGCAAGGCAGGCAAAGCGGAGACTTTGAACGCAAGACGCCCCTCGATGAAGCAGTGATGGCGATCCATCTGGTCATGCGTCCCTACCTCAACCCGCTGCTCCTGCAGCACGGCCTCGATTACACCAACGAGGCACCGCTCCTGCTGTCCAGTCTGATACTGCGCAGTTTGTCGCCATAGTAATGGTGACTGTTGACTAAATTGGTCACTAGATTCAAAGTGAGGCTCCCTATTACTTCGCGATGGGTTCCTCATGTGTCGGCGCAGCCTCCTTCTGTCCACTCTTATCGGCGTGATGCCGTTTGCGCTGGTCGCCTGCGGCGATCAGGCGCCCTCCGATCCACGTACTGACGCGCCGCTGGTGCGGGTTGCCAGCGTGCAGGGGGCCATCTCTACGTCGCGCTCCTTCACCGGCACCGTCGCCGCTCGGGTGCAGAGCGACCTGGGCTTTCGGGTGTCCGGCAAGGTGCTGCAGCGGCTGGTGGATACCGGTCAAGCGGTCAAACGCGGCCAGGTGCTGCTGCGTCTCGACCCCGTCGACCTGAAGCTCGCGGCCCATGCGCAGCGCGAAGCGGTCGCCGCTGCGCGAGCGCGAGCGCAGCAGGCCAGTGATGATGAAGCCCGCTACCGGGCCTTGCGCGGCACCGGCGCGGTATCGGCGTCGGCCTACGACCAGTACAAGGCGGCGGCGGATACGGCCCGAGCGCAGCTCAGCGCGACCGAGGCCCAGGCCGAGGTCGCCCGCAATGCCACCCGCTATGCCGAGCTGCTGGCCGATGCCGATGGCATCGTCATGGAAACCCTGGTCGAGCCCGGCCAGGTCGTCAGTGCCGGCCAGCCCGTGGTGCGGCTGGCACATGCCGGGCCACGGGAGGCGGTCGTGCAGTTGCCGGAAACCCTGCGCCCTACGGTGGGTTCCGCCGCCCAGGCCACGCTCTTCGGCAGAGACGACATCCGTGTTGCGACCACTCTGCGCCAGCTCTCGGATGTTGCCGACCGCCTGACCCGTACCTTCGAGGCGCGCTATGTGCTGGAAGGCGAACTGGCCAACGCGCCGCTGGGCACCACCATCACCCTGCAGATAGCCAATGGGCAGGCTCATACGTCAAACGACCTGCAGGTGCCGATCGGTGCCCTGTACGACGCAGGCAAGGGCCCGGGAGTCTGGGTCATTCAGGGGGAGCCGGCACAGGTGTCCTGGCGGCCGGTCGTGGTGCAGCACCTGGATGACGAACACGCGCGTATCACTGGGCCGCTCAAGCCAGGCGAGCAGATAGTCGCGCTCGGCGTGCATCTGCTGCGTGAAGGCCGGCAGGTACGGGTGGCCGGCCAAGCCACCGTCGCAGCGGTCGAAGGAGGCCGCCCATGAGCGAGGGTCGATTCAACCTGTCGGCGCTCGCCGTACGCGAGCGCTCCATCACCCTGTTCCTGGTCTGCCTGATCTCGCTGGCGGGGCTTATCGCCTTCTTCAAGCTGGGGCGGGCGGAAGACCCGGCCTTCACCGTCAAGGTGATGACCATCGTGACCGCTTGGCCTGGTGCTACTGCTCAGGAAATGCAGGATCAGGTCGCCGAGAAGATCGAAAAACGCCTGCAGGAACTGCGCTGGTACGACCGCAGTGAAACCTACACCAGACCCGGCCTGGCCTTCACCACCCTGTCGCTGCTCGACACCACCCCGCCCTCGCAAGTGCCGGAAGAGTTCTACCAGGCCCGCAAGAAGATCAGCGACGAGACGAAGACGCTGCCGGCCGGCGTGATCGGCCCGCTGCTCAACGACGAATACTCCGACGTCACCTTCGCCCTGTTCGCGCTCAAGGCCAAGGGCGAACCGCAGCGTCTGCTGGTGCGCGACGCGGAGGTGCTGCGCCAGCGGCTGCTGCATGTGCCGGGGGTGAAGAAGGTCAACATCATCGGCGAGCAGGCCGAGCGCATCTTCGTCGAGTTCTCCCACGAGCGCCTGGCTACCCTGGGCATTGGCCCGCAGGAAGTGTTCGCCGCGCTCAATGGCCAGAATGCCCTGACGCCGGCCGGCTCCGTGGAAACCAAGGGACCACAGGTGTTCCTGCGCCTGGACGGTGCCTTCGATGAGCTGCAGAAGATCCGCGACACGCCGGTGGTGGCGCAAGGCCGCACGCTGAAGCTGTCGGATGTCGCCACGGTCACGCGCGGTTATGAAGACCCGGCGACCTTCCTGATCCGCAATGGCGGCGAACCGGCCTTGTTACTGGGCATCGTCATGCGCGAAGGCTGGAATGGCCTCGACCTGGGCAAAGCGCTGAACGACGAGGTGGGTGCAATTAACGCCGAGCTGCCGCTGGGCATGAGCCTGACCAAGGTTACGGATCAGGCCATCAATATCAGCGCTTCGGTCGACGAGTTCATGATCAAGTTCTTCGTCGCGCTGCTGGTGGTCATGCTGGTGAGCTTCATCAGCATGGGCTGGCGGGTGGGCGTGGTGGTCGCGGTGGCCGTGCCGTTGACCCTGGCGATGGTCTTCGTGGTGATGGCGGCGACCGGCAAGAACTTCGACCGCATCACCCTGGGCTCGCTGATTCTGGCATTGGGTCTGCTGGTGGACGACGCCATCATCCCCATCGAGAAGATGGTGGTGAAGATGGCAGAGGGCTACAGCCGCAATCAAGCCTCTGCCTACGCCTGGAGCCATACCGCTGCGCCGATGTTGTCCGGCACCCTGGTCACCGCCGTCGGCTTTATGCCCAACGGTTTCGCCCGCTCCACGGCGGGCGAGTACACCAGCAATATGTTCTGGATCGTCGGCATCGCACTGATCGCGTCCTGGCTGGTCGCCGTGCTGTTCACCCCCTACTTCGGCGTCAAGCTGCTGCCTGCCGTCAAAAAAGTCGAAGGGGGCAAGAAGGTCGAGGGCGGCCATGAGGCGATCTACGATACCCCGCGCTACAACCGCTTTCGTCAGCTACTGAGCCGTGTCATTGCATACAAGTGGCTGGTCGCCGGCTCGGTGGTCGGGCTTTTCGTGACGGCGGTGCTCGGCATGGGCCTGGTCAAGAAGCAGTTCTTTCCGATCTCCGACCGACCCGAGGTGCTGGTGGAGGTGCAGATGCCCTATGGCACCTCGATCGCCCAGACCAGCGCCGCCACGGAGAAGGTGGAGACCTGGCTGGCCGAGCAGGAGGAAGCCAGGATCGTCACGGCCTACATCGGCCAGGGCGCGCCGCGCTTCTTTATGGCCATGGGGCCGGAGCTGCCCGATCCTTCGTTTGCCAAGATAGTTATCCGCACGGACAACCAGGACGAGCGCGAGGCGTTGAAACATCGGCTGCGCCAAGCGATCGCCGAAGGCCTGGCCAATGAGGCGCGCGTGCGTGTCACTCAGCTGGTTTTCGGCCCGTACTCGCCGTTCCCGGTTGCCTACCGGGTCACCGGCCCGAACCCGGACAGGCTGCGCGAAATCGCGGCTGAGGTGCAGCAGATCATGGACGCCAGCCCGCTGATGCGCACGGTCAATACCGACTGGGGCACGCGTGTGCCCACGCTGCACTTCAGTTTGCAACAGGATCGCCTGCAGGCCGTGGGGTTGACCTCCAGTGCCGTTGCCCAGCAACTGCAGTTCCTGCTCAGTGGCGTGCCCATCACCGCCGTGCGCGAGGACATCCGTACGGTACAGGTTATGGCCCGTGCGGCTGGGGATATCCGCTTCGATCCGACCAGGGTCATGGACTTCACTCTGGCCGGCGCCGACGGGCAACGCATCCCGTTGTCGCAGGTCGGCGAGGTCGAGGTGCGCATGGAAGAGCCGATCATGCGCTGGCGCGACCGCATGCCGACGATCACCGTGCGCGGCGACATCGCCGAGGGTCTGCAGCCGCCGGATGTGTCGACGGCCATCAGCCAGCAGCTGCAGCCCATCATGGACAAGCTGCCGAGCGGCTATCGCATTGAGCAGGCGGGTTCCATCGAAGAGTCGGGCAAGGCGATGGTGGCAATGCTGCCGCTGTTCCCGATCATGCTGGCAGCCACGCTGATCATCATCATTCTGCAGGTGCGCTCGATTTCTGCGATGGTCATGGTCTTTCTGACCAGCCCGCTGGGGCTGATCGGTGTGGTGCCCACGCTGATCCTGTTTCAACAGCCATTCGGCATCAACGCGCTGGTGGGGTTGATTGCCCTGTCGGGCATCCTGATGCGCAACACGCTGATCCTGATCGGGCAGATCCGCCACAACGAAGAGGCAGGCCTGGATCCACTCAGGGCGGTGGTCGAGGCCACCGTGCAGCGCGCCAGGCCGGTGATTCTCACCGCGCTGGCGGCGATCCTGGCCTTTATTCCGCTGACCCACTCGGTGTTCTGGGGAACGCTCGCCTACACGCTGATCGGCGGCACACTCGCAGGCACCGTACTGACCCTGGTGTTCCTGCCGGCCATGTACGCCATTTGGTTCGGGATCAAGCCCGTCAGCCATAGCCAACTCATGGAGGCGCAGCCCGCATAAGCCGGCACAGCCACTGCCGCATTCACCTCACCCAGATAGAGAGAAATTGCCATGTCGAATTCCACCGTTGTCGTCGTTACCGGCGTGTCTTCGGGCATCGGCCGCGCCGCCTTTTGGCTCTATAGCTGTGCCGATTTCGTCATCAGCTTGAGTTAAATCCATCAAGCCGTCGGGCCCCCGGCGGCGGCACCCTGGCTGCCTCTTCAGTGGTTCAGGGAGTACCACACGATGCAACGCATCCGCATTCTTGACTCGCACACCGGCGGCGAACCGACCCGCCTGGTTCTCGACGGCTTTCCCGACCTGGGTAACGGCAGCATGGCCGAACGCCGGCAAGTGCTGGCCGAACGCTTCGACCAGTGGCGCGCCAGCTGCATGCTGGAGCCGCGCGGCAGCGACGTGCTGGTCGGCGCCCTGCTCTGCCCGCCGGTGGACCCCGAAGCCTGCGCCGGGGTGATCTTCTTCAACAACAGCGGCTACCTCGGTATGTGCGGCCACGGCACCATCGGCCTGGTGGTGTCCCTGGCTCACCTGGGGCGCATCGGCCCCGGCGTGCACAAGATCGAGACGCCAGTTGGCACAGTCGAGGCGACCCTGCATCAGGATCGCTCGGTCAGCGTGCGCAACGTGCCGGCCTACCGCTACCGCCAGGCGGTCGCGCTAGAGGTGCCGGGGCATGGCCGGGTGGTCGGCGATATCGCCTGGGGCGGCAACTGGTTCTTCCTGATCGGCGAGCACCGCCTGCGCGTGGCCGGCGACAATCTGGACGCCCTCACCGCCTATTCGGTGGCCGTGCAGCAAGCCCTGGAAAGCCAGGGCATCCGCGGCGAGGACAGCGGGCTGATCGACCATATCGAGCTGTTCGCCGATGACGCCGAAGCCGACAGCCGCAACTTTGTGCTCTGCCCAGGCAAGGCTTACGACCGCTCGCCCTGCGGCACCGGCACCAGCGCCAAGCTGGCCTGCCTGGCCGCCGACGACCAGCTGCAACCTGGGCAGATCTGGCGCCAGGCCAGTGTGATCGGCAGCCAGTTCGAGGCCAGTTTCCAGTGGGCCGAGGACGGCCGCATCATCCCCACCATCCGCGGCCGCGCTCACCTGAGCGCCGAGGCCGAGCTGCTGATCGAGGCCGACGACCCCTTCGCCTGGGGCATCCGCCCGTGAGCGGGCCGCCCTGTGCCGATGTGATAGTGATAGGCGCCGGCATAGTCGGCGCCGCCTGCGCCCATGAGCTGGCCAAACGCGGCTTGCGTGTGCTGGTGCTGGATGCCGGGCGGCGCGCCGCCACCGCCGCCGGCATGGGCCACCTGCTGGTGCTGGACGACAACCCGGCGGAGCTGGCCCTCAGCCAATACTCGGTGCAGCGCTGGCGCGACTGGGCGCGCGACATGCCGGAGGACTGCGCCTACCGGCAGAACGGCACCCTGTGGCTGGCCGCCAACGCCGAGGAGATGGCCGTGGCCGAGGCCAAGTATCAGCTGTTGCGCGAGCACGGCCTGGACTGCCAGCTGCTCGGTGCCCAGGCCCTGGCCGCCTGCGAGCCCGAGCTGCGCACTGGTCTGCACGGCGGCCTCAAGGTGCGCGGCGACGGCATCCTCTATGCGCCCAATGCGGCGCGCTGGCTGCTGCAGAGTCCGCATATCGAACTGCGCCCGGCCACTGTGGTGGAAATCGACGGCCGGCGCGTACGCCTGGCAGACGGCCAGTGGCTGAGCGCCGAGGCCCTGATCCTGGCCAATGGCGTGTATGCCCGCGAGCTATGCCCGGAACTGCCGATCGAGGCGAAAAAGGGCCACCTGCTGATCACCGACCGCTACCCGGGCCGCATCAGCCATACCCTGGTGGAACTGGGCTACGTCAGCAGCGCGCACAACGCCAGCGGCCCTTCGGTGGCCGCCAATATCCAGCCGCGCCCCACCGGCCAGCTGTTTATCGGCGCCTCGCGGCAGTTCGGCAGCGACAGCCCCGAGGTGGAAGGCTGGATGCTGGCCAAGATGCTGCGCCGCGCCGTCGACTATATGCCGGGCCTGGCCGGGCTCAACGCCATCCGCAGCTGGACCGGCCTGCGCGCCGCCAGCCCGGACGGCCTGCCGCTGCTCGGCCAGCACCCGCAACGGCCCGGCCTGTGGCTGGCGGTCGGCCACGAGGGCCTGGGGGTGACCACCGCCCCTGGCAGCGCTGACCTGCTGCTGGCCCAGCTGCTCGGCGAGACGCCACCACTGGCGCTTGAACCCTACCTGCCGCAACGCTTTCCCGGAGTCCGCGCCCATGCCTGAACTGCTGCTCGACGGCCGCCCGCTGCGGGTAGCGGACGGCACCAGCGTGGCCGCCGCCCTGGCCCGCAGCGGCGATGGCTGCAGCCGTACCTCGGTCAGCGGCCAACGCCGCGCGCCCTTCTGCGGCATGGGCGTATGCCAGGAATGCCGGGTGCTTATCGATGGCCAGCGCCGCCTGGCCTGCCAGACCCTGTGCCGTGACGGCATGCAGGTGGAGACAGACTGATGCATGTCGATCTGCTGATCATAGGTGCCGGCCCCGCCGGCATGGCCGCCGCCCTGGCCGCGGCGCCCAGCGGTGCGCGTATCGCCCTGCTGGACGACAACCCGCTGCCCGGCGGGCAGATCTGGCGCGACGGCGCCCAGGCGCATCTGCCGCAGGCCGCCAAGCGTTATCGCGAGCGCATCGCCGCTCAGGCCAATATCGAACTGCTGTCCGCCACCCGGGTTATCGCCCAGGCCGGCCCCAAGGCGTTGCTGGTGGAAGATGCCGAGCAGGGTCGGGTGATCCATTACCACAAGCTGATCCTCTGCACCGGTGCCCGCGAGTTGCTGCTGCCCTTTCCCGGCTGGACCCTGCCCGGGGTCACCGGCGCCGGCGGCCTGCAGGCGCTGATCAAGGGCGGTATGCCGGTGAACGGCGAGCGCGTGCTGATCGCCGGCAGCGGCCCACTGCTATTGGCCAGCGCCGCCACCGCCCAAGCCAATGGCGCGCGGGTACTGCGCATTGCCGAGCAGGCAGCGTGGCCCGCCGTGGCCGCCTTTACCGCGCAGCTACCGCGCTGGCCGAGCAAGCTGCTGCAGGCCTTTGCCCTGGCCCACCCTGGTTACCGCGCCAACAGCCATGTGCTGGCGGCCCTGGGCAGCGAGCGTCTGGAAGCGGTGCGCCTGCAGCAGGGCAAAAAGGTGCTGGAGATTGCCTGCGAACGCCTGGCCTGTGGCTTCGGCCTGATTCCCAATAGTCAGCTGGGCCAGGCCCTGGGTTGCCGCATCGAGGACAACGCCATCGCCGTGGACGCCTGGCAGGCCAGCAGTCAGGCGGACATCTATGCCGCCGGCGAGTGCACCGGTTTCGGCGGCAGCGAGCTGGCCCTGGTGGAAGGCGCCATCGCCGGGCATAGCGCGGTCGGCACCCGCGAGGCCGCTCAACGCCTGTGGCCACAACGCCGACGCTGGCAGTCGTTCGCCGACGCCTTGCAGCGCGCCTTCGCCCTGCGGCCGGCGCTCAAGCAGCTGGCCGCGCCCGACACCCTGGTGTGCCGCTGCGAAGACGTGGCCTATGCCAGCCTCTGCGGCCATGCCGACTGGAGCAGCGCCAAGCTCGGCCAGCGCTGCGGCATGGGCGCCTGCCAAGGGCGCATCTGCGGCGCCGCCAGCCAGGTGCTGTTCGGCTGGCAACCTCCTGCCCCGCGCCCACCCTTCAGCCCAGCGCGCATCGAGACCCTGCTGCAGCTGGATCGAATCGACTAACAGGCCTTATTCTGCGGGCAACCGTGGAGCCTGCCCATGTCCAACCTCAGCAATCCCCTGCACCTGCTACCCAGCAGCAACGCCGCCGATATCGCCAGCCTGGTGGCCAGCCTGCAGCCGATTGAGCCGCTGTTGGATGCCCTGGCCGGGGTGGTGTTCTTTATCAAGGATCGCCAGGCCCGCTACCTGCTGCTCAACCAGACCCTGGTGCAACGCCTGGGCTGCAAAGACAAGCAGCAACTGCTCGGTCACACCGCCGAGGAAGTCTTCCCCACCCGCCTGGGTCCGCTCTATACCGCCCAGGACCGGCAGGTGCTCGACGCCGGCAGCCGCCTCGACAATCAGCTGGAACTGCACCTCTACCCCGGCCGCCAGCCCGGCTGGTGCCTGACCCACAAGCTGGCGCTGCACGACCCCCACGGCGCCATCATCGGCATGGCCGGGGTGTCCTGCGACTTGCCCAGCGCCAACGCCCAGCACCCGGCCTACCCCAAGGTGGCGGCGGTGGATGCGCATATCCGTCAGCACTTCGCCCAGCCCATCAGCCTGGAGCAGCTGACCGCCATCGCCGGCCTCTCGGTGGCGCAACTGGAGCGCCACTGCAAACGCATCTTCCAGCTCTGCCCGCGGCAGATGATTCACAAGGCCCGCCTCGGCGCCGCCACCCAGCTGCTCGGCGAGGGCCTGGCCATCACCGAGATCGCCCTGCGCTGCGGCTACACCGACCACAGCGCCTTTAGCCGCCAGTTCAAGGCCCATACCGGGCTGTCGCCCAGTCAGTACCGCGGCTCCTTACAGAGCTAAACACACCCGCACTGTGCAGCCTCGCCACAGCCTGCTCCCTTAGGTAACACCGTAGTCACCCCGCCACCCAAGGCTCTAACCGCCCGCTTCTACCGCGCAGTCGGTCGAGGCCCCTTGGCGCGCGGGCTGCGGCGCGGCGCACGACCTCAGCCGAGAAATGGCACGGCCTCTGCATATCTAATATCGTATACGAAATCCGTAATACCCAAGCATCACTCCTAATCTGCCCACTGCATGAGAGAAGAGAGATACCCATGAAAACCCAGCTTATTTCCGCCGCAGCCTGTGCCCTTCTGAGTAGCGCCCTGATAAGCAACGCCCATGCCGACAAGCTCGATGACATCATCGGCTCCGGCAAACTGCGTTGCGCCGTGACCCTGGACTTCCCGCCCATGGGCTTCCGTGACGAGCAGAACCAGCCGGCCGGCTTCGATGTGGATTACTGCAACGACCTGGCCGGCGTGCTCGGGGTCAAGGCCGAGGTGGTCGAGACGCCCTTCCCCGACCGCATCCCGGCCCTGGTGTCCGGCCGCGCCGACGTCATAGTCGCCTCCACCTCCGACACCCTGGAGCGGGCCAAGACAGTGGGCATGACCATGCCCTACTTCGCCTTCCAGATGGTCGTGCTGACCCGCGCCGACACCGGCATCAAGGGCTACGCCGACCTCAAGGGACGCCCGGTGGGCAATACCAGCGGCACCTACGAGGCCATCGCCCTGGAGAAGGACGTCAAGGGCTGGGGCGGCGGCAGTTTCCGCGCCTACCAGAACCAGAACGACACCATACTCGCCGTGGCCCAGGGCCATATCGACGCCACAGTGGTGACCAATACCGTGGCCGCCGCCACGCTCAAGTCCGGCAAGTACAAGGACCTGAAGGTCGTCGGTGATGCGCCCTACGTGGTCGACTACGTGTCCCTGGCGGCCAAGCGCAACGAGTTCGGCCTGATCAACTACCTCAACCTG
>NZ_JAUYNP010000140.1 GCF_030696055.1 Pseudomonas sp. | reverse complement strand
AGCACCGGGCCCGAGGTGCTCTTGATCGAGACATTCATTTCCTGGGCGATGATATTGGCCAGGGTCGTTTTGCCCAAGCCCGGCGGGCCGAAGATCAGGGTATGGTCGAGCGCCTCGCTGCGCCCTCGGGCGGCCAGGATAAACAGCTCCATCTGCTCGCGCACGCTCGGCTGGCCGATATAGTCCGCCAGTTTCAGCGGGCGAATGGCGCGATCCACCTGCTCATCGCGGTCGCGGGGGGTGGCGGTAATCAGGCGATCGGCTTCTAGCACTAGAGCATTCCCTTCAGGGCACGACGAATCATATCTTCACTACTCAAACCCTCTTCCTTGATGGCTGAGACGGCGCGGCTGGCTTCCTGGGGTTTGTAACCGAGAGAAATAAGTGCGCTGACCGCATCATTCTCCGCGCTTGAGACTGCGCTACCTGCGTGGGGTTCCACCACCAGGGCGGTCATACCCGGCACGGTTTCCCAGGCCTTGAAGCGACCCTTGAGTTCCACCAGCAAACGTTCTGCCGTTTTCTTGCCGACACCGGGGATTTTCACCAGCACCGAAGTGTCTTGCGCTTGCACGCAGCGCACCAATTCATCGACTTCAAGCCCGGACATCAGCGCCAAGGCCAGTTTCGGGCCGACGCCATTGAGCCGGATAAGCTCGCGAAACAACTCGCGCTCGCGCTTTTCGAAAAAGCCATAGAGCAGATGGGCATCCTCGCGCACCACCAGATGGGTATGCAGGGTCAGCGGCTCGCCCAGCGCAGGCAAACGGTACAGGGTGGTCATGGGCACTTCCAGCTCATAGCCCAGGCCATTTATATCGACAATCACATGGGGCGGGTGTTTCTCCGCCAAGGTACCGCGCAAACGTCCGATCACCGCCACATTCCTAAATAAAGTTACAAACGAAGACGACCAGCGCGCCGCTTGGCCCCAACCAGGCCATGGGGAATCAGGCTCTGCCGGTGATGGGCGTGACACAGGGCGATGGCCAGGGCGTCGGAGGCGTCGATCTGCGGCTTCTGCACCAGTTTGAGCAGGTGCATGACCATCATCTGCACCTGCTCTTTATCCGCCCCGCCTGTGCCGGCAATCGCCTGCTTGACCTGGGTAGCGGTGTATTCGGCGATATCCAGCCCCGCTTCGATCCCCGCCACTATGGCCACCCCCCGCGCCTGACCGAGCTTGAGCGCCGAATCCGGATTGCGCGCCATAAACACCTGCTCGATGCCCATGGTCACCGGCCCATAGGTCGCGATCACCTCACGCACGCCGCGAAACACTATCTGCAGGCGCTCGGGCATGGAGCCACTGCCCGTACGGATGCACCCGGAAGCGACATATTCGCAGCTGCGCCCGGTATCCCGCACCACGCCGTAGCCGGTGATGCGCGAACCGGGGTCGATACCGAGGATCAAGGTCATGCCCTACCATCCGCTCAAGGTGTTGACCACCGCCTGCCGCCACACTGTCTATTTATCCAGTTGCCGAGTATAGGGGCAGCCGACCTCATAGTCACTGCTCAAACAGCCATGAAAAATTGCCAGGAGCAATTTTTAACGCCGCGCAGCGACGGCCCGAAGGGTGGCTGCCACGGATGGCAGGCCATAAAAAGCCGGAAGCACCTGAGCGCTCGGCCCGGCAACTTCCGGCTGGTTCAACAGCACGGCTCTTAACCCAGCAGCTCCATGATCTCGTCGGGAATCTCGGCGTTGTGATAGACGTTCTGCACGTCGTCGAGATCCTCCAGCATATCGATCAGCTTGATCACCTTCTGCGCAGTTTCCAGATCGGTGATAGGCGCATGGATCGACGGGATCATCGCCACCTCGGCCTCATCGCCCTTGAAACCCGCGGCCGTCAGCGCCTCGTTGACCGCCAGGAAGTCGGCAAAGGAGGTAAACACCTCGACCGAACCATCATCGGCGCTGACGATATCGTCGGCGCCCGCTTCCAGCGCCGCCTCCATCAGGGCATCTTCGTTGACCCCGGGCGCGAAGCTGATCTGCCCCTTGCGCTCGAACATATAGGCCACCGAACCATCGGTACCCAGGTTGCCGCCACACTTGGTAAAGGCATGGCGCACCTCGGCCGCGGTGCGGTTGCGGTTGTCGGTCATGGCCTCGACAAAGATCGCCACACCATTGGGCGCATAACCCTCATAACTCAGCTCGACCATATTGTCGGCTTCGTCCGCACCAGCACCACGGGCGATGGCCCTATCTATGGTGTCGCGGGTCATATTGGCGGTCAGCGCCTTATCCACCGCCAGGCGCAGGCGCGGGTTGTCCGCCGGCAGCCCGCCACTCTTGGCGGCGACCGTCAGCTCACGAATGATCTTGGTAAAAATCTTGCCGCGCTTGGCGTCTTGACGCCCCTTGCGGTGCTTGATGTTGGCCCATTTGGAATGACCGGCCATAACTCACTCCGTAATTCGTCAAATCAGGTTCTGGCACACCCATAACCAAGGAGCCTGGAAAATCCAGGCTCCTTGTCGGCGCTAAGGCTTATTCGGCT
The DNA here is from genome assembly GCF_030696055.1 of Pseudomonas sp. GTDB lineage: Bacteria > Pseudomonadota > Gammaproteobacteria > Pseudomonadales > Pseudomonadaceae > Aquipseudomonas. Next base: position 3,177 of record NZ_JAUYNP010000140.1, on the reverse strand, counting down.
TTGGGCTGCTCGCGCAGGCGAATATGCAGCTCACGCAGCGCCTTGTTATCCACCAAACCAGGCGCCTGGGTCATGACGCAGGCCGCGCTCTGGGTTTTCGGGAAGGCGATCACTTCACGGATAGACTGCGCGCCGGTCATCAGCATCACCAGACGATCCAGGCCGAAGGCCAGACCACCATGGGGCGGCGCACCGAACTTGAGGGCGTCGAGGAGGAAGCCGAACTTCTCCTGCTGCTCGTCTTCGCTGATGCCCAGCACGCGGAACACGGTCTGCTGCATGGCGCGGTCGTGGATACGGATAGAGCCGCCACCCAACTCGGTGCCGTTCAGCACCATGTCGTAGGCGCGCGACAGGGCGCCGGCCGGATTGGCCTCCAGCTCGGCCGGGCTGCAGCTTGGCGCGGTGAAGGGGTGGTGCATGGCGGTCAGGCTGCCGTCGTCGTTCTCTTCGAACATCGGGAAGTCGACCACCCACAGCGGTGCCCATTCGCAGGTCAGCAGGCTGAGATCATGGCCCAGCTTGATGCGCAGCGCGCCCAGAGCCTCGCTGACGATCTTCGATTTATCGGCACCGAAGAATACGATGTCGCCATCGACCGCGCCGACGCGATCGAGGATCACGTTGAGGTTGTCCAGCGGGATGTTCTTGACGATTGGCGACTGCAAGCCTTCGACGCCATTGGCACGCTCGTTGACCTTGATATAAGCCAGGCCCTTGGCGCCGTAGATGCCGACGAACTTGGTGTAATCATCGATCTGCTTGCGCGGCATGCTCGCCCCGCCCGGAACGCGCAGCGCAGTAACGCGGCACTTCGGATCGTTGGCCGGGCCGCTGAACACCTTGAAGTCGACCGCCTGCAGCTGATCGGCGACATCCACCAGCTCCAGGGGGTTGCGCAGATCCGGCTTGTCGGAACCAAAGCGGCGCATGGCCTCGGCCAGGCTCATGTGCGGCAGCTCACCGAACTCGACGTCCAGCACTTCCTTGAACAGCTGGCGAATCATCTTCTCGGTGATGGCCATGATGTCGGCTTCATCGAGGAAACTGGTCTCGATGTCGATCTGGGTGAATTCCGGCTGGCGGTCTGCACGCAGGTCTTCGTCGCGGAAGCACTTGGCGATCTGGTAGTAGCGGTCGAAGCCGGCCACCATCAGCAGCTGCTTGAACAGCTGCGGCGACTGCGGCAGGGCGAAGAAGCTGCCGGCGTGGGTGCGGCTCGGCACCAGATAGTCGCGCGCGCCTTCAGGAGTGGCGCGGGTGAGGATCGGCGTTTCCACGTCGAGGAAGCCGTTCTCGTCCAGGTAGCGACGGATGCTGCTGGTGATGTTCGAGCGCAGCCTCAACTTGGCCGCCATTTCCGGGCGACGCAGGTCGATAAAGCGGTAGCGCAGACGGGTTTCTTCGCCCACGTCGGTGTACTCGTTGAGCGGGAACGGCGGGGTTTCCGCCTCGTTCAGCACTTCCAGCTCATAGCCCAGCACTTCGATGGCACCGGATGCCATATTGGCGTTGCCGGCACCGGCCGGACGCAGACGCACCTTGCCGGTGATCTTGACCACGTATTCGCTGCGCACTTTGTCGGCGGTGGCGAAGGTTTGTGCGCGATCAGGATCGAAAACCACCTGGGCCAGACCTTCACGGTCACGGATGTCGAGGAAAATTACCCCGCCATGGTCACGACGGCGATGTACCCAACCGCAAAGGGTGACTTCCTGGCCGTCCAGGCTCTCGTTCAGTTGGCCGCAATAATGGCTGCGCATCATGGATCGCTTCTCTAGAGTCTTGAATTCGTTGGGCCGCACTGATTGCGACGCTATTGGCCGGGCTGGCAAGCCGTCGAGCCGGCTGGCGCACGCGCCATTTTCTGCAATTGCGCCGTCCATCGGGGGCGCTATCGACCAGCGGCGCACGCGCACCTGCTGGCCCTACCCCGCACGACGCGGCAAAGCGCGGGATTATATATGGTTAAGCCGCCACTTGCAGCCGCCGCCCCACGCGCTTTTATCAAGCCTTCCTATACTCAGGCATAGGCCTGCCTGGCCGCTGCTAAATGGAGAGGGTTATGGTCATGCCGAACCTTGTCGAAATCCCCAGCGACTTGCTGGCGGACTTTCGCCAGGAGTCCGCCGAGCAGTTTCAGCGCTGTGAACAACTGCTGATCGAGCTCGAGCAAGCGCCCGCCGACACTGAGCGGCTGCGCGAACTGTTCCGCCTGGTGCATACGCTCAAGGGCAATCTCGGCTATATCGGCCTGAACAACCTGATGCCCCTCCCGCAAGCCATGGAAGATGTGCTGGCCCGCCTGCGCGAAGCGCGCCTGAGCTTCGACAGCCTGCTCGGCGACATCTTATTGCTGAGCCTGGACCACCTCAAAGAGCTGATCGAGCACAGCCTCAGCGGCACCCCCACCCGCCTCAGCACCGAGCAAAGCAGCGCCCTGGGCCAGGCACTCAGCGCCTTAGCCACAGCAGCGGATGCGCGGCAAACGGAAATACGCAGCGCCCTGCTGCAACAACTCGACCCCAGCTCACGCCCGACCAAGGCCATTGCCGTCGATGAACCCGCCGCCGCCGATCTACTCAGACGCCATGGCATCCAACCCGATGCCGACTTGCTGTTCTTTATCGAGTTAATGCAGGCCAGCGAGCGTCGCTCACATTACTGGCAGGGTCGCGGCCTGCGCCAGCTGGACCTGGCTCTCGCGATCAATCAGCTGGGCGGCAGCCCGGAACAGCCCGCGCAACTGGCCGCCGCCATCTGCCTGCATGATCTCGGCATGGCCTTCCTGCCCCTGGAACTGCTGCACAAGGAAGCACACTACAACCGCGAAGAGCGCCGGCAAATGCAATCGCATCCCCGCCTCGCTTACGACCTGCTCAAGCGCATGCCCAGATGGGACGCCGCCGCGGAAATAACCCTGCAACATCAAGAACACGCCGATGGCAGCGGCTACCCCAAAGGCTTGAAGGAGGCTGAAACCAGCCCCGGCGCCCTGATCATCAATATCGTCGACACCTTCGACGCCCGCACCCATGAGCGCGCCCACCAAACCCTGAACAAGCGCCCGCTGCTGCGCGCCATCCTGGAAATCAACGGCCTGGCCGGGCGCCAGTTCAGCACTCACTGGGTCGAACTGTTCAACCAGACGCTGCAGCAACACCCGGAACTGGCTCA
>NZ_JAUYNP010000137.1 GCF_030696055.1 Pseudomonas sp. | reverse complement strand
ACCCCCTATCCCGGCCAGGCGCCGCAGATAGTCGAGAACCAGGTCACCTATCCGCTGACCACCACCATGCTCTCGGTGCCGGGGGCGAAGACGGTGCGCGGCTTTTCCTTCTTCGGCGACAGCTTCGTCTACGTGCTGTTCGAGGACGGCACCGACCTCTACTGGGCGCGCTCGCGGGTGCTGGAGTACCTCAGTCAGCTCCAAGGACGCCTGCCAGCCACGGCCAAGCCCGCCCTCGGGCCGGACGCCACCGGGGTGGGCTGGATCTACCAGTACGCCCTGGTGGATCGCAGCGGCGGGCATGACTTATCGCAGCTGCGCGCGCTGCAGGACTGGTTCCTCAAGTTCGAGTTGAAGACCCTGGCCAACGTCGCGGAAGTGGCGACCGTCGGCGGCATGGTCAAGCAGTACCAGGTGCTGCTCGACCCGATCAAGCTGGCCGGCCTGGGCATCACCCAGGCCGAGGTGATCGAGGCCGTCGGCCGGGCCAACCAGGAAACCGGCGGCGCCGTGCTGGAAATGGCGGAGACCGAATTTATGGTGCGCGCCTCCGGCTACCTGAAGACCCTGAATGACTTCCGCGCCATTCCCCTCAAGCTCGTTGCCGGCGGCACGCCTGTGACCCTCGGCGAGGTGGCGACCATCCAGCTGGGCCCGGAAATGCGCCGCGGCATCACCGAGCTGGACGGCGAAGGCGAGACGGTCGGCGGCGTGGTGATACTGCGCAGCGGCAAGAACGCCCGCGAGACCATAGCCGCGGTCAAGGCCAAGCTCGACGAGCTGAAGAAGAGCCTGCCAGCCGGGGTGGAGATAGTCACCACCTACGACCGCAGCAAGCTGATCGACCGCGCGGTGGAGAACCTCAGCCACAAGCTGATCGAGGAATTTATCGTGGTCGCGCTGGTCTGCGCGGTGTTTCTCTGGCACCTGCGTTCCTCCATGGTGGCCATAGTCTCCCTGCCGATCGGCGTGCTGATCGCCTTTATCGTCATGCGCCACCAGGGGATCAACGCCAACCTCATGTCCCTCGGCGGTATCGCCATCGCCATCGGCGCCATGGTGGATGCCGCGGTGGTGATGATCGAGAACGCCCACAAGAAGGTCGAGGCCTGGCGCGCGGCCCATCCCGGGGAAGAATTGCAGGGCGAGCATCACTGGCATGTGATGACCGACGCCGCGGTGGAAGTCGGCCCGGCGCTATTCTTCTGCCTGTTGATCATCACCCTGTCGTTTATCCCGGTGTTCACCCTCCAGGCGCAGGAGGGCCGATTGTTCGGCCCGCTGGCCTTCACCAAGACCTATGCCATGGCCGCCGCTGCCGGGCTGTCGGTGACCCTGGTGCCGGTGCTGATGGGCTACTGGATTCGCGGGCGCCTTCCCGACGAGGCGCACAACCCGCTGAACCGTTGGCTGATCCGCCTCTACCAGCCGGCCCTGGACGTGGTGCTGCGCCACCCGAAGGTCACCCTGGCGGTGGCGCTGCTGGTGTTTCTCAGCGCGCTGTGGCCGATCTCCCGGCTGGGCGGCGAGTTCCTGCCGCCGCTGGACGAGGGCGACCTGCTCTATATGCCCTCGGCCCTGCCCGGGCTATCGTCGCAGAAGGCCGCGCAGTTGCTGCAGCAGACCGACCGTCTGATCAAGTCGGTGCCCGAGGTCGTGCACGTGTTCGGCAAGGCCGGCCGCGCCGAAACCGCCACCGACCCGGCGCCGCTGGAGATGTTCGAGAGCACCATCCAGTTCAAGCCGCGCGATGAGTGGCGCCCCGGCATGACGCCTGAGAAGCTGGTGGAGGAACTGGACCGGGTGGTACGGGTGCCGGGGCTGACCAATATCTGGATTCCGCCGATCCGCAACCGCATCGACATGCTCGCCACCGGGATCAAGAGCCCGATCGGGGTCAAGGTCGCCGGCACCAACCTGACGCAGATCGACCAGGTGACCCAGGCGGTCGAGCGGGTGGCCAAGAGCGTACCCGGGGTCAGTTCGGCGCTGGCCGAACGCCTGACCGGCGGGCGCTATATCGATGTGGACATCGACCGCCAGGCCGCCGCGCGTTACGGGCTGAACATCGCCGATGTGCAGTCGATAGTGGCCGGCGCCATAGGCGGGGAAAATATCGGCGAGACCATCGAGGGCCTGGCGCGCTTCCCCATCAGCCTGCGCTACCCGCGCGAATGGCGCGACTCGCTCGGCGCCCTGGAGCAACTGCCGATCTACACCCCGCAGGGTAGCCAGATCACCCTGGGCACAGTGGCGAAGATCGGGGTCAGCGATGGGCCGCCGATGCTCAAGAGCGAGAACGCGCGGCCTTCCGGCTGGGTCTATATCGACGTGCGCGGGCGCGACCTGGCCTCGGTGGTCGGCGACCTGCGCAGCGCCATCAAGGATCAGGTGCAACTGCAACCGGGCATAAGCCTGAGCTACTCGGGGCAGTTCGAGTTTCTCGAACGGGCCAACGCCCGGCTCAAGCTGGTGGTGCCGGCCACCCTGCTGATCATCTTCGTGCTGCTCTATTTGACCTTCGCCCGCTTCGACGAGGCCTTGCTGATCATGGCCACCCTGCCGTTCGCCCTGACCGGCGGAGTGTGGTTCCTCTACCTGCTGGGCTTCAACCTGTCGGTGGCCACCGGCGTCGGCTTTATCGCCCTGGCCGGGGTGGCGGCGGAGTTCGGCGTGATCATGCTGCTGTACCTGAAGAACGCCTGGACCGAACGGGAAAACGGCGGCAGCGGCACCGAGCGCGCACTGCTCGAGGCGATTCGCGAAGGCGCGGTGCAACGCGTGCGGCCCAAGGCCATGACGGTGGCGGTGATCATCGCCGGTCTGCTGCCGATCCTGTTGGGCGGCGGCACCGGCAGCGAGGTGATGAGCCGCATCGCCGCGCCCATGGTCGGCGGCATGCTCACCGCGCCCCTGCTGTCGCTGTTCGTGATTCCGGCGGCCTATCGCTTGATGCGTCGGCGGCACCTCCCCGTACGCGGGGGCGAACACAACTAGCCCAGAGCTGGCGCGCCTGCGGCGCGGGCATGGGGTTTCCTTGATTGAGGTCAACACCCGTGCCCGCGGCGTTGTCTAGACTGGTGGCACGCGGCCGCCCTGTTCAACCACGCCCCTTCGACGCGTTTCCAGGGTCCCACTATTACTACCCGGAGATTTCCATGCATATGCCACTGAAATCTATTCTCGCCAGCCTGTTAGTCAGCAGCGCACTGATGGCCTCGGCCGCCGAGGAACACCACCCCGAACAGGCGCCTGCGGCACCGGCTCAGGCAACATCCCAAACGATGCCCATGCAGGATCAGGGCATAAGCGAGCAGATGGAGAAAATGCAGGCGGCCCACGACAAGATAGCCGCCGCCAAGACCCCGACCGAGCGTCAGGCGGCCATGCAGGAAGGCATGGCCGCGATGAAGGATGGCCTGGGCATGCTGCAGAAAGACTGCCCAGGCATGGGGATGGGCATGGGCATGTCTGGCGGCAAGGACGGCTCGGGCATGCAGATGATGAACATGATGATGAAGATGATGGATCAGCAGTCGAAGATGATGATGGATATGCCCGTGGGCCAGTAAAAAACGGCCTGTCCGTGGCCGCAACGGCTTGGCGGGATAGCGGTTCAACCTTGCTCCCGCCAAGGGCCACGGGCTGCCTAGACTCACTGCAACTTAGGAGCACAGAAGCATGCTGAACTCACCTCACTCGGTTGAATCACCTCCTGCGTTTTGGAAGAGCAAGGTGGGCATCGCTATCGGCATGCTGTTGGTTATCGGCCTGTTCTATCTGGCCCGCGAGCATTACGGCCATATCTCCCAACTACTGCCCTATCTGATTCTCCTGTTGTGTCCGCTGATGCACCTGTTTGGCCATCACCACGGCGGCCAGCATCAGCATCGCGACGCCGGGCAGCCACCCCGGGATGGCGACAGGAGCTGACTCATGCACAGCCATGCACATCCGCATGACCAGCCGCTACCCGCCACAGCAGCGCTCGCCATGCAGGACCCGGTGTGCGCTATGCCGGTCACTGCGGATAGTCCGTTTTACGCAGAGTACGCGGGGCAAACCTGGCACTTCTGCAGCGAGAAGTGCCAGCTCAAGTTCAAGGCCGCGCCCGAGCGCTACCGCCCAGCCGCGGCCCCGAGTGCACCGGCACCCGAGCCGGCGACTAGCGCGACTGAGTACAGCTGCCCGATGCACCCGGAAATCCGCCAGCGCGGCCCCGGCACATGCCCCAAGTGCGGCATGACCCTGGAGCCGCTACTGCCTGCACTGGAGGAAGAGCAGAACCCCGAACTGCGGGACTTCAGCCGGCGCTTCTGGTACAGCCTGCCGCTGACGCTGATCGTCACCCTGCTGGCCATGGGCGGGCATGCCCTGAACCTGTTGCACGGTGCCACGCAGAACTGGGCCGAACTGGCGCTCGCCACCCCGGTCGTGCTCTGGGCCGGCTGGCCTTTCTATGTGCGCGGCGTGCGCTCGGTGATTCAGCGCAGCCCGAATATGTGGACCCTGATCGGCCTGGGTACCGCGGCGGCCTATCTCTACAGCCTTGCCGCGACCCTGGTTCCCGATGTGTTTCCAACCAGCTTTATCCAGGACGGCCGCATCGGCGTGTACTACGAAGCGGCGGCGGTGATCATCTCCCTGACCCTGCTGGGGCAAATGCTCGAATTAAAAGCCCGCTCGCAGACTTCTGCCGCCATCAAGTCCTTGCTCGGCCTGGCGCCGAAAACCGCGCGACGCATCAATGCCGATGGCCTGGAGGAGGACATTCCCCTGAGCCATGTCCACCTGGGCGACCACTTGCGCGTGCGCCCCGGGGAAAAGGTGCCGGTGGATGGCAGCGTCCTGGAAGGCGAAAGCGCCGTCGATGAGTCCATGCTGACCGGCGAGCCGATGCCGGTGCTGAAAAAGCCGGGCGCAAGCCTGATAGGCGCCACCCTCAATACCCACGGCAGCCTGCTGATGCTGGCGCAGAAGGTCGGTAGCGACACCCTGCTCGCGCAGATAGTGCAGATGGTCGCCCAGGCGCAGCGCTCGAAAGCGCCCATGCAGCGGATGGCCGACGCCATCGCCGGTTACTTCGTCGTAGGCGTGATCATCATCGCCTTGCTCACCTTGCTCGGTTGGGGGCTGTTCGGGCCCGAGCCGAGCTGGGTGTTCGGCCTGATCAACGCGGTGGCGGTGCTGATTATCGCCTGCCCCTGCGCGCTGGGGCTGGCCACGCCGATGTCGGTGATGGTCGCCACCGGCAAGGCCGCCGGCAGTGGCGTGCTGTTCAGAGACGCCAGCGCCATCGAAAACCTGTGCAAGATCGACACCTTGATAGTCGACAAGACCGGTACCCTCACCGCAGGGCATCCGGTTTTTCATAGCGTAGAGGCCTGTCCAGGGGTGACGACCGATGAGGTGCTGCGCCTGGCGGCCAGCCTCGACCAAGGCAGCGAGCACCCGCTGGCCCACGCCATAGTCGAGCGGGCCCTGGCGAGCGGGCTGTCGCTGGGCAAGCCCGAGGCATTCGAATCGGCCTCGGGGATTGGCGTCAGCGGCCGGTTGGCGGGCCAACAGCTGCTGCTCGGCAATACCAGCCTGATGGACGATGCGGGCGTGGACCTTGGCGCCCTTAAACCGCGCGCCGAACAGCTACGCCTGGATGGCATCAGCATCATTTACCTGGCGGTCGATGGCGTGCTGACCGGTCTGCTCGCGGTGTCCGATCCAATCAAAAGCACCGCCCTGGAGGCCGTAAGCAGGCTACAAAGCGCGGGGATCAGGATCATCATGGCCACCGGCGATGGCCTCGGCACCGCGCGCGCAGTCGCCAAGCAGCTCGGCATCGGCGAGGTGCATGGCGAGGTTAAACCCCAGGACAAGGAACGCCTGGTCGCCGAACTGCAAGGCGCCGGACGCAAGGTCGCCATGGCCGGTGATGGCATCAACGATGCGCCGGCGTTGGCCCGCGCCGACGTTGGCATTGCCATGGGTACCGGCACCGACGTCGCGATCAACAGCGCCCAGGTCACCCTGGTCAAGGGCGACTTGCTGGCGATTCTGCGCGCGCGCAGCCTGTCCGTGGCCAGCGTGCGCAATATGCGGCAGAACCTCGGTTTTGCCTTGATCTACAACGCCATGGGCATTCCGCTCGCCGCTGGCTTGCTGTACCCACTCAGCGGGCACCTGCTCTCCCCCATGATTGCCGCCTTGGCCATGAGCGTCAGTTCCGCCTCGGTGGTGTTCAATGCCTTGCGCTTGCAGCGGGCCCGCCTCACTTAAGGCCTGCTGCGCGCGCAGCGCTGACAGCCTGGCCATAACCGCGCTCGACGCCAGGCCCGAGCGGGCGCAGAGAGCCGCCCTACTGCCTGCTGCGCCCCGCCAATAGCCGCGTCGCGCCCTGGGTCTTGTGGCAGTACCAGAGCACCCGGCTGACGCCGCGGGTGATCGCCACATAGGCCAGGCGCAGGCTTTCATCCCGCATGGCCTGGTCGTAGCTGTTGCTGAAGAAGCCGCAATAGGCGTAGAGCGCATTGCGCAGCGGGTGGGGTTCCGGCGGCATGCAGTCGTCGAGGATGATTGCCACCTCGGCTTGCAGGCCCTTGGCGCGGTGGATGGTGTAGGTCTTGACCGGTAATTTCTTATCCAGCTGGGCCTGAATAGCCTGCAAGGGTTCGTTGCGTCGGCTGAGCAGCAGCACCGCCGTGCGCTCGGCGCTTTGCCGCTTGGCCACATGCGCGCACTGGGCCTGGACTTCCTTGAGCAGCTCGGGCAGCCGGGCCTTGCTGTCGAAGCCTTGGATCAGCCGCACGCCATGATCCCCCGGCTGCGTGGCTTTGCAGGCCTGGCTGGTTTTTCCCTGTTTGTAGATAACCCCGCTAAGCACCGCCTCGCCGTCGCGGATAATCGGCTCGATCGAGCGGTAGTTGGTGGCCAGGGTCAGCACCGCGCTGTGCTTCGCCCGGCCCTTGCCGGGGAAGTGCCGGTCGAAGTCGATAAACAGTTCCGGCGAGCTGCCGCGCCAGCCGTAGATGGATTGCCAGTCGTCGCCTATGGCCATCAGGCTGACCGCCTCGCCCTGGCCTGCCTGGGCGCGCTGCACGGCTTGCAGCCACTGGACTATCTGCGGGGAGATATCCTGAAACTCGTCGATCAGCAGATGACTGAATGGCTTTAGCACCTCGGCCGAGACGCCCTGCCCGCCGGCGTTCAACCGCTCGGTAAGCTGCTGGAAGGCGGCGTTAAAGGTCATCAACCCCTGCTCGTGCAGGCAGCACTCGAAGGCTTTGCAGAACAGCAGCAGGGCTTCGATAAAGCAGCGCTCCTGGGTGGAACAGGACAGCGCTGGAACCTGGATCTGTTCGATGCAAATGCCGATGCTTTCGATAAAACCGGCCTGGGCATAGAAGGCCTCATACAGCGGCACGGCGCTGAATTCGCCCTTGAGTTTGAAGCCATCCAGGGGCGCCTTGGGCACGCGCGTGCCGTCGCTGGCCGGCAGCGGCAGCCCCAGCAGGCGGTGTACCCGTTCGCGAAAGCCCGGTTCCTCGGCATAGCACTGCTGGTAGGCCTGTTTGAGCAGGCGCTGCTGAGCCGGGCGCAGGCGCGCGGCGGTCAGTGGGTTATCCAGCTCGCGGTTGGCGGCATCCTTGTCGTCCAGTTGCTCGAACCAGCGCGGGTTATTCAGCAGCGCCTTGGCCATCAGACCCATGGCCGAATGGAAGGTGCGCACGCACTGGCGAGCCTGGGCGGCGTCGAAAGGATAGTGGAAAAAAACCAGCACCTTGAGCAGTTGCTCACGCAGCTGTGCGCAGGAGGCGTTGGTAAAGGAAATCACCGTCAGCCGATCCGGCTGGATGCCCAGATGGCAGAGCATAAACACCAGGCGCAGCACCAGGGTGGTGGACTTGCCCGAGCCGGCCCCGGCGAAGATGCGGGTCAGTGGATGGCTGCCGAGGATCATCGCCCACTGTTCTTCCGACGGTGCGCTGATCACCCCGGCCGCCACCGCCTGCGATACCTGAGCGCGCATGGCCTGGATCTGCGCGGCCTCGACCGCCATCAGGCCAGGCCCGTAAATCCCCTGATTAGTTGCCCTAGCGGCTTTGGCGCGGGGCTTGGCCGGCTGCTTGGCAGTGCTTGCTTTGGTTTTGCGGGCTGTAGCCGCGCCCTTGTTGGAGCGCACTACGGGCTTTTTATGGCCTGCCATCCCTGGCGGCCACCCTGCGGGCCGTTGCTGCGCGACGTTAAAAAGTGCTCCAGACACTTTTTTCTGCACCGTCGCCTCGCGCTCGGCGCGCAGATAGGCCGTGGTATGCGGAAAGTAACGCGCCAAGGCGCCGGAAATTAGCCGCTTGTAGCGCTCGACGGCAGACAGCATTCGGCGACCCAGTCTTCAAGATAGATCGTTGAATGATAAGTGTTTTTTTACAAACACTGGCAATCACAACGCGCTGAAACTTGCGCAAGTGATCGAGTAGGTTGGGTTGGGTTGAGGCGCGTAGCGATGAAGCCCAACAGCAATGACGCGTACACACTTATCGATGCCTGTCTTGTTGGGCTTCGCAAGCTCAGCCCAACCTAGGATTCGGCGCCAGGATTTGACTGCAACACGCCACTGGAACGGCACCTTCGGTAAGCGCTCAGCAGCACGCTGCTTAATCCAGCATGCCCACATGCCGCGGGTGACTGGCCACGCGGTCCAGCCAGCCGCGGATGGCCGGGTAGTCGCTGAGGTCGAAGCCGCCTTCATCGGCCACATGGGTGTAGGCGTACAGGGCGATATCGGCAATAGAGTACTGTTCGCCGACCAGGTAGGAAGTGCGCTGCAGTTGTTTCTCCATCACCTTGAGCGCCTTGTGCCCGCGCACATGGCACTCCTCGTATTCCGCGCGGCGCGCTTCCGGCAGGCCCTGATACAGCTGGATAAAACGCGCCACCGCGACATAGGGCTCGTGGCTGTATTGCTCGAAGAACTGCCACTGCAGCACCTGGGTACGCAGGCGCGGCTCGCTGGGCAGAAACTCGCTGCCATCGGCGAGGAAATTGAGGATGGCGTTGGACTCCCACAGACAGGTGCCGTCTTCCAGCTCCAGCACCGGGATCTTGCCGTTGGGGTTCTTGGCCAGGAAGGCTTCGCTCTGTGTCTCGCCCTTGAGGATATCGATGGGAATCCACTGGTACTCCTTGCCCAGCAGATGCAGCATCAGCTTGACCTTGTAGCAGTTGCCCGAACGGTAGTCGCCATAGACCTTGTACATACAGCCTCCCTCCTTTGAAGTTGTTAAATCGTTTGCCTTAGCAGGCCGTTGAAAAACTACCTGCGTTGCCGATACGGCGTTAAAAACAGGCTCGAAATGCTCATTTACAGCTGTAAACTCCGCTTTCTCGCCTGTTTTTGCCTTGTCTCGGCTGCCTCGCCTACATTTTTCAACGGCCTGTTAGTTCGCTTGCCCGTTGCTTTGCGCCTGGCGAATCACCGCGGCCAGGCGCTTGAGGCCTTCGCCCAGGCGCTCCGGGGCGACATGGCTGAAGTTAAGGCGCAAATGCCCCGGATGCTGGTCCGGATCGATAAAGAATGGCTCGCCCGGCATAAAGGCCACATTCTGCGCCAGCGCCGGCGCCAGCAGGGTGCGGGTATCCAGCGGCTGCTTGAGGGTCAGCCAGAAGAACAAGCCGCCCTGGGGAATCTGCCAGTCGGCCAGATCGCTGAAGTGCTCCTGCAACACCGCCTGCATGGCGTCGCGGCGAATCCGGTAGAAGTCGCGCAACTCGGCCAGGTGACCACGGTATTTCTCGCTGCCCAACCACTGCAGGGCCTGCCACTGGCCGATACGGTTGGTGTGCAGGTCCGCCGATTGCTTGAGGCGCAGCAGATAGGGAAACAGGTCCGGGGTGGCGATCAGGTAACCGACGCGTAGGCCCGGCAGCAAGGTCTTGGAGACTGTCCCGGTATAGATCCAGCTGGCCTTCTGCAGGCGGCTGACGATGGGCGTGGCACTGCCTGCATCGAATACCAGCTCGCGATAGGGTTCGTCCTCGATCAGGGTCACGCCGAACTCGTCGAGCAAGGCCGCCACGGCGTCGCGCTTGGCTTCGCTGTAACGCACCGCCGAGGGGTTCTGGAAGGTCGGAATCAGGTAGGCGAAGGCCGGCTTGTGCTGCTCCAGACGCTGACGCAGGGCGTCGATCTGCGGGCCGTCGGCTTCCTGGGGTACGCCGATGCAGTCGGCGCCGAACAGCTGGAAGGCCTGCAGCGCGGCCAGGTAGGTCGGCGCTTCGAGCAGCACTTCGGTGCCCGGGTCGATAAACAGCTTGCTGGCCAAATCCAGGGTCTGCTGCGAACCGCTGACGATCAGCACCTGGCTGGCTTCGCACGGCACGCCCAGCGCACGGGCTTCGGCGGCTATGGCTTCACGCAGCGCCGGCTCGCCTTCGCTCATGCCGTACTGGCCCATGCTGACCGGCATCTCGGCCCACTCTACCTTGGGCAGCATGGGTTCGGCGGGCAGGCCACCGGCGAAGGACATCACCTCAGGGCGCTGCGCCGCGGCGAGGATTTCACGGATCAGGGAGCTTTTCAGGCGGGCAACGCGTTCGGAGAAGGCCATGGTGATCACCGGTAGCAAAGGCAAATAAAAATAGGTCAAACTGTTTGACCGAAACTCTGTTTGCTCGAAACTACGACACCCAGAGCAAATACGTCAATAGGCTTGACCTTAATGCTTGACCTAAGAAACGTTACGACCCAGCAAACCGCCATGGAGGCCTTCTTCTTCGGCTACCAGGCGTTCACCGCCAAGGCCGATGAAATGCTGGCGCGCCGCGGCCTGTCGCGGGTGCACCACCGCATCCTGTTCTTTATCGCCAAGTACCCGGGGCTGAGCATGAAGGAACTGCTGGCCTACCTGGGCGTGAGCAAGCAGGCGCTGAACACGCCGCTGCGCCAATTGCTGGAAATGGGCCTGGTGCAGAGCCTGACGGCGGAAGATGACAAGCGTAAGCGCCTGCTCGGCTTTACCGCCGAAGGCGCCAAGCTGGAACAGGCCCTGCGCCGCGAACAGGCCAAGCTGCTGCAACGGGCGTTCGGCGAAGTGGGCGAAGAGGCGGTCAACGGCTGGCTGCAGGTCAATCAGGCCCTGGGCAATAGCATCGGCTGAGGTGACAGCTGCTCTGTACTGCTGCGCCGACAAAACTGTACCGATATTTTGCGCACACACTTCTTAACTGTTCCGCCCTTTGCCTGCCCCGCTGTACCGCGACGCCGCCGGCGTCTGCTCTTAGGCTGAGCAGCACGGCCTAGGGTCTGTTGCCGTTTCGATGCGGCCGCGCCGGAGCCTGTTTTTGCGCGGGGCAAGGCACGAGGAGCGCAGTTTGGTTGCTCCAAATAAGCGACGAGAAACGCAGCAGCGCGCAAAAACAGGCCCGGCCCTGCGGGTTGCGCGGCAAATTGCGCCAGGCGGTGTTACAGGACTTGGCAAGGGAGCGACCATTGCCGGCGTCCTGCGCCTTGCCTGGCGCAATTTGGCGCGGCAACGCGGCTCGCCACGAAACGGCAACAGACCCTAGGAGTGCTGCTCCATGACCACTGAACTGCTGATCGCCTTTATCGCCTTCGCCTTTGTCACCTCGGTGACCCCGGGGCCGAACAACATGATGCTGCTGGCCTCCGGGGTGAACTTCGGTCTGCGCCGCAGCCTGCCGCATATGCTCGGCATCAGCCTGGGCTTTATGCTGCTGGTGATGTGCGTGGGTCTGGGGCTCGGCCAACTGTTCGAGCAGATTCCCCTGCTCTATAGCCTGCTGCGCTACCTGGGTGCGGCCTATCTGCTGTACCTGGCCTGGAAAATCGCCCATGCCGGCGCGCCGGACAACCAGGCCAAGAGCGGCGCCAAGCCTTTCAGCTTTCTGCAGGCGGCGGCCTTTCAGTGGGTCAACCCCAAGGCCTGGATCATGGCCATAGGCGCCATCACCACCTACACGCCGCAGGAGAATTTCGTGGTCAATGTGCTGCTGATTGCGGCACTCTTCGCCCTGATCAACTGCCCCAGCGTGGGCCTGTGGACGGTAGCCGGCAGCCTGCTGCGCAACTGGCTGAACAACGTTCGCGCACTGCGCGCCTTCAATATCGGCATGGCGCTGCTGCTGGTGGCCTCGCTCTACCCCATCCTCGCCGACACTGGACTGCTCTGATGCAGGAACTGACGCAAACCCGTCTACGGCCATTGGCCGATAGCTCGACCTCGGCGGTGGCGGCCGGCTTTATTGCCATGCTCACCGGCTATACCAGCTCCCTGGTGCTGATGTTCCAGGCCGGCCAGGCGGCGGGCCTGAGCGATGGGCAGATTTCCTCGTGGATCTGGGCGCTGTCGATCGGCATGGCAGTGACCAGTATCGGCCTGTCGCTGCGTTACCGCGCGCCCATCATGATTGCCTGGTCGACCCCCGGCGCGGCTCTGCTGATCACCAGCCTGCCGGGAGTGCCCTACGGCGAGGCGATCGGCGCCTATATCCTCGCCTCCGGCTTGATTGTGCTGATCGGTCTGACCGGCAGTTTCGAGCGCCTGATGCGGCGTATTCCCGGCTCCATCGCCGCCGCCCTGCTGGCCGGGGTGCTGTTCAAGATAGGTCTGGAAATCTGCGGGGCCGCCGAGCAGCAGCCTGCACTGGTCGTGGCTATGCTGCTGGCCTATCTGTTCGGCAAGCGCCTGCTGCCGCGTTATGCGGTGCTGGCTGCGCTGCTGGTCGGCACCCTGCTGGCCGGGCTATTCGGTTTGCTGAATTTCGAGCATTTCCAGCTGCAACTGGCCACGCCGCAGTGGACCACGCCGAGCTTCTCCCTGGCGGCGGCCATCAGCATCGGCATTCCGCTGTTTGTCGTCGCCATGGCCTCGCAGAACCTGCCGGGCATGGCGGTGCTGCGCGCCAACGGCTATGAGGTGTCGGCCTCACCGCTGCTGACCACCAGCGGCCTGGCCTCGATGCTGCTGGCCCCGTTCGGCTCCCACGGCATCCATATGGCGGCCATCAGCGCGGCGATCTGCGCCGGCCCGCAGGCTCATGAGGACCCGAAGAAACGCTACACCGCCGCCATCTGGTGCGGGCTGTTCTACGGCATAGCCGGGATCTTCGGCGCCACCCTGGCGGCCCTGTTCGCCGCCCTGCCCAAGGCGCTGATCCTGTCCATCGCCGCCCTGGCGCTGTTCGCCTCGATTATCGGCGGCCTGACCCAGGCCATGAGCGAACCCAAGGAGCGCGAAGCGGCGCTGATCACCTTTCTGGTGACCGCCTCGGGTATGACCCTGTTCTCGGTGGGCTCGGCCTTCTGGGGGATTGTCGCGGGGCTGCTGACCTTGGCGATTCTTAACTGGGGTAAGGACTGATGGGCTGCTCGTGATGGGTAGCGCTGCGCTTGACCCATCCTACGACTCTTTTCCACTATGGCACTGACGGCGCCAACTGCCTCATCAGGAGGCCGAGTGGAGTCGTTGTGCAAAATTCGTAGGGTGGGTTAGGCGCCTGGCCACGGGCTATCTGTTATTGCGTAGTCATTGGCGCCGTACCCACCAAAGGGTGATAGGCGATTATCACTTGGTGGGTTACGTGGCGCACCCATACAGCAGTTGCCGCTCAACCCCTGCTCGGCGCCACCCACCCTACAAAAGCTACGTGCAACACATAACTGGCACATAGCCATAAAAAAACGGGCTTATGCAGTGCATAAGCCCGTTTTTTATTGGCTCAGCCAGGTGGCCGAAGCCTCTTAGCCACGCTGACGCTTGGGCAGTACATCCTTGAGCTTGGCGTGCATATTGCGCAGGGTTTTCTCGGTGCTTTCCCAATCGATGCAGGCATCGGTCACCGATACGCCGTACTTGAGCTGGCTGAGGTCTTTAGGAATGGACTGATTACCCCAACCCAGGTGGCTTTCCACCATCAGGCCGACGATCGACTGGTTGCCTTCGAGAATCTGGTTGGCGACGTTGTCCATCACCAGCGGCTGCAGGGCCGGGTCCTTGTTGGAGTTGGCGTGGCTGCAGTCGACCATGATGTTCGGCCGTATGCCGGCTTTTGTCAGTTCCTGCTCACAAACGGCGACGCTGACCGAGTCGTAGTTCGGCTTGCCGTTGCCGCCGCGCAGTACCACGTGACCATAGGCATTGCCCTTGGTGGTGACGATGGACACGCCGCCTTCCTGATTGATGCCAAGGAAACGGTGCGGGCTGGATACCGACTGCAGGGCGTTGATCGCCACGGTCAGGCCGCCATCGGTGCCGTTCTTGAAGCCCACGGCCGAGGATAGGCCGGAAGCCATCTCGCGGTGGGTCTGGGATTCGGTGG
>NZ_JAUYNP010000133.1 GCF_030696055.1 Pseudomonas sp. | reverse complement strand
ACCCCGCCGGCGATGCCGCATTCGATCTGCCCCAGGGCGATCTTGTTGGCCACCAGCAGGGCCGCCTCCAGGCCGGTGCCGCAGGCCTGTTGCAGGTCATAGGCCGGGGTCTCGGCGGCCAGGCGCGAGCCCAGCACGCATTCGCGGGTCAGGTTGAAATCCCGCGAATGCTTGAGCACCGCGCCGGCCACCACCTCGCCCAGGCGCTCGCCGTGCAGGTTGAAGCGCTCGATCAGGCCGTCCAGGGCGCTGGTCAGCATCTCCTGGTTGCTCGCCGTGGCGTAGAGGGTATTGGAGCGGGCGAAGGGGATGCGGTTACCGCCGATAATGGCGACGCGGCGCGGCTGGGTCATGGAGAAGTCCTTGGCTGAAAGAATGGGCCACAGGCTAGCCGATGCCTGCCGCCTGGCATTGGCCGCCTCGCCGGCGCGGCGGGCGGCGCGGTCAATTGCGCCTGGCGGCGGCCTGCGTAGAGTGGGCGCACTTTCCCTGCGCAGGAGCCGCTCCATGTCCGATCCCTATCTCGCCTTCGCCAATTCCACCGCCGGGCGCCGCCTGGTCCGCGCCCTCGGCCTGCCGGCGCCGCTGCGCCTGGAGCGCTGGCAGGCCGGGCGCAACCGGCCGGTCGACGGTGCATTGCTGCTGGGCGGCGACGGCCCCATGGCCAGCGCCGTGGCCGGCTTTGCCAACCGGCTCACGGACGCGCTGTTCGCCCCGCGCGACGGCCAACTGGAGCTGCCGCGCTGGACCGCCGAGCACGGCCCCCAGCTCAAGGCCCTGGTGTTCGACGCCAGCCAGCTGAGCCGCTTCGAGCAGCTGATCGAGCTGCGCGACTTCTTCCAGCCGGCCTTTAAGGGCCTGGGCAAATGCCCACGGGTGGTGCTGCTGGGGCGCGCGCCCGAGTCGCTAAAAGACCCGGTCGCCGCCAGCGTGCAACGTGCCCTGGAAGGCTTCAGCCGCTCCCTGGGCAAGGAAATCCGCCGCGGCGGCAGCGTGCAATTGCTGTATGTCGGCAAGGGCGGCGAGGCGCAGCTGGAAGGCGCGCTGCGCTTCTTCCTGTCGCCGAAGAGCGCCTACGTCTCAGGGCAGGTGCTGCGCCTGAATGCCTGCGGCGAACAGGTCAAGGACTGGAGCCGCCCCCTGGCCGGCAAGAAGGCGCTGGTCACCGGCGCCTCGCGGGGAATAGGTGCGGCCATAGCCGAGACCCTGGCCCGCGACGGCGCCGAGGTGGTGCTGCTGGACGTGCCGCCCGCCCAGCAAGCGCTGGATAGCCTGGCCGCGCGCCTGGGCGGACGCGGCCTGGCCCTGGATATCTGCGCCGCCGATGCCGCCAGCCAACTGGTTGCGGCCCTGCCGGAGGGCATCGATATACTGGTGCACAACGCCGGCATCACCCGCGACAAGACATTGGCGAAGATGAGCGATGAGTTCTGGAACTCGGTGATAGGCGTCAACCTCAACGCCCCGCAAGTGCTGACCCAGGCCCTGCTGGACGCCGGCACGCTGCGCGACAACGGCCGCGTGGTGCTGATCGCCTCGATCAGCGGCATCGCCGGCAATCTGGGGCAGACCAACTACGCGCTGAGCAAGGCCGGGGTGATAGGCCTGGCCCAGGCCTGGGCGCCGACCCTGGGCAAGCGTGGCATCAGCATCAACGCGGTGGCGCCGGGCTTTATCGAAACCCAGATGACCGCGGCCATTCCCCTGACCATCCGCGAGGCCGGGCGGCGGATGAACTCCATGGGCCAGGGCGGCCTGCCCCAGGACGTCGCCGAAGCCGTGGCCTGGCTCGCCCAGCCCGGTTCGGGGGCGCTCAGCGCCCAGGTCTTGCGGGTCTGCGGGCAGAGCCTATTAGGCGCTTGATCCGCAACTGCGCCGCCCGCTGCGGGTCAGTCGCCTAGACCCTAGGTGCATATACCAGGTCGGCGACATCCAGCCTACCCAGCTTGGTGGGTTATGCGGCGCGCAAATTCCGCAGTTGCTTTGCCAACCCGGCTCTGCGCCGCCCACCCGACAAAAGCTGCGCGCAACAGCTAACTGGGATATAGCCAAAAAGGCCGAGGTGGGTTGACCGCCGGCCAGCGCCGCTGGCCCAGGCTCACAGTCAGCCACCATATGCCCCGCGCCAACAGCCGCTGGGCATATGGGCGACAGCAGCGAAACGCTGATGGGCTTGCATCAGTCCTTCCGGCCAGCCAAGGCCAAAGTGAGTGAGACCTGGCGTCTGCTGGGCCTGTACCATTGATGCCCCAGACATCGATTCGAATCCGCCCGGCTGCGCGGCGTTCTATAGTGTACTGACCGGCGGCCGAGCCGACGTGTCGGCCCGAGCAAGGAGCAGCGCATGAAAGGCATAGTCTTCACCGAGTTTATGGAAATGGTCGAAGCCCGCTTCGGCCTGCAGACCCTGGACCGCATCATCGGCCAGGCGCATCTGCTCAACGACGGTGCCTATACCGCGGTGGGCACCTACGATCACCAGGAGCTGGTACAGCTGGTGGTGGCCTTGAGCGCGGCGACCCAGGTGCCCGTCCCGGACCTGATCAAGGCCTTCGGTCAGCACCTGTTCGGCCGCTTCGTCCTGAGCTACCCGAGGCTGTTCGAAGGCGTCGACTCGGCCTTCGCCTTCCTGCGCAGCATCGATCACCATATCCATGTGGAAGTGCGCAAGCTCTACCCGGACGCCGAACTGCCGTCCTTCAGCTATGAGGGTCTGGGGCCGGACAACCTGGTGATGCTCTACCAATCGCGGCGGCCCTTCGCCGATCTGGCCGAAGGGCTGATCCTCGGCTGCATCGAGCACTACGGCGAAGCCATCGAGCTGCGCCGCGAGGACCTGGAAAGCGGGGCGAACAACCGCAGCCGCTTTATCCTCACCCGTCGCTTATGAGCGAGCTCGAAGATGACGTTCGGCTGCGCCAACTGCAGCGCGAACGCAACGCGCGCAAGGCCGCCGAGACCCTGCTGGAAAGCAAGAGCCTGGAGCTCTACCTGGCCAACCAGCAGCTGCTGCAGCTCAACGCCACGCTGGAGCAGCGCGTGCACGAACGCACCCAGGAGCTGGTCGCCGCCCGCGATCAGGCGCTGGAAGCCAGCCGCATCAAGAGCCAGTTTATCGCCACCGTCAGCCACGAGCTGCGCACGCCGCTGCACGCGGTCATCAGCTACAGCGAGATGCTCCTGGAGGATCTGCAGGGTGCCGGGCTCGCGCAACAGCTGCAGGACCAGCGCAAGATCCACGGCGCCGCCCAGCACCTGCAGATACTGATCAACGAACTGCTGGATTTCACCAAGCTGGAAGCCGGCAAGGTCGACGCGGACCCCGAGGCCATCGACCTCGATGAACTGGTCGACAACCTGCTGGATACCCTGAGCCCGCTGGCGGAACAGAACGGCAACCGCCTCGAGGTGCAGCTGGCAGGCGATGCCGGCGAGCTGGTCAGCGACCGGCTGAAACTCAATCAATGCCTGTACAACCTGCTGAGCAACGCCTGCAAGTTCACCGAGCGCGGCCTGGTGCGCCTGGAGATTCGCCGCGAACGCGGCACCGACCAGGACTGGCTATGCTTCGCCGTCAGCGACAACGGCATCGGCATGGATGAGGCGCAGCTGAGCCGGTTGTTCCAGCCGTTCAGCCAGGGCGACAGCTCGATCACCCGCAAATATGGCGGCACTGGCCTGGGCCTGGCCATCTCCCGCGGCCTGTGCGAGCTGCTGGGTGGCACTATCGACGTCAGCAGCACGCCGGGCCAGGGCTCCTGCTTCCGGATGCGCATACCCGCCGTGCTGCCGACCCACCCACCAGCCCCTGAGACCGCGCCGCTCAAGGAGGATCACGATGCCTCTGCCTAGCCCGCCCCACTCGTCGCCACGCCTGCTGGTGGTGGACGACCAGGAAACCAACCGCGACATCCTCAGCCGCCGCCTGCAGCACCACGGCTATCGAGTGCAGCTCGCCGCCAGCGGCCAGGAGGCGCTGGATCTGGTCGCCGCCGCGCCGCCCGAGCTGATCCTGCTGGACATCATGATGCCCGACATGGACGGCCTGGAGGTACTCGACCGCCTGCGCCAGCAGCACAGCCTGCACGACTTGCCGATCATCATGGTCACCGCGCGCAGCCAGAGCGAGGTGATAGTCGACGCCCTGGCCCGCGGCGCCAACGACTACCTGGTCAAGCCCTTCGATTTCGCCGTGGCCCTGGCGCGGGTGCGCACCCAGCTGGCCTTCAAGCGCGCGGAACAGGCCCTCGAGGAGAGCCGCGAGTTCTACCAACTGATCGCCCACTCCAGCAACGACGGCATGTGGGACTGGAACAGGCGCAGCCGCAGCATCTACTTCTCGCCGCGGCTCAAGGCCATCCTCGGCTATGCCCAGGATGACCGCACCGAGCGCCTGGACACCTGGCTGGCGCGGGTCTACGCGGCGGATCTGGGCAAGCTCAAGGGCGCCTTCAAGGCCCATCTGGCCGGCCGCACGCCACAGTTCCAGGTCGAGGTGCGGGTGTATAACCAGGCCGGCGATTGCTGCTGGCTGCTCTGTCGCGGCCAGGGCAAGCGCGACGAACAGGGCCGCATCCTGCGCCTGGCCGGCTCCTGCACCGACCTGACCGAACGCAAGACCAGAGATGCCCTGACCAGCCTGCCCAACCGCGTGCTGTTCGACGACCGCCTGGAGCGCTGCCTGAGCCGCCGCGCGCGGCACCCGGAGACGCTGTTCGCCCTGCTGTTGATCGAGCCCGATCGCTTCCACCTGATCCACGAGAGCCTCGGCCATCACACCGCCAACCAGCTGCTGATCGGCCTGGCCCGGCGCCTGCAGCTGCAGGCCCGGCCCTCCGACACCCTGGCCTATCTCGGCGGGGTGAAATTCGCCGTGCTGATCGATAGCCTCGAACACCAGGAAGACGCCCTGCGCGTCGCCGAACGCATGCAGAAAGCCTTCGCCGAGCCGCTGTGCGACGCGGAACAGGAATTCTTCGTCACCGCCAGCATGGGCGTGGCCGCCATCGACCAGTGCCAGGGCGGCGACCTGCTGCAGGCGGCGGAGACTGCCCTGGGCCGCGCCAAGGAACGCGGCGGCAACGAATACCAGATGTTCGACTCCGCCATGCAGGTGCGGGCGGTGGCGCGCATGCGCCTGGAGCACGACTTGCGCCGCGCCCTGGAGCACCAGGAATTCGAGCTCTACTACCAACCCATAGTCGACCTGGCCAGCGCCCGCATCGCCGGCTTCGAGGCGCTGTGCCGCTGGCGCCATCCGCAGCAGGGGATGATCTCGCCCGAGCTGTTTATCCCCCTGGCCGAGAGCACCGGCCTGATCATCCCGCTGGGGCTCTGGGTATTACGCCAGGCCGTGACGCAGATTCGCGCCTGGCACCAACGCTTTCCCGCCGAGGCCGAGCTGGGCATCAGCGTCAACCTGTCGGGCAAGCAGTTCGCCCAGAAAGGCTTGCTCGAGGAAATCGCCCGCACCCTGGAGGACTCGGGCGTCGAGCACCACAGCCTGAAACTGGAGATCACCGAGAGCGCCATCATGAACGATGCGGACAGCGCCAACCTGCTGCTGGCCCGGCTCAAGGGCCTGGATATCCAGCTCAGCATCGACGACTTCGGCACCGGCTATTCCTCGCTCAGTTACCTGCACCGCTTCCCCTTCGACATCCTCAAGATCGATCGCTCCTTCGTCGGCAAGATGGATC
>NZ_JAUYNP010000130.1 GCF_030696055.1 Pseudomonas sp. | reverse complement strand
CGCACGCCGTGGAACCCGCAGTACATCGCCATCGACTGCGGCATTATCGGCAGCCTCACGCCCGAGGATCAGGACTACCTGGCGCGCAACCTGATCGCCTTCTTCAAGCGCGATTACCGCCGCGTGGCGCAGCTGCATATCGACTCCGGCTGGGTCCCGGCAGAAACCAAGGTCAACGATTTCGAGGCGGCGATCCGCACCGTGTGCGAGCCGATCTTCGAGAAGCCGCTGAAAGACATCTCCTTCGGCCAATTGCTGCTGCGTCTGTTCCAGACCGCGCGGCGCTTCAATATGGAAGTGCAGCCGCAGCTGGTCTTGCTGCAGAAGACCCTGCTGAATATCGAAGGTCTGGGCCGCCAGCTGTACCCGGACCTGGATCTGTGGAGCACCGCCCAGCCCTTCCTCGAACGCTGGATGCGCGAACGCGTAAGCCCGCTGCACCTGCTGCGCAACCTGCAGCAGCAGGCCGAGCAGGTGCCGCACCTGTCGCAGATTGCCCGCGATGCCCTGGAGCGGCTAAACCAGCAAGCGCCGGCCAGCCAGGCTCAGCCCGCACCGACTCGGCACTGGCCGGCACGCCTGCTCGGCGCCGTGCTGATCGGTGGCGCGGTCAGCCAGGGCTTGGCCTTGAGCCTGCTGGTCTGGCCCAGCTGGGCGATGCTCGCCGGCGGGGTCTATCTGGTGCTGCGCCGATAGCCACAACGAGGCTGCGCTGGCACACTAGGGCATTCCATAAACAAGCCCGCTGCGGGCGGAAATAGCGATGACTGACTGGCTCGACGAGATCAACTGGAACAGCGACGGCCTGGTACCGGCAATCGCCCAGGACCATAAGACCGGCCGCGTGCTGATGATGGCCTGGATGAACCGCGAAGCCCTGGCCCTCACCGCCACTGAGCAGCGCGCCATCTACTGGTCACGTTCGCGCGGCAAACTGTGGCGCAAGGGCGAAGAATCCGGCCATGTGCAGAAGCTGCACGAGCTGCGCCTGGACTGTGACGCCGATGTGATCATCCTGCGGGTCGAGCAGTTAGGCGGCATCGCTTGCCATACCGGGCGCGAAAGTTGCTTCTATCGAGTCTACGAAAACGCCGAGTGGAGGACCGTCGACCCGGTGCTGAAAGACCCGCACGCTATCTATGCCGCAGGACACAAACATGAGTGACACGGGCATGACCGACACCCTGAACCGCCTGGCCGAAGTGCTGGAGTCGCGCAAAGGCGCGGCCGCCGACAGCTCCTATGTCGCCAGCCTGTACCACAAGGGCCTGAACAAGATTCTGGAGAAGGTCGGCGAGGAATCGGTAGAAACCATCCTGGCCGCCAAAGACGCTGCCGCCAGTGGCGATTGCAGCGAGCTGATCTACGAAACCGCCGACCTGTGGTTCCACAGCCTGGTCATGCTCGCCGCCCTCGGCCAGCACCCCCAGGCGGTACTGGACGAACTGGACCGGCGCTTCGGCCTGTCCGGACACGCGGAAAAAGCCGCGCGCTCCGACGCTAACTAATCAACCTAACGAGGACTTCCGTACATGGGTATTTTCGACTGGAAACATTGGCTCATCATTCTCATCGTGGTGATCCTGGTGTTCGGCACCAAGAAAATGAAGAACCTCGGCTCCGACTTGGGCGAGACCATCAAGGGCTTTCGCAAGGCGATGAACACCGAAGAAGACGCGGCCAAGCCCACCGAGACGCCAGCACAGGCGAGTACTCCGCTAAACCAACCGCAGACCATTGACGGGCAGGCGCAGAAAGTCGAAGAGCCCGCCCGTAAAGACTGAGTCCAGCCCATGTTCGATATCGGTTTTTCCGAATTGCTGCTGGTGGGCGTAGTCGCCCTGGTGGTGCTCGGCCCTGACCGCCTGCCCGGTGCCGTGCGCACCGCGAGCCTGTGGATCGGCCGGATAAAACGCAGCTTCTTGTCGCTTAAACAGGAAGTGGAGCGCGAAATTGGTGCGGACGAAATCCGCCGACAGCTGCATAACGAGCAGATTCTCCAGCTGGAACGTGAGATGAATGCCATGAAGCAGAGCCTCACCGCGCCAGCCAGCAGCCTTGCCGAGCCAAGCTCCGTTGCCGAAACCGGCACCGGCCCCAACCAGGATAAACCTCAACAACCATGAGTCGACTAGCGCACAGCGATCAGGAAATGCCCCTGGTATCGCACCTGACCGAATTGCGCACCCGTCTGTTGCGCTGCGTGGTGGCGGTGCTGCTGCTGTTCGCCGGGCTGTTCTACTTTGCCCAGGACATCTACACCCTAGTCTCGGCACCGCTGCGCGCCTACCTGCCGGAAGGCGCGACCATGATCGCCACCGGCGTCGCCTCGCCGTTCCTCACCCCGTTCAAGCTCACCGCCTGGATCGCCCTGTTCCTCAGCGTGCCGGTGATACTGCAGCAGGTCTGGGGCTTTATCGCGCCGGGCCTGTACAAGCATGAGAAACGCATCGCCGTGCCGCTGCTGGTCTCCAGCATCTTCCTGTTCTACGGCGGCATGGCTTTCGCCTATTTCCTGGTGTTCCCGATCATTTTCCACTTCTTCGCCAGCGTGACCCCCGAAGGCGTGGCGATGATGACCGACATCAACGAATACCTGGACTTCGTGCTGACCCTGTTCTTCGCCTTCGGCGTGGCCTTCGAGATACCCATCGCCACCTTCCTGCTGATCTGGGTGGGTATAGTCGAGGTGGAAACCCTGCGCAGAAGCCGGCCCTATGTGATAGTCGGCTGCTTCGTGGTCGGCATGGTGCTGACGCCGCCCGACATCTTCTCGCAGACCCTGCTGGCGGTGCCGATGTGGCTGCTGTTCGAGGCCGGCCTGCTGTGTGGCAGCCTGATCAAACGCCACGACGAACATAAGACCGAGGACGCCGATCCCGAGTCCAACGACCAGCCCCCTGCCCCGCTGCCGTGAATCTGCTGCTGCTGGAAGACGGCGACTTTATCGCCGCTGATCGCGTGCTCTTGAGCGGCCGCCGCCTCAAGCACCTGCATGAGGTGCACCGCGCCGAAGCCGGCGACAGCCTGCGGGTCGGCCGCCTAAATGGCTGGATGGGCACTGGCCAGCTGTTACGCCTGGAGGCCGAGCAGGCCGAACTGTCGGTCCAGCTCGACCAGCCGCCACCGAGCAAACTGCCGCTGACCCTGCTGCTGGCCCTGCCGCGACCGAAGATGCTGCGCCGCGTGCTGCAGACAGTCAGCGCCATGGGCGTGCCCAGGCTGATTCTGCTGAACAGCTACCGGGTGGAGAAGAGTTTCTGGCAGACCCCCTTTCTCGAACCGGCGGCGATCCGCGAGCAACTGATACTCGGCCTGGAACAGGCCCGCGATACAGTGCTGCCGGAAATCATTATCGAGAAGCGCTTCAAGCCCTTTGTCGAAGACCGGCTCGGCCAGCTGGCCGCCGGCTCCCTGGGCCTGATCGGCCACCCCGGTGCCTACCCGGCCTGCCCCCGCGCGGTGGACCAGCCGGTGACCCTGGCCATAGGCCCGGAAGGCGGCTGGATTCCCTACGAAGTGGAAAAGCTGCAGGAGGCCGGCCTGCAACCGGTGCAACTGGGCGAACGCATTCTGCGGGTGGAAACCGCGGTGACCGCCCTGCTGGCGCGCTTGTTCTAATCCTGCGTCTGCCGGGCGTGCCAATGCCCCGGCAGCAATTGGCCCTTAAGCGCCGGCGCTTCCTCCAGCAGCACATCCCGCGGCTCCAGCGGCTCACCGCAGTCGGAACAGACCAGCACGCCATGCATCGGCTGACCACAGCCACGGTGGATATGCCGGATCGGCGCGCCCTCGACGCCGCTCATATGGCGGTCGCCCCAGTTCACCAGGGCCAGGATGGCCGGATACAGATCGCGGCCCTTGGCGGTCAGGCGATACTCCTCACGCAGCGGTCGCTGCTGATAGGCCACCTTGTCCAATACCCCGGCCTCCACCAGCTTTTTCAGGCGCTCGGCCAGTACATGGCGGGTAATGCCCAGGCGCTTCTCGAATTCGTCGAAACGACGGATACCGAGAAAACTTTCCCGCAGCACCAGCAAGGTCCAGCGGTCGCCGACCACCGACAGGGTGCGGGCCAAGGAACAGGGTTGTTGCTCGAGTTCTTCCCAACGCATTGCTCAATCTCCGACAGCTATACCTCACCATAGCTTGACAGGTTCCAAAATGGAACCGACTATCAAGCCAGGTTCCAAAATAGAACTGACGGAGAACGCGATGACCGAACGCAAAGCAATACTGGTGGTAGGGGCCGGCGACGCCACGGGCGGCGCCATCGCCAAGCGCTTCGCCCGCGAGGGCTATGTGGCCTGCGTGGCGCGTCGGCATGCCGACAAGCTGACCCAGCTGGTGGCCGATATCGAGGCCGCCGGCGGCGCCGCGCGGGCCTTCGGCTGCGATGCGCGGATCGAGGAGCAGGTGATCGAACTGTTCGCCTCCATCGAACGCGAGGTCGGCCCCCTGCATGCGGTGGTGTTCAATATCGGCGCCAACGTGCAGTTCTCCATCACCGAGACCACCGAGCGGGTCTACCGCAAGGTCTGGGAGATGGCCGCCCTGGCCGGCTTCCTCACCGGCCGCGAAGCGGCGAAAGTCATGCTGCCGCGCGGCCAGGGCAGCATCATCTTCACCGGCGCCACCGCCTCCCTGCGCGGGCGCGCCAACTTCGCCGCCTTCGCCAGCGCCAAGTTCGCCCTGCGCGCCCTGGCCCAGAGCATGGCCCGCGAGCTGGGTCCCAAGGGCATCCATGTCGCCCACCCGATCATCGACGGCGCCATCGACACCGCCTTTATCCGCGAGACCTTCCCCGAGCTGTACCAGCGCAAGGAGCAGGACGGCATCCTCAACCCCGAGCATATCGCCGAGACCTACTGGCAGATCCACTGCCAGTCGCGCGATTGCTGGGTGCATGAGCTGGATTTACGCCCCTGGACGGAAACCTTCTAAGAACCTGTTTACGATCTGCTGCGCGTCGGCCATGCCGCGTTAGAAATGACCTCGGGATGCTCATTTACAGTCGTAAACTCCGCTCCCTCGGCCATTTCTGCCTTGCCTGGCTCTAGCTCGCGAGATCGTAAACAGATTCCAGGTGCCACTCATTGCCCAGCCCCAACAAGCAGGAAAACAAGATGAGCAAAACCGTTGAGTTCTTTTTCGATTTCGGCAGCCCGGCCAGCTACCTGGCCTGGACCCAGTTATCGCGCATTGCCAGCGAGGCCGGGGCGCAGATCGTCTGGCGGCCGATGCTGCTGGGCGGCGTATTCAAGGCCAGCGGCAACCAGTCGCCGGTGACCGTTCCAGCCAAGGGCCGCTATATGCTGCAGGACCTGGCGCGCTTCGCCACACGCTACGGCGTGGCCATGACCTTCAACCCCTACTTCCCGATCAATACCCTGGTATTGATGCGCGGCGCGGCCGGTTATCTCGGCAGCGAGCGCTTCCTGCCCTATGTGCAGACCATCTTCGAGGCGCTGTGGGTGCAGCAGAAGAACCTCGGCAAGCCCGAGGTAGTGGCCGAGGTGCTGAGCGCCGCCGGTTTCTCCCCCGCCGAGTTCGAGCAACTGGTCAACGACGAAGCGGTCAAGCAACGCCTGAAAGACAACACCGAGGAAGCGGTCAAGCGCGGCGCCTTCGGTGCTCCGACCTTCTTTGTCGGCAGCGAAATGCATTTCGGCCAGGACCGCCTCGACTTCGTCGCCGAAGCCCTGGCGCGGAGCAGCTAGCGCACTTCACCTGGGTGGCCGGCAGCGCTATGGTCAGCACAAAGCCTATGCGGAGAGCAGACCATGCGCCCTGTCACCCTGGACCTGCCGCGTATCGAACAGCTGATGCTCGGCCAGGACGCTGCCGAGCACTTTCTCGACCTGCACACAGGCGAGGTGCTGAGCCTGGCCACGGGCCAACCCAAGCCAGGCAGCGAAGAGAAATATCAGGTGCAGCCGGACCGCTACCTGGCCATCGAGCCCCTGGGACTGGAGGAACGCCTGGCCCTGCGCCAGGCCTTTCTCTTCGGCCTGCACGACGCAGCCGCCCATAGCCTGCTGAGCCTGGCCCTGGCCGGCCGCAAGCCACTGCGTAGCTTCGATTATCAGCTGGAAAGCCTGCCCCGGGTGCGCCAGGCCTGGCTGACCTATCAGCAGCAACGCATACGCGAGCACGCGCTGGAGTGGTTGCAGATGCAGGGGCTGGAGTTGGCGCAGCAGCGTGAACCGCGCGCTTAGACTTGCAGGAGAAAGGTCACCGGCCCGTCATTAACCAGATGCACCTGCATATCGGCGCCGAACTGGCCGGTGGCGACCTGTGGGTGTTTGCTGCGGGCCTGTTCGACCAGCAGCTCGAACAGCTCGGCGCCCAGGGCCGGGGGCGCGGCGCTGGAGAAACTCGGGCGCAGGCCGTTCTGGGTATCGGCGGCCAGGGTGAATTGCGACACCAGCAGCAGGCCGCCGCCGACATCGCTCAGCGACAGGTTCATCTTGCCCAACCCATCGCCGAACACCCGATAGTTGAGCAACTTGTGCAGCAGCTTGGCGACGCTGGCCGGGCTGTCTTGCGGCTCGACCGCGACCAGCGCCAGCAGGCCCTGGTCGATGGCGCCGACTGTCTCGCCCGCCACTTCCACCCGCGCGCCGCGTACCCGTTGAATCAGTGCCTTCATGCTTCGTCGGGAGCCAGGTTGAGCAGGCGCCTGGCCAGTTCATCCGCCGCGCGTACCAGGGCATCGACTATGCCGGTCTCGGCCGCCGCGTGGCCGGCGTCGCGGATGATCTGCAGCTCGCTGTTGGGCCAGGCCTGATGCAGCGCCCAGGCGTTGTCCAGCGGACAGATCACATCGTAGCGACCATGCACTATCACCCCGGGCAGATGGGCGATCTTCGGCATATCGCGCAGCAGCTGATCCGGCTCGAGGAAGGCGTTGTTGACGAAGTAATGGCATTCGATGCGGGCGATCGACAGGGCGCGATGGGCGTCGCTAAAGCGGTCGACCACCTGCGGATTGGGCCGCAGGGTGGCGGTGCGCCCTTCCCAGGTCGACCAGGCCTTGGCCGCATGCATCTGGGCGATCTGGTCGGGGCCGGTCAGGCGTTTGTAGAAGGCCTGCATCAGGTCGCCGCGCTCCTCCGCCGGGATAGGTGCCAGATAGTCTTCCCAATAGTCGGGGAACAGGCGGCTGGCGCCTTCCTGGTAGAACCAGTGAAACTCCTGCGGGCGGCAGAGGAAGATGCCGCGCAGAATCAGGCCATGCACCCGCTGCGGATGGGCCTGGGCGTAGGCCAGGGCCAGGGTCGAGCCCCAGGAGCCGCCGAACAGCACCCACTTGTCGATGCCCAGGTGTTCGCGGATACGTTCCATATCCGCGATCAGCGCCTGGGTGCTGTTGTG
This sequence comes from Pseudomonas sp., assembly GCF_030696055.1. Classification (GTDB taxonomy): domain Bacteria; phylum Pseudomonadota; class Gammaproteobacteria; order Pseudomonadales; family Pseudomonadaceae; genus Aquipseudomonas. The sequence continues at coordinate 23,303 of NZ_JAUYNP010000130.1, read as the reverse complement.
TTCCAGGCTGGCATGGGGCGTAGAGCGGCCGCAGCCGCGTTGATCGAAGGTGACGATGCGATACAGATTGGGATCGAAGTAGCGCCGGCTGGCGGCATCGCAACCGGCGCCGGGGCCGCCATGAATAAACAGCACGGGCAAACCGTCCGGCGAACCGCTCTCGTCGACATAGAGCACATGCGGTTCCTGCACCGCCAACTCGTGGCGGGCATGGGGTTTAATCTCCGGATACAAGGTCTGCATGGCATGCTCCTGAATTGATGCGTAGCGTCGACTGCTGCGCGAAAGCTCTACGCGTGTCGCTGCCGTTTAACGCCCTGCCGGGCATCATAACCATGAAACAGGAGTTCAGCATGCCAACAAGGTTATTTGCCCTCGCTTTCCTGATGTTTTGCGCCCTGCTCAGCGGTTGCGGCGGCCAGGATGACCCGCAAGCCGCCCTGGAAGCCGCGGTGCAACAGCTGCAGGACAACCTCGAAGCGAAGGACACCGGCGCCGTGCTCGACCAGCTGCACCCGCAGTTTACCGCCCAGCAGGAGTTCGACCGCGAATGGGCGAAGCGCACCATGCTGTTGCTGTTTATGCGGCACAAGAAGGTCAAGGTGCTGGCCCTGAGCAAGGACAGTCAGATCGACCCGACCTACCGCGACAAAGGCCACAGCGAAGTCCAGGTCGCCCTGGCCGGCGCCGAAGGCCTGATCCCCGACAGCGCGCGCCACTACAGCGTGAAAATGCAATGGTGGCTGGAAGGCGATCAGTGGCAGCTGGCGCGCCTGAGCTGGGAATAGCGGCTCAGCGGCCTGCTAAAACAGCCAGGGGATAAACATCTTGCTGCGCCCCATATAGTCGCGATAGGCCTCGCCGAACTGCAGCAGGCATTCGGCTTCGTCGCGCTTGGCGGTCAGCCACAGCGCCAGGCTGGCCAGCAGCGCCAGAATCAAGCTCGCCCCATTCGGCTGCTTGCAGGCCACGCCCCAGGCCAGCAACAGCAGCGAGGCGTACAGCGGGTGGCGGATCAGGCGAAAGATGCCCGTGGTGACCAGTTGCGAGGTGCGCTCGAAGGCGAACAGCTCGGCGTCCGCGCGCTGCCCATCCGGCCGCCCCATACGGCGCAACTGATAAAGGCCGGCAAACAGCAGCAGCAAGGAGGCGAACAGCAGCAGCCAGGACAGGCGCTGATGCAGGGCAAAACGGTCGACAAACCAGACCGGCCCATTGAGCACCAGCAAGGCCAGAATCGCCTCCCAGGCGAAGAAACGGTAGAAACCGTGGGACTGCGGACGGCGCAGCGCCTGCCAGGACAGCGCCAGCAGAATCAGCGTTCCCACGATAAAAACCAAAGCCTGCAACCAGCCCATAGACACTCCCCGCCTCCCGATACCCAGTCAAAGCCAGGCGCTGCGTGAGCTGCAGCCCCTCTGTTACACTGCCGGCCTCTTTGTATCGGCCGCCCGCAATGGATCGCACTCAACTGCACAGCCTGCTGCCCCATCAAGGCTCGGCCCTCTGGCTCGACGGCCTGCTGGCGCATGACAGCCTGAGCATCCAGGGCCTAAGCGCCTGGAGCTATCTAGACGCCTTTGGCCCCGACGCCTCGCCCTGCCTGCTGTTCGAGGCCGCCGCCCAGCTGTGCGCCGCGCATGGTGCCCTATACGGCGACGCCAGCGCCATTGAAATGGCCCTGGTCGGCAAGCTCTCGCAGCTGCAGTTGCACCACGAACCGGCGCAGCGCCAGGGTGCGTTGCGCATCAGCGCCAAACAAGAGGTGCTGAGCCCGGCCGGCGCCCTCTACGCCTTCAGTATCCACGCCGAAGAACAGCTGCTGCTGGACGGCAAACTGCTGCTGGTACTGATCCGTGCTTGAACTGTGCAACCTCGGCTATAGCTACCCAGGCGCAAGCCGCCCGGCACTGCAGGGCATCAACCTGCAGCTGCAGGCCGGCGAATGCCTGGGCCTGCTCGGCAGCAACGGCGCCGGCAAGACCACCCTGCTGTCGTTGCTCAGCGGCGTATTGGCGCTGCAACAGGGCGAGCTGCGCTGGAGCGACCATCCCAGCCTGGGCCTGGTGCCGCAACAACTGGCCTTCTATGCCGGGCTCAAGGTGCGCGAGAACCTCGAGCTGTTCGCCGATCTCTATCGCCTGCGCGGCAGCGAGCGGCGCCAGCGTCTGCAGCACTGCATCGCCATCTGCGCCCTGGAAGACAAACTGGCGCGGCGCAGCGAACAGCTGTCCGGCGGCGAACAACGTCGACTGAATTTCGCCATCGGCCTGCTGCAACCGGCCGAGCTCTATCTGTTCGACGAGGCCACGGTGGGCGTGGATGCCGGCAGTCGCCAGCAATTGCTCGGCGCCGTGGAACAGCTGACGGCCGAGGGCAAGGCGGTGATCTACACCAGCCACTATCTGGAAGAAGTCGAGCGAGTGGCGCAACGCATCCTGCTGCTGCACGAAGGCCAGGTGCGCCTGGACCTGGACAAGCGCCAGCTGCTCGGCGACGACCACGGCCTGCTGCTGGAATGGCCGGGGGCTGCACCAGTTGGCCTGGATGCCCTGCTCGCGCGTCTGCAACTGACGGCCGAAGCCCTGCCCAAGGGCCTGCGCATTCCCGCCCTGAACGGCCAGCAGCTGCTGGCCATCACAGAATTTATCGCCGCCCAGGAAGGTCTGCCCAACCTGCTGCGCTTCGGCCGGCCGTCGCTCGAGCAACTCTACCTGCGCCTTAACGGAGGCCGGCTATGAGGCTCTGGGCGAGGCTCTGGGCATTGCTGCGTAAGGAAGTGCTGTTGCTGCTGCGCGACCCCCATGCGCTGGCCGTACTGTTTATTATGCCGACGCTTTTTCTGCTGCTGATGGCCGGGGCCATGTCCAGCTATATGCAGGACAAACCGCCGGCGCTGCGCCTGATTATTGAAACGCCGCAAGCCGACGACGCCAACCAGTTCTTCCGCGAGGCCCTGCAAGCCCAGCTGCCGGATAGCCAGTTGCTCAGTGACAGCGACGAACGCCTGGCGCGCGTGCGCCTGCCCAAAAACTTCTCCAACAAGCTGCTGGACAGCCCGCACCAGGGCCCCAGCCTGAGTTTCCCGGCGCAGTTCGACAAGCTGTCGCGCCAGCGTCTGCATAGCGCGGTAAGCATCGCCCTGGCGCAGACCCGCTTGCTGGCCTATCTGGAAGACAGCGGCGTGGTCGATGCCGAACTGAGCCGCGCCCAGCGCCTACAACTGGTGCAGCAGCGCACCCAGAGCCAGATCGACGAGCAGGAACAACTGGCCAGCGGCGACCTTAGCGGTCGCGCCAACGCTACCCAGCTGAGCGTGCCGGCCTGGCTGATCTTCGGCATGTTCTTCGTGGTGCTGCCCATGGCCGGCGGCTTCCAGCGCGAGCAGCAAAGCGGCACATTGCTGCGCCTGCGCTGCCTGGGGCTGAATCTCGGCACTCTGGTGCTAAGCAAGTTGCTGCCGTACTTGGCGATCAATCTGCTGCAATTTGTCCTGCTGTTGGGCATAGGCGTCTATGGCTTGCCCCTGCTCGGCCTGCCGGCGCTGAGCCTGCCCGGCAGCGCCATGGCCTACCCGCTATTGGCCATCAGCATCGCCCTGGCTACCTGCAGCCTGGGCCTGCTGCTGGCCGCATTGGCGCGCAGCAGCGAGCAGGCACTGCTGCTCGGCGGCGGCATCAATATCCTCCTCGCCGCGATTGGCGGGATCATGGTGCCGAAAAGCGTGATGCCCGCGGCCATGGCCCAGCTGGCGGAAATCTCCCCCATGAGCTGGGCGCTGGACGCCTTTCTCACCCTGCTGGTGGGCCACGGCTCGCTGGCCGACATCGCCCCCTACTGCGCGCGCCTGCTGCTGTTTGCAGCGCTGTTCGGCATAGGCGGGCTGCTTCTGTTCACTCGACGAGTACGGCACACGCAATGGACCACTCACTACTAGAACAACAACTCAAGCAACTGCTGATTCGCGAGTGCGACAAGGAAGACGATATCGACTGGCAGAGCATCGCCGACGACGAGGCGCTGTTCGGCCCCAAGAGCCGCATCCAGATGGACAGCCTGGACGCCCTGCAAGTCTCCCTGGCGCTGCAACAGCATTACGGCGTGCGCATCGAAGGGGCCAAGGACGGCCGGCGTATCCTCACTAGCATCGCCAGCATCGCCGCCTATATCAGGCAACAGCAGTGACCCCGGTCCATCTGCAACGCGCGGCCCTGCACTGCGCCCTGGGCGAGGACCTGAGCACTGCCGCCCTGGCACTGCAGCAGGGCAGGCAGGCGCAGGCCGGGCAGTTCCAGCTGCATGAACTGCAGGAGCCGCGTCTCTATCTGTACGCAGCCCAGACTGGCGAAAGCCTGGCGCAGCGCCTGGATCGCCTGATCGACGAGTGCCTGGGCGCGAACGCTCAGGCCCTGGATGACTGCCTGCTGATAGTCGCCAGCACCAGCCTGGATATCGGCGAACTGGAAGCCCTGACCAGTAGCCAACAAGGCTTTAGTCCCGCGGACTCGACCAGCCTCGATTCGCTGGCCAGCCAGTTGCGCCAACGCTGGGGCTTTGCCGCTGCCTTTACCCTGAATACCGCCTGCACCAGTGCCGCCAACGGCCTGCTATATGGCGCCCGGCTGATCAACGCCGGCCAGTACCGCCGCGCCCTGGCGCTGAGTTTCGAGACGCCCAGCGCCATCGCCATGCAAGGCTTCGGCGCGCTGGCCCTGAGCAGCCCCAGCGGCCAGTACCGGCCCTTTCATCCCGAACGCGACGGCCTGGTGCTGGGTGAGGCCTATGCCTGCGTGCTGCTCGCTGCTGAGCCTGGCGAAGCCCCCTTGGCGCGCCTGTTGGGCGGCTTTAGCGCCTGCGACACCAGCAACCTGACCACCACCCGCGAGGACGGCAGTCATATCCATTGGGTCATGCAGCAGGCTCTGCGCAGCGCCGGCTGCACGGCCGAGCAAATCGAGCTGGTCAAACTGCACGGCACCGCCACCACGGCCAATGATCAGGCCGAAAGCAATGGCATGCGCCTGCTGTATGGCGAACGTATGCCGGCGCTAAGTCTGCTCAAGCCCTGGCTCGGCCATACCCTGGGCGCCTGCGGCCTCAGCGAAAGCCTGCTGCTATTGCGCAGCCTGCAACTGGGCCCGTTGCCGGCCGTGGACTACGCCGCCGAAGCTCTGCTGCCGCTGGCCGCACAGCCACAAAGCCTGAGCCCGGACAGCCTGCTGCTGGCCAATTTCTTTGGCTTTGGCGGCAATAATGCCAGCCTGGTTGTGCAGGGTTGCAACACGGGAGAACAGCCATGCCGGTAGTAGCCGCCAGCGAGATCCGCGGCCTGGCCGCCAGCAGCGATAAAGAGCTGAAAACGGCCCTGGGCCAATGGCTGGACAACCCGCCACGGCGCATCGACCGCCTGATTCTGCAATGCCTGCTGGCCGCCGCGCCGCTGAAACAGCAGGTGCGCAGCAGCTGCGGCCTGTACCTGGCCTCCGCTCACCCGGCGCGGGCCACCATGGGCGCGCTGCTGGAGGCGGTATGCGTGCAGCACAAGCAGCCCAAGCCCTTCGAGTTCGTCAACAGCGTGAGCAATGCCGCCGGCTTTCATATCGCCCAGCAGCTGGGCATGGAAGGGCCGAATCTGTTTATTGGCGCGGGCGAGGGGGTCTGGTCGCACCTGCTGGCCCTGGCCAATCTGGACCTGCAGGACGGCCTGACCGAGCAGGCATTGCTGCTGGTCTGTGATGAGCGGGGGGATTTCTGCGTGCAGGCGCTGCTGTTGGAAGGTGCGACAGACGCGGCGCCAGCCGCCGACTTTGCCGGGCTAAGCGGCGCTATCGAGGTTCAGCGCCTGCGTCTGTAGGGTGGATGACGCTGTTTTCATCCACCTGTGGCGTTGATCGGTGGATCGATAAAGCGCGATCCACCCTACCGCTTGCTCCAGGCTGCCAGCTCCTGCATCAGGCCGCGTTCCTGTAGGGCGATACCGCGCAGGCTTTCCGCAATGGGGGCGAAGTTCGGCGCCTCGCCCTTGTTGCGGCTGGCGCGCACGCAGGCCGAGGCGAACTGGCGCCAGTTATCGCCAATCGCCGTCAATTGCACCGAGGCCTCCTGCAAGCTGGCATCGCCAAGCTTCTCCCCGGCCTCCTGCAGAAAGCTCGCGTACATAAAGCGGAAACCGGCGCCGCCTGTGCCTATCTCTTCCTGCATGCGCACTATATGGGTCAGGTACAGGCGGTTGTATTTGCTCTGCGCCGGGTCGAGCTTGTCGATCTGTTTTGCTAGATGCTGGATGCCGCGAATGCCGATCCAGGGCAGCGGCATGCCATCGAGAATGCGCGTGGTCGACAGCAGGCTCTGGCGGATCAGCTTGTTCCAGTCCTGCTCCAGCGGCACCTCGTCGAGCCAGTACATCAGGCCCTTGGCGGCCAGCGCGCCCTTGGCGAAGCGGGCCTTCTGCAGGTCCTCGGCGGCGCAGCGCACCGGTTGCTCGAACACCGGGTCGCTGATCAGGTAGTCGTTGCCCTCGCGGCCGTAGGCCAGCAGGTTGTGCGCGTTGAAGTGAAAACGCATCTCCGGCGGAAAGTACGGCAGCCAGAACACCGAGCTCTGCAGGCCGGCCAGGCGGCCGGAGTCCAGCGCCGCATCCAGCTCGCGGCGGCCCTGCTCAGGGTTGCCGAAGGTGCGGCTGTGCAGGCGCGCGCCGAGGCGCTTGCTCAGGGTCTTGATCAGGTGCTTGGGCGGCATGCGATAGGCGATCAAGGGCATACCGCTGAGCTTGACGATCGGCAGGTAGGCGAAGGCCAGGCCCGAGGCCAAACCGAAGGCCATGGGCTCGCTCATCGGCAGGCCGGCGTGGGTCAGCAGGCTGGCCATCACCCCGCTCTCGCAGTGGGCGCTCTGGCGGTGCTGGAAAGGCTGCTCGAAGCTGCTCATACCGGGTCCTTCTGGTAAGCGATCAATTGTGCGGCGGGCAGGCCGAAGGCCTCGGCGTAACGCGCCAGAATGGCGGCCGACAAGCGGCGATAAATGCTCGGGCGAAAATGCCGGCGAATCCGCCATTGCCACAGCCCGGTGATCTGCGCAAGCGCCGGCTCATCCAGGCGGTAGCGGTACATCAGGCACTTCAGCGGCGACTGCTGGCCCGCCTGCCAGGCCGCCAGGGCCTCGGCTTCCTGTTCCTGCAGGGCGGCTACGGCCAGCTGGGTGGCGAAGGCCTCCGGCTCCCAGCCATCGCTCTGCGCGCGCTGGTACTGGCCGCTGGCATCCACCGCGTAGACCAGCTTGCTGTGGCCGCCGTAGGTGGAACTCTGGTCCTGGGGAACTTCGTCAAGTTTCATGGCTTATCACCGTCCTGGCCAACCACAGTCAGCTGCATAAAGGCACTGGAGAAACGCCCGCTTTCCGGCACATAGCAGAGCAACCGCTGACCGCTGCGCAGCTGGCCTGAGCGGAACAACTCGTCGAGCATGATAAAGATCGAGGCCGCGCCGGTGTTGCCCTTGCGGGTCAGGTTGCTGAACCAGCGCTCCTGCGGGATCGGCAGGCCGGCATTGGCCAGGCCCACGGCCAGGCGCTCGCGGAAGAATTCCGAGCTGTAATGCGGCAGGAAGTAATCGATCGCCGCAGCACTCAGCTCGCGGCGCGCCATGATGCGCTTGAGCGTCTCTTCCACCGTGTATTTGACGATATTGTCGTTGAGCAGTTTGACGTTTTGCTTGATCGCCATCAGCGAACGGCGGTTGCGTTCGGCGCCGTCGAAACGGCTCCAGCCCTGCAGCTGGCCGTCCTGCATCTCGGCGCCGGCGTACATGCAGGGCGGCATCTGGTCGGCGAAGGAGAAGATGTCGATCCAGTCGACGCGCAGGCTCAGGCCGACGGTATTCGGCTGGCCTTGCAGCAGCACCGCGCCGGCGCCGTCGGAGAGCATCCAGCGCAAGAAGTCCTTCTCGAAGGCGATCTCCGGCTGGTTTTCCAGCTGTTCCACGCGGCTTTCGTATTCGCCGGTGAAGTTGCGCGCCAACATCAGGGTGGAGGCCACCTCCGAGCCGCAGGCCACGGCATTGCGGCTCTCGCCGCTGGCCACGCTCATCCAGGCATATTTCAGCGCGGTCATGCCGCACAGGCAGATGCCGGCGGTGGACACCACTTCGCAGGGCGGATTGCCCAGCTCGCCCTGCACCATCACCGCATGGCCCGGCATCACCTGGTCCGGCGAGGCGCTGCCGGCCACCAGGCAGTCGAGATCGCTCAATTGGAAGTCGCCGCCAACCAGGCCGCGAATCGCCGCGGCGCTGACCTGGGCATTGCTCATGCTCGGCTGGCCGCTGTGCGGGTCTATCGCATAGTGGCGCTGCTGGATGCCATTGCTGCGCAGGATCAGCTTGCGCGCCCGCGACGGCTTGCCGCCGACCAGGCCCAGGCGCGCTTCCATCTGCTCGTTGCCGACCGGGTCATGGGGCAGAAAGGCGCTGATGCGGTTGATAAATACGGGTTGTACCACGGGCACTCCTAGGGTCACGTCACTCGCCGGACGGGCCGGCAAAGTAGGCCTTCTCACGCTGCGTTCGCTCCTTGAACAGAGGTGCCAGCACTTTCTTCAGCAAGGCACTGAGCGGCACGACCGTGACAATCAGGCACAACAAAAACAGGATATACAGCACCAGCCCGACGGCGCGACGGCGGCTCTGCTGCGGGCCGAGGGCGGCGAGCAGGCGGCTCCACAGCTGAAAGCTGCGGTTGCCGACCTTCTCGCTGGCGATCAGTTTCTCGTCGATACGCACCGCGCCCAGGCCTTTGAGCATGGGCTGCTCGATCGGCAGGTCATCGGCGGTCAGGCGCTGCGCCATGGCCTCGCCGAAACGGCTGGCGGCGGCTATCTCGGCCGGGTCTATACCGGCCCGCGGCACCCAGCTATACGGCTTCTGCCGGCCGGTAAACAGCCACAACGGCGTGGCCAGAAAGCTCGCCGCTGTGCCACAGGCATCGGTCAGGGCGATATTGTCCACCAGCCGAGCACCCAGCTCGCTCAGGCGCCGCTTGAGTTTCTCCTGAGCCATCAGCCACATATTGCGACAGCCGATCAGCGTCACCACCGGGGTGTCCTTGAGCAGCAGCGCCGCCTCCGGTGAGGCGAGAAAGGCGGTCATCGGCTGCGAGGGCGAGAGGAACCACACCTGATAGGCCAGGATCACCAGGTCATAGCGCTTGTGCGCATCCACCGCCAACGGCAGCAAGGGCTGCGGGCGCATCAGCACGGTTTCCGGGAAGATGCGAAAGAAGTCGAGAAAGGGCCAGGGAAAGGGGTAAGGTTGCGCCGGTTGCAAGGGCAGAACGTCCAGCTGGATCTCGCCGTGCTGCTGCAACGGCGCGCACACCGACTGCGCCAGCCTGTCTAGCTGGCCGGTTTGCGAAAAATGGACGATCAATACCTGACGCATTGCCTGCTTATTCCCTGCAAATGGCCGAATTATGCCACAGAGAATTCTTCGAACCGTAAAGAAGGTCGGCTATCAGGCTGGCCTATTGCTGCTATTGGGCTGCCCGCTGGCGCAGGCTGGCGACATTCTGGTCAATGTCGAAGGGATACAGGCCAAGGGCGCCATTCACCTGGCGCTGGTGCCTGCCGAGAAAGGCCCATGGCCGGCGCAGGCGCTGCGCCAGCTGAGTAGCGAAGACAGTGTGCTGCGTTTAACTGATCTGCCGCCTGGGCGTTACGCCATCCAGCTGTTCCAGGACAGCAATGGCAACGGCCGCCTCGACCAGGGGCGACGCGGTATACCCCTGGAGCCCGTGGGCTTTTCCACCAACCCGCCCCTGCTCAACGGCAAGCCGGCGCCCAATGACTGCCTGTTCGAGCATGGCGCGGCAGACACCCGGCTGAGCATCCGCCTGCATAGCCCCAAGGCCAAACGCTAAAGGCTACTGCAGCCCTTTGCCGGAGAACATCAGCACCTTGTCGCCGGCGTATTGCACGCTGATAAAACGCTGCTCATCACCCCAGGTGCAGCTGGACATGCCCAGGGCCCCGGCGCATTCGTTGGGGCCGCCGAGCAGGCTTTCCACTTCGGCCTTGCCCATGCCGGGTTTGAGTTTCGAGTAATTGTCCTGGTTGACCTTGCTGCAGGCGGCCAGCAATACACAGCAGCCCAGCAAAGCGAAAGCACGCAACGACATGGCACAGACTCCACAGAGAAGAGAACGCCAAGCTTGGCACAGCGCCGCCTGGCGTGCCCGCTTGGAGTTCAGAAACGCGAGCCAGGCTCCTGCAGGAACTGCAGTTCTTCCGCGCTGGATGCGCGGCCGAGCACCGAATTGCGATGGGGGAAGCGGCCAAAGCGGGCGATCACCCGTTGATGGCGCTCGGCATAGTCGAGGTAGCCGGCGAACAGGGCCTGCTCGCTAGCCGTGGCGTTCGCGCACAACTCGCTGAAATGGCGCAGCGCCTGGTCCTGCAGCGCCAGGTCTTCGGCATGTTCGAACACCAGGTAGACGAATACCCGCTGAATCGGCCTCAGCTGCCGATCCCAGCCACGCGCCACACCGGCTTGCACCAGTTGCTGGGCCAAGGGATCGCCGGCAAAGGCCCGCGGGCTGTCGCGAAAGAGCATGCGTGGCAGCTGGTCGAGCAGCAGGATAGTGGCCAGCCAGGCCTGCGCATCGACCTGCCAAGCCTGCAGCTCGCCCGCCAGGGCCTGCTCGACCCGTGCGGCGAAGCGCTCGCGCGCCTCGTTATCCTGGCTGTCCCGCTTGCCGAACCACAGCCCACTGCGCGCGGCCGCCACCTCGGCAGCCGTCGCGGCGGAACCGAACCACCAGTCGAGCAATGGCTGCCAGGGCTGCTGCATGGCTCAGGCCTGGTGGTAGCCGGTGACGCGCTCGACTTCGTCCTTGGAACCCAAGAACACCGCCACGCGCTGGTGCAACGAAGTCGGCTGGATATCGAGAATGCGCTGGGTGCCGTTGGTGGCCGCGCCGCCGGCCTGCTCGATGATCATCGACATCGGATTGGCTTCGTACATCAGGCGCAACTTGCCCGGTTTCTCCGGCTCGCGGCTGTCGCGCGGGTACATAAACACGCCGCCGCGGGTGAGGATGCGGTGCACGTCGGCCACCATGGAGGCGATCCAACGCATGTTGTAGTTCTTTTCCAGCGGCCCGGCTTCGCCGGCCAGCAGCTCGCTGACGTAACGCTGCACCGGCGCTTCCCAGTGACGCTGGTTGGACATGTTGATGGCGAATTCCTGGGTGGATTCCGGCACCTTGATGCTGTCGTGGGTCATCACGAAACTGCCCAGCTCGCGGTCCAGGGTGAAGCCCTTGACGCCATTACCGAGGGTCAGCAGCAGCATGGTCTGCGGGCCGTAGATGGCATAACCGGCGGCCACCTGCTGGGTGCCCGGCTGGAGGAAGGCTTCTTCGCCCAGGTCACCCTCTTCGCCGTTGCGATCCGGGCAGCGCAGCACCGAGAAGATGGTGCCGACCGAGACGTTGACGTCGATATTGCTGGAGCCGTCCAGCGGGTCGAATACCAGCAGGTAGGCGCCTTTCGGGTAGCGACCGGGAATCTGGTAGGCGTTGTCCATTTCTTCCGACGCCATGCCGGCCAGGTGGCCGCCCCACTCGTTGGCCTCGAGCAGGATTTCGTTGGAGATCACGTCGAGCTTCTTCTGCACTTCGCCCTGCACGTTCTCGGTTTCCATGCTGCCCAGCACGCCGCCCAAGGCACCCTTGGAGACCTGATGGCTGATCGCCTTGCAGGCGCGCGCTACCACTTCGATAAGGAAACGCAGATCGGCCGGGGTGTTGTGACTGCGGGTCTGCTCGATCAAATAGCGACTCAGGGTAACGCGGGACATGGAAGGCTCCGGGAAGGAAGAAAAATCGCGCGCAGTTTAACCCTTTAGCGGCCCGCGCGCCTTAGCACTGGATAGAAGGAACTGCAAAGAGTAATGCCCAGCCGCTCAGAACCTATTCAAAGTCTCGCGAGCTAGAGTCATGCAAGGCGCTACGTAGTAACAGCCGAAGGCTGGTCAAAGCGCCGAGGAAGCGCAGTTTACGAGTTGTAAATGAGCATGACTCGTTTCACTCGCCCTTCGGGTCGCGCTAAAGCGCGTTAGCCGCAAGCGGCTTTCCGAGGCTGTTTTTAACGCCGGATGGCCGACGCGCAGCAGACTTGTGGCAGGTTCTTAGGCCAGGCTGCAGACCCTATTACGCCCTTCGTCTTTGGCCTGGTACAGCGCGGCGTCGGCCACCTGCAGCAGTTCATCCAGCACCAGGCCCTGCTCGGGCCACAGCGCCAGCCCAGCCGAGAGGGTGACGTAGCGGGCGCCGCCACGGGTGGGCAGCGGATGGGCGGCCAGGCTGCAGCAGATGCAGTCCAGGCGCTGACGCGCCTCCTGGGCATCGGCGCGCGGCAGAATCAGCAGAAACTCTTCGCCGCCAATGCGAAACACCGCATCCGAGCTGCGCAGGCTGTCCCGCAGATGCTCGGCCACGCCCTTGAGCACGTCGTCGCCCTCGAGGTGACCATGCTCATCGTTGAGCCGCTTGAAGTGATCCAGATCGATCAGCGCCAGGGCAATCGGCGTGTGCTCGCGCTGGGCCAGGGCCAGTTCGCGGGCAAAGAACTCATCCAGGTAGCGGCGGTTGTACAGACCGGTCAAGGGATCGCACAGCGCCTGTTCCTGCAGCTGCTCATGCAGGTTGGAAATGGTGCGCAGGCGCTCTTCGCTGATGGCCAGGGCCTCGGCCAGTTTCAGCTCACTGAGATAACGCTGGGTGACATCGCGCAGATAGAGCATCCGCCCGAGCACCAGGGTGCCGCGGTGGGTAATGCGCTCGATGGCGCGGACACGCACTTCGAAGTAGCGCGCCGAATTGGCCAGGGTCAGCAACTGCTCCTGCTCCAGTTCGTCCTTGCTCTGGCGGGTCAACAACGCCTGCAGATCCGCGCCCAGGATCGGCCAATCCGCCAGCGTCCGACCCTGCCATTCATTGGGCAGGCCGGCGAGTTTCAAGGCCGCCGGGTTGGCCTCGATCACCCGCAGCCGCGCATCGACCACCAGCACCGGGTCGAGCAGCGCATCCAGCAACAGGTGGCGGGCGATCGGCAGCAGATCAAACAGGCGCACGCCGACTATCAGCCAGGCGAAAGCCAGCAGGGTGAAGGCGAAACTGAAGGGCGTCGGGTCGAAGCCAAACAGCATCCAGTCGAACACCACATAGCTGATATTGGCGGCCCAGGGCACCGCCGTGACGAACACGAACGCCAGGTAATGGCGCCGATGCACGCCATAGCTGACCAGCGCCGCACGCAGCACCACGCCCATGCAGAAGGCCATAAACAAATACACGTAGACCGCCGCCGCGTAGAACAGCGGCCCGTGCTGATAGCGGATAGGCGCGCCCGGCGCATCCGTCAGCGGCGCGGTGCCGGCCCCGTAGAACAGGCCATGCCAGGGGTTGCTCAGGGCCATCAGCCAGATCAGTAAGGGCACCACGACCAGCCCCAGGGAGCTGCGCACGGGCAAGGGCTCGCGCACGCTGTTGACGTATTGCCAGAGGAAGATCGCCCAGAAGGTCGGCACCGCGAGAATCCCCGGCCAGGCCATGCTGGCCCAGAACACCTTGCACTCGGCGCCTTGCGCGGCCATTTCCAGGCTGGCGGCAAACATCCACCAGAGGCTGGCCAGGTGCAGCACGATAAAACTTTCCCGTCCGGGGAAGTAACGCTGCTGCTTGACCCAGCGCGCCAGCAGCAGCACGCCGATGCACACGCTGGCGGTCAGCAGGACCGGGCCACTCAGCGCCCAGGCGGAATCAGCGCAGGCATTCATCGGCTGTGCGCTGCAATAAACGAGAGCTGAATACGCCGGCAGAGAATACCTGCCAGGCCCCCAGAAACGCTGGCGGACAGTGCCCGCACCATGGTCGAGATAGAAATACGCAAAGGCCTTCCTGACCTCAAACGCCGATCGATTCAAGCGGCCAACGATACTGTAAAAGTCATCACCCAACATGGGTTATTTATGGCTATGCAGCCGTTACAGATTGCACGCAAACCCTGGCCCGAATCGTAGGTTGGGCTGAGCTGCGCGAAGCCCAACAAGACCAACAAGGTACAAATGGGCGGCAAGGAATGCGCCCGAACCATCGCGTTGGGCTTCGTCGCTGCGCTCCTCAACCCAACCTACGCGGCTCGCCCATGGCTTTGTTTATACCGCCAGGCCAGCAGCCCGGCTCAATCGGCAGCGGGCCGGCGCAGCAGGCTGATGGCCATCAATCCCAGCAAGCCGACCCCCAGCAGCAGTACCGCCCACAGCCCCCAACGTTTCCAGCCCGAGTCGGCGGCCGCGACCGCGGCCGGCAACGCCGCCGCGGCGGACTCCGGCGACAGCTCGGCGCGCCCCAACTGCTGCAGGCGCTGCGGCTGATAACCGGGAATCAGGGTGGTCAGCGGCAGCGCCGCCGACTGCGCCCCCGCCCGTCCCACGGCCAGGCGATAAGGCGGGCTGCCGCGCTGCAGGAACACCAGCTGACTGGCGCGCACCGCCACCCGCACCGCCGGCGGCTGCTCGCCCAGACCGCCACCGCGCTCATCCACCTGCAGGCGCAGCTGCTGCACCGGCCAACCCGGCAGCTGCAACTCATCCTGACGGATTTCCACGCCATTTTCCGGCAGGCGATACAGCAGGCCATAGGCCAGGGATTGCCAGGGCCCCTTGGCCTCGCGGCGGCCATTGACGCGGATCGGCGCCAGGCTGTTGGCCTGGTTGAGTTCGACCTTGATCCGTTCCAGCGGCAAGGCCAGGGGCAGCTGCCACTGAGGGTGACCATCCGGGCTACGCGTCGCGGCCAGCGGCTGCGACCACACCAGCGGCGCCGGCGTGCTATCGCTGCGCCGGCTGCGCAGGCTGGCCGCGCTCAGTTGCGGCGCCTGCTGCGGGCTTTGCCAGAGCAAACGCAAGTAGCGCGCCTGACGCCCCGGCAGCTCGACCTGTTGCTGGTCGATGCGCTCGCCGCCGAACGACAGCCGCGCCAGCTGCCCAGTGCCCCAGGGTTGCCAATCCTGCAGGTCATCGCTGGCCTCGATGCTGAAGCGCTGAAACCCTTCCTGGCCACCTTCCCAGTCCAGTTGCAAACGCACCAACGCGGCGTCTATGCCACTGGCGTCCAGCAGCCAGCCGCGCAGCAGCGCCGGCTTAGCCGCAGCGCCCTGCTCGTCGCGCAGTTCGATCAGGGTGCCCGTGGTGCTGCGCTGCACCCGCAGGTTGGGCACGCCGCTGGCGTCGCCCTGCTCGGCATACAGCGGAAACCACTTCACCGCCTGCTCTCGCTGGCTGTCGCGCGCCTCGCTCTGCCCGGGTTCCAGGGCATAGGCCAGCGCCTGACCTTCGGCGTTGAACACGCGCAGGTCGCGCAGGTCGCCGAAACGCGCGGCGAAATGCAGGGCCATGGGCACCTCCAGGCGATACCAGGGGCCTTCGCCAGAGAGGCTCAGCGGCAACTGCACGGCGTAATCCTCCAGCTGCTCCTGGGCCTGGCTAAGGGAACTGAACAACAGACCGGCGAGCAAACCCCAACCGACATAACGCAACTTGACCATCCTCATAACTGCTCCTGGACCTGCTCTGCTTCGGGCTTGCGTGGCGGCAGCGGGGCGAAATAGCCGACCACCAGCAGCAGCACGCCGACCCCGATAAAGGACACTATGCGCTCCAGGCCACCGCGGTTGCCCAGCTCGACGAAGAACAACTTGGCCACCACCACGGCGATCAAGGCCGCGCCTATCAGCCATAGCTCGCGCTGGCCACGGCGGTGGCCGAGCACCATCAGCGGCAGGGCGATCAGGGTCCAGACAATGGACAAGCCGGCCTGCACCAGCATCGAGTCCAGCAGCGCATCCAACTGATAGGGCACGCCGCCCCAATGATGGGCCGTGCGCATCACCATGGCGGTGAGCAGGGCGAACAGCGAGGCCCCGGCCAGCAACTGGGCCAGCCACTGGCTGCGCTGCTGATCCAGGCCCAGCTCGGGCAGCCCCGTACTCGACCAGGCGAAGACGGCGCCCAGGGCGAACAGCAGCCCCAGTTCCAGCGGATTGAGCAATGGCAGATAGGCCAGCGGCTCGGCATCCCCGGCGCTCGCCGCGTTGGCCAGCCAGAACCAGCCGAGCATCAGCAGCGCCAGGGGCGCCGCCGCCAGCACGCGGTATTCCCGTGGATAGGCCGCCAGCGGCCAAGGCCACTGCCGCGGCAAGGACATCAACCATAAATAACCGCTGGGCAGCAGCGCCCAGCCCAGCCAGCGCCAGGCGTTGTAATGCTCGGACAAGGCGAAGAACAGATAGCGCAACTCCAGCGCCAGCACCCCCAGCAGCAACCAGCAACCCAGCACATGGGCCGCGCTCAGTGCGCCGGCCGGCAGCTGCGCGGCCAGCCGGCGCAGCGACCAGAAATGCACGGCGAACAGCAGCGCCCAGGCCAGCCAGCCAAAGTACGCCGCCGGGTGATACTGCAGGTGCCAGGCATGCAGCAGCACCACGCCGGCCAGCGGGATCAGCAGGCAACACAGCAGCGCCAACTCCGGCCAACGGGTGCGCGGCGCCAGCCAACTGGCCGCCGCCACGCTCAGTGCGGCCAAGCCCAGCAACACGGCCGTCTGCCATTCGGCCCCGACAAAGCGCAGCACTTCGCCGCTCAGGGCCAGGGCCCACCAGGCCGCGCCCCATACCAGCAGCAGCTGGGCCAGGCCGAGCAGGCTGAAATTGCCCAGGGCACTGGGCGCTTCGCGGCGCGCCAGCTGCTGCAGGCGCCAGGCGCCGACCAGGGCGGCGAGGCCCAGCACCAGCGGCGTCCAGAAATCCACATGAGCCAACGGACGCAAGCCTTCGCTGCTGAGCTGGCCGTACAGCAGCGGGCTGACGCTAAGAAACACCAGCCCTGCCAATGCTTGCAGGAGCAGGCCGAAGACAAAGCTGGCGCGCTGCTGCAGGTGCAGGCTGAGCCAGATAATCAGCAGGCCGCTGCCGCCCCACACCGCGCTGGCCGTGGCCCAGGGCAGGACGAACAGCACCGCCAGATTGAGGAACACCAGGCCGATCAACAGCACCAGCGACAGGCCGCGCAGCAGCCGGCGATCGGCGCTCACCTGGGGATCGCGCGCCGCCAGCAGCATGCCGGCGATCAAGCCCAGGCCGATCAGCGAGGAGGTCAGCAGGCCCTGCCAGCCGGCGGCAAAACCGCCGCTGCCGGTCAGCGCATCGCCGGCCATCTGCAGCATAAATACCAGGCCGCCGAGCAGCTGCACGGCGAAGGCGCTGAATAGGAAGCTGCGCGCCTGCAAGCGCAGGCCCACCAACAGGGTCAGCAGACCGGCCACGGCCCAGCTGATGGCCGTGCCCTGGGCATCGAAGCACAGCGGCGCCAATAGATAGACGAAGGCCAGGCCGGCGCAGGCCAGCACCGGCAAACCGCGCCGCTCCCAGCTGCTGCTGGCCTCGGGCGGGCTCCGGCGCAATTGCCAGTAGCTGAACAGCAAAGCCGCGCCGAGCATCAGGGCGCCCAGCGGCGCACCTTCCAGCAGGGTCAGATAACCGCCCTCCAGCTCCATAAGGAAGGCCAGCGCCGCGCCGAACTGCAACAGCAGGGCGAAGGCCCGCGCCAGCCCGCGCTGCTGGCGCAAGCCCAGCCAGTAGATGCCCGCCCCCTCCACCGCCCAGGCCGCCGAGGTCCAGCGCGCATCCAGGCCCAGGGGAATCGCCAGGCTGCCGAACACCACGCCTAGGGCCAGGCAGGTTTCCACCAGCAGCAGGGCGCGATCCGCGGTGCGCCCGGCCAGCAGCCGCGCCAACAGCAGGTAGAACAGGCCCAGGGCCAGGGCGCTAAAGGCCGCGGCAAACTCGATATGCCGGATCAGTGCGAACTGCAGGCCGAAGCCCACCAGCGGCGGGCCGAACAGCACGGTGGCGTCGATATAGTCGCCTTGCCGCGCCGCCCACTGCAGCAGCTCGCTGCGCTCCGCGGGGGCGTCCTGGGCCTCGCGCAGCTTGCGCCGGGCGAACAGCAGGCCGATGGCCACGTACATCAGGAAGAACAGGATCAGGAAGGGCTCGGTGCTCCACAGCAGCTCGGGCTTGTAGGAGCGGATGCCCCAGGCGAAGCCGATGCCGAAGGTGCCGAGGAAGCCGATCAGGTTGAGCGGGCGCCAGGCCTTGAACCAGGCGATGGCGAAGATCCCGGCATTCAGCAGGGCGAAGTAGCTGAACAGCGCCACATGGTTGCCGCTGCCGGTGGACGTCAGAATCGGCGCGGCAAAACCGCCCAGCGCCGCCGCGGCCGCCAGACCCAGGGCATCCTGCTTGACCGCCAGGATCGCGGAAAACAGCGTGACCAATACCAGCAGGCCCAGGGCTATGCCCGGGTCGAGCAGCGGGTGCAGGCGCATGGCGGCGAACACCGTCAGGTACAGCACGGCGATGCCGGCGCCTTGCAGCATCAGGGCATAGGCCGGGTTGCGCAGGCGCAGCCACCAGCCCAGGCCGAGCAAGGCCACCGCGCTGGCGGCGACCCCGGCGTAACGCAATTGCACCGGCACGACCATGCCTTCGGTGGCGTAGCGCAGCAGGAAGGCCAGGCCGAGAAACAGCAGCAGCACGCCGACGCGCAGCACCGTATTGCCGCCGAACAGCCAGTTCTTCGCCGCGCTAAAGGCTCGCTCGAGCAACGACGGCTCGCGCGGCGCCGCGGGTTTCCAGGGCGTGGCGGGCTTGGCGGTGATTGTCGGTTCGGGCGCCTGATAGGCCGGGCGGGCGGCAACCGGCTCGGCGCTTTCGGCCGCCTCGGGCAACTGGAAATCCAGGGTCCAATCCAGCTCGGGTTCGGGTTCGGGCTCGGGCCCAGATCCAGGCATTGAGGCCATGGCCGGCGCAGGCAGCGGCGGCTCGGCTACGGGCGGGGTCGGCGCGGCCGCCTGCTCGACCGCGCTGGCAGTCGGCTGCTGCTCTGCAGTGCCGGCCGCGCCGCCCTGCTCCAGCTTGCGCAGGCGCTCATAGAGTGCCGCGGTGCCCTGCTCGAAGCGCAGGGCAAAGGCCTTTATCTGGCCCTGCAGCAGCGCATTCTCGCGCTCCAGCCCTTGCAGCTTAAGCGCCTGACCAAGGCCCAGGCCGACCAGTGCGCCGAGGATGGCGCCGGTCAGCGACTCATCGGCCAAGGCGCCCAGCACCAACCCGACCAGCATAAAAATCCATTGCATGCCGCGCGTCCCTCCCAGATAGATCCAAATGCCCTGTTGTCAGAACCTGTTTACGATCTCGCGAGCTAGAGCCAGACAAGGCGCTACGTAGTAACAGCCTCCGGCTGGTCAAAACGCCGAGGAAGCGCAGTTTACGAGTTGTAAATGAGCATTCCGAGGCTGTTTTTAACGCCGGATGGCCGACGCGCAGCAGATCGTAAACAGGTTCTCAGCTGCAGGGATTGAATGGGCAGCAGTATAGGAGCACGTCTGCTGCATACCCAGAGAGACGAATGCCGGACCTATCACAGACACATAAAGATTTTCCCGGCCGCTTCGCGCAAAAACATGACCAGCCGGCAGATAGTCATTCACAAATGGCCCAGGGCCGCTATCATCGCCCGCCGCACACTCGATGCATGTCCGCTCCGATGAAAAACAACCTGATTGCCGCCGCCGAACTCGACCGCCTGGACACCTGGGCCAAATACACCGCCGATATGTGCCACAGCTGCATGTCCAGCTGCTGCACCCTGCCGGTGGAAGTGCGCATCAACGACCTGATCCGCATCGGCGTGGTGGATGAATTCGAGCGCGGCGAGCCGCCGAAGAATATCGCCAAGCGCTTGCAGAAGGACGGCATAGTCGAGCGTTTCAACCAGAAGTCGGGGATCTTCACCCTGACCCGCATGAGCAATAACGACTGCCTGTACCTGGATCGCAAGACCCGCCTGTGCACCATCTACGACAAGCGCCCGGAAACCTGCCGCAATCACCCGAAGATCGGCCCGCGGCCGGGTTATTGCGCCTACAAGCCGAAAGCCTAAAACAGCCGAGTCGCGGCAATGCGACACATCCCGGCGCCGCTGGACTGCCGCTAGACTGGCCTGATAGGCCAACTACCAGCGATAGCCGCGCATGAATTCGCTCACCCCGCACGTCACCAGCCAGCACGATCTGCGCTTCCACCCGGAGCGCGAAGCGCTGTTCAACGAGCTGCACACCCGCCCCTTCCCGGTGCTGCCGACCCCGACGCGCCTGGCGCAACTGGTGCTGCTGCCCGACGCGCAACAGGCCGACGCCGAATACCAGCACCTGCTGCGCCTGTGCGAACGCCATGCGGTGCTGCCGCCCTCGGCGCACTCCTCCTGCTATTACCAGGACTTCGGCGGCTTCGAGCTGCGCTGGGAGCGCCACACCGAGTTCTCCACCTACACCCTGGTGAGCAAGCAGGTGCAGGGCCAGCCCTTTAGCCAGGATGCCCTGGCCTTGCTGCCGGAACACTGGCTGCAACAACTGCCGGGCCGCCTGATCAGCAGCAACCACCTGGAAATCATCGCCGCCCCCGCCAGCGAGCCGAGCCCGGATGAGATGCGCCGGCATTTCGAGGGCCAGCGCCTGATCAGCTCCCTGGTCGGCGATGGCCAGGCGCGCCTGTGGAGCGCCTACCGCATCCACAGCGATGGCAGCGGCCGCCTGCTGATCCACAACCGCGGCCTCAATCCCTGCCAGAGCGGGCGCCTGGTGCGCACCCTGCTGGAGATGGAAACCTACCGCATGATGCTGTTGCTGGCGCTGCCGCAGGCCAAGGCCATAGCCCCGCAGATCAAGAGCATGGAGCAGCAGCTGGCCGCCGCCATCCTGCAGATCAACCAGATCCGCGACCTGGGCGACGAGCGCCGCCTGCTTGGCGAACTCGGCAGCCTGGCGGCACGGGTCGAACAGCTGATCGCCGCGCACAACTTCCGCTTCTCCGCCAGCCGCGCCTACCACGAGCTGATCATCAACCGCCTGGCCGAACTGCGCGAGCAGGAATGTCCCGGCCTGCAGACCTTCAGCGAATTCCTCAAGCGCCGCCTGACCCCCGCCTGGCGCACCAGCGAGGCGGCCGAACAGGGCCTGGGCGACCTGGCGCGACGCATCGACCGCGCCAGCGAACTGCTGCGCACCCGTATCGACCTGACCATCGAAACCCAGAACCAACAGCTGATGCAGGCCATGAACAAGCGCAGCCATATCCAGCTGCGCCTGCAACAGACGGTGGAAGGCCTGTCGGTGGCGGCCATCAGCTATTACCTGGTGGGCCTGAGCAAATACCTGGCGGAATCGGCCAAGGCCCTCGGGCTGATCGACAGCAGCGCCCTGGCCACCGGCATCGCCGTGCCGCTGTGCGTGACGGCGGTCTGGCTGGGCATGCGCCGGCTCAAGCGCAGCCTGCATCTGCCCGGTGAGCACGACTAAGCGCTGGCGCAGGCATTGAGCCGGCTCGCGGCATCGGGCACTCTCGACGCCTTCACGCCCGAGCGAGACGCTTATGCAGGCCGACGCCTTCCCCGATGATGCCGCGCAGAGCGCACGCACCCGCGCCACCGTGCTGCGCTACCACCTGAGCTGGAAGGCCCGCGACCTGGACGCGGTGCTGGCGCTGTATCACCCGGATATCCAGTACCACGACTTCTACCAGCAGCGCTGCATGGGCCAGGCCGAGCTGCGCGACTATGTGCGCGCCAACCTGCCGCGCCAGGCCGATGAAGCCCTGGAGCACAGCGACCGGATTCGCGTCGACGGCCACAGCGCCTTTATCCAGTACCGCTTCTGCCTGCACGGCAGCGCCGGCCTGGTGTCGTTCCGCACCGGCGAAGCCATCACGGTGCGCGACGACCTGATCTGGCGCGTCAACGAATACGCCACCCTGGTGCGCGAACCCCAGACGGACAAGCCGGATGGCCGGGCGCGGCCGCCGAGCAGCCGCCTGGGCTTGTCGGCGCGCCAGCTCGGCCTGCTGGCGCAGGACCTGGAGCAATACGTACGGCGCGCCAGGCCCTACCTCGACCCGCAGCTCAATCTGCAACAGGTGGCCGCCGCCACGGGCTATAGCCGCAACCAGATCTCCCACCTGCTCAACCAGGTGCTCGGGCAGAGCTTCTACCGCTATATCAACCAGCAGCGCCTGCAGCATCTGCTCGCCGAACTGGAGCCCAGCAGCGACCTGCAGCGCATCGACGAACTGGCCTTCGCCGCCGGCTTCAATTCGCTCTCGGCCTTCTACAACTGCTTTCGCCGGCACACCGGCCAGTCGCCCAAGGCCTACCTCAAGCAACGTTCCTTGCGCGCCCGCACGCAAGACAAGCCCAGCGGCACCGACTAGTCTGCGCCCACAACAGCCTGCCGGAGCAGCACAATGACCCCCTGGCGCACTATCAGCCTGTGGATGGACCAGCTGGACGAGCCCCTCTCGCCCCGCCCCAGCCTGGAGCATGACCTGCAGGTCGATGTGGCGATTATCGGCGCCGGCTATACCGGCCTGTGGACGGCCTACTACCTGAAACGCCAGGCGCCGCAGCTGCGCATCGCCATACTCGAAGCCGAGACCGCCGGCTTCGGCGCCTCCGGGCGCAACGGCGGCTGGCTGATGGGCAACCTGCTCGGCGAAGACCGCCTGCTCGCCGGCCTGCCCAGTGAGCAGCGCCACGCCGCCTATCGGCTGCTGCATGGCATTCCCGATGAAGTGGCGCGGGTGCTCGCGGCGGAAGGCATCGCCTGCGATTACCGCAAGGCCGGCGTGCTCTATTGCGCGGCGCGCTACCCCGAGCAACTGAGCAGCCTGCGCGAGCACCTGGCCGCCCTGCGCGCCCAAGGTCTGGATGAACAGGATTACCGCTGGCTAACCCCCTTCGATCTGGGCAAGCAACTCCAGCTGGCCAATGCCTATGGCGCCATCCACAGCCCGCACTGCGCCACCATCCAGCCGGCCAAACTGGTGCGCGGCCTGGCGCGCTGCGTGGCGGCCATGGGCGTCGAGTTGTATGAACGGAGCCCGGTGATCGATTGGCGCCCCAGCCTGCTGCGCACCGCCCAGGCCAGCGTGCGCGCCGACTGGATAGTGCCCGCAGTGGAAGGCTACGCCGCCAGCCTGCCGCCCCTGGGCCGCCACCAGTTGTCGGTGCAGAGCCTGCTGGTGGCCACCGAGCCGCTGCCCCCTGAGGTCTGGGCCGACATCGGCCTGGAACGCGGCCAGGCCTTTAGCGAGAACAGCCGCCAGGTCACCTACGGCCAGCGCAGCGCCGACGACCGCCTGG
>NZ_JAUYNP010000122.1 GCF_030696055.1 Pseudomonas sp. | reverse complement strand
TTTCGGCGTGTAACTGCCGGGTTCGACGTCGTAGGCGTTGAGCAGGAACACGTAGTCGCGATCGACCTGCGCAATCAGCGGATGGCGCGCTTTCGGGTGGGTGACCCAGAAACCCATCATGCCCATGGCCATCTGGGTCATCTCGTCGGCGTGGGGGTGGTACATAAAGGTACCGGGGCGACGGGCGACGAACTCGTAGACGAAGGTCTTGCCCACCGGAATGGACGGCTGGGTCAGGCCGGAGACGCCATCCATGCCATTGGGCAGGCGCTGGCCGTGCCAGTGCACACTGGTGTGCTCGGGCAGCTTGTTGGTGACGAAGATGCGCACCCGATCGCCCTCCACCACCTCGATGGTCGGCCCCGGCGATTGGCCGTTATAGCCCCACAGGTGGGCCTTGTAGCCCGGCGCCAGTTCGCGCACCACCGGCTCGGCGACCAGGTGGAACTCCTTGACGCCCTTGTTCATGCGCCACGGCAGGGTCCAGCCATTCAGGGTGACCACCGGGTTATAGGGGCGGCCGCTCTCCGGTTGCAACGGCGGCATGGTGGCGGCGCTGCTCTGCAGCACCGGCTCCGGCAGCCCCGCCAGGGATACTCGGCTGACCGCCGCCGTGGCGACAGCCGCGGTGATGGCGCTGGCACCGAGAAAGAAATCACGTCTTGAAACCATCTTGAAAATTCCTTGATCAGTGGCCGCCAGCGGCGTCGTCGGAACCTGCGCCTGCAGCGGCGCCGGCAGCCATGGCGGTCATACTCGGAGCACCGAGCAAGGCCATCTTCAGGTCGGCGTCGGCCACCCAGAAGTCGCGCTGGGCCTGCAGATAGCCATCGACCGCGAGCACTTGCTTGCGCGCATCGGCCAGCAGTTCGAAGGTGCTGATAAACATGCCGTTGTACTGCAGGACATTTTCCTCGGCGATGCGCGCACGCAGCGGCAATACCTCGTCGCGGTAATGCCGGGCCAGGTCGTGGGCCGAGCGATAGCCCAGATAGGCCTCGCGCACCTGGGAACGGGCATTGATCGCCGTCTCGGCCGCGCGATTGAGCATCTGCCGATACTGCGCCTCGGCCTTGGCCACCTTGGCCCCGCTCCAGTCGAACAACGGCAACTCGACGCTGATCTCGTAGCCGCGCTGGGTCGGTTCCTGGTTGGATCTGTTATTCACCACGCCCAGCTCCAGCACATTGATAAAGCGTGTGGCCTTGCTCAGCCCCAGGTTACGCGCCAGGCGTTCGGCATCCAGGCGCACGGCCTGGATATCCAGGCGTTGGCCCATGGCCAGCCGCTCGACATCCGGCAACTGCTCGGCTGCGGCCGGCAGTTCGGGCAAGCGCTCGGGCAAGCGGAAGTCGATCTGCTCGCCCCACAGCCCGAGCAGCCGGGTCAGCTGCTCGCGGCTCTGCAGCCGCGCTTGCTCGGCACGGATCAGGTTCAGCCCGGCGTCGGCGTAGAAGCTCTGCTCCTGAGCCTGCTGCAGCTTGCTGTAATTGCCCACCGCCGCCAGGCGCCGCGCCAGTTCGGCGCCGGCCTCGGCCGAAGCCATCACCTGGCGCATAAAACCCAGGCTCTCCTGCGCCGCCACCGCCCGGTACCAGGCCTTGCGGGTCTGGTTGGCCAGTTCGAACACCGCCAGGCTGGTCTGCCCCTGCACCTGTTCGAAACGCTTGGCCTCCATGCCCGAGGTCAGCGGCATGGCCAGCAGGCGTGCCAGGTTGATATGCAGGCCGCGCTCGTATTCCACCTCGCTGCCCCGTTCCAGACGGCCGAAGGAGAACCCCGGGTTGGGAATACGCCCCGCCTGCACCCGCTCGGCCTCGCTGATACCCAACTGTTCGAAGCTGGCCTGCAGCCCCGGATTGTTGAGCAAGGCCACCTGCACCGCGGCGTCCGCCGTCAGCGGCTGGGCCAATAGTTCGCTGACCCGCTCGGCCAGTTGGCTGCGCTCGGCGGGATTTTTCGCCCAGCTGACCTGCTTATCCAAGTGCTGCTGGCTGGCCTGCTCGACCGCAGCGAAACCGCCGTCCTGGGTAAAACCGGCGCAACCGCTCAGTAGCAACAAGCTGGCGCAGAGACCCGCCAGAGTTGCCCGTGAAAACATGCTCATAGGCCGCTCCTTAGTGATGCCCATCATGGTTAGCGCCAGCCGGCTCGGCGGGCGCCTCAGCGGCGTTATCCGCCGGCTGCGTCCAGGGCTCCTGGGCATAAGGCTCTTGGGCATAGGTGCGCCAGCCGCCGATGCGCCCGACCAGCTTATTGGCCTCGCGCCAGTCCTGCAGCGATTGGTCACCCAGGCCTTGGTAAGTATTGAGGGGGGATTGATAGTCCAGGGCCGGCGTAGCGGCCTCGGCATCCAGTGGGTCGGGCAACTCGGCCCAGGCGCCGCCAGGCAGCACCAGCACAGCCAGACAGGCAAAGGCCCGCCGCCTGGCAAAGGGGAAACGTAGCATTGGATAGTCTCGCGTCAGCGGCCCACCTGCAGATAACAGGCAAAGGCCGACTAGTAGCTAAATGCGCTCGTCACGGGCCTGGGCAGAAACTGCAGCAGGCAATTGGAAAGCGCGGTTTGGCTTAGGCAAGAAACAGGCGTGGGGGTCTTTCGGGGGTCTCGGCGATAAAGCCGGTAAATTGCTCCAGCCGCGCCAGGGAGGGCTCGACTGCTTGCAGCGGGGGGCTGCTGAGCAAAACATTGGTCATGGCAACCGCCCCGACGCAAAAGGCGCAGAGGCTGCACAGGCTGTTATCGGTTTGCGCAGAGTCGCTGCCTGCGCTCGCGCCGGCCTGCTGCTCACCAGCATCCGCCAGATGATTCATGGACAGGGCGCCCGGATGATGCGCCGCCATCTGCTGGCTATCCATACCGGCCATCTGGCCCTGCTGAACCAACGCACATAACTGCATGCCGATCGCCGCCATGCTCTGCGCCGGGAGGGCGAGCATCAGCATCCAGATCAAGGCGATTCGCAGTTTGCGCATGGCAGTGGGGCAGTCATCAAGCAAGGGAATGGGGCGGATTATCCACCGATTTATGCGCTTGTCCATGGCTGAGCATGGGCCGGTTGCTCCAACAGCCGACATAAGCCCGCACAGCCATGGGCAAAAGCGAGCCGAGCTGGCTATGATCGGAACCCATGACCACCACCTCGCCACTGCGCCAACCCTGCCCGCCCGGAGCCTGCGACTGCGGGCGCGAGCAGCTGCTGGCTACCGCCGGCAGCGACCTGCGCATCCTGCTGCTGACCCGTCAGGAGGAAAAACGCCTGCTCGATCGCCTGGAGAACCTTGAGAGCCTGGGCGATCTGGAAAAGATGCAGCGACGCCTGTACGAGCAACTCGGCATCCGCCTGACAGTCGCCCCCGGTTTCAACGAAGTGCGCAGCATGCGCGGCATCGCGATCCATATCGACGAACTGCCGGGACTGTGCCGCAAAACCCGCCAGTCGATCCCAACAGCCATCCGCCGCAGCCTGGAGAAGCGCCCGGAAATTGCCTACAGCCTGCTGAATGCCCATGACCTGCTGCGGGATGCTTGAGGCACTCGCTGACTGGAAACGACGATGGGCTCAACCCAAAGCGGACAGCGGCCCAGACCTCAGAGCAGCTCAATGCCAAATATTCGAACTGAGACAGCGAACAGTCCGAAGCAGGCGACCGTTATGACCACACAAGCCAGCAATGCCAGCCAGAAACCTAGTCGCGGTAGCAGTGCCGGGAATGCGAGAAACATCGGCAGCGTAGGCAGCACATACCAGAAGGTGTACCAGGCATGGTTGGCGATCTTTTCCGGCGACTGCTTTTCCAGATAGAGCCAGATAAGCGTCAGCAACGTAATCATCGGCAGGGCGGCGATCAGGGCGCCCAGTTTGTCGCTACGCTTGGCTATTTCTGACACCAGCACCACAACGGCAGCGGTGAGTGCGTATTTGGTGATGATCCAGGTCATCCGTTCCTCCAAGCGCTTCAGCGGTTAATGCTAAGAGTGGTCAAGGAAGCCCAGAGGGCTGAGTTTCAGCAGCGACCCAAGCTGGCACTCATAGGTGCTTATGCGGCCGGGCCTATTCAGTGGCAAGACAGGGTTTCGATTATTCGGCACTCCTTGATGCCCCCTCCCTGACAGCACGCGATCAGCCTTTCCAGCTCTCGCTCCAGCGCAACGAGATCGCGAATGCGTACCCTTACTTGTTGCAGCTGCTCACCCACCTTGGCATCCACCGCAGTGCAAGAAGCATCACGTTGATCGGCAAACCCCAATAACTCGCGCACATCATCAAGGGTGAAACCCAATGAGCGGGCCCGGCGGATAAACAGCAGGCGGTCACGCTCAGCAGGCGTATAGACGCGATAGCCCGAAGGCGTACGCCCTGCCGGCGGCAGCAGGCCCAGTTGTTCGTAGTAGCGGATAGTCACCGCCTTGGTGTCTGTCGCCTTGGCCAGCTGTCCAATGGTGTAACTCGCAGCGCTCATCGTCGCTTGACCTTCTAGTCGCTATAACCTTCATCCTAACCGTATTGCCCCACCTGAGGATCGGTCATGGATAGCTGCTGCGAAGACAAGGCGAGCGAACTGGCGCAGCTGCGCGACAAGCAGAGTCGTGTGCTCTATATCGTTCTCGCGATCAATGCCGCGATGTTCCTGGTTGAGTTCGTCGCAGGCTGGATCGTAGGCTCGACCGCACTGCTGGCTGATTCGCTGGATATGTTCGGCGATGCCTCGGTGTATGCGCTGACCCTGTATGTGCTGCATCGCAGTGCGCGTACCCGGGCCGGGGCGGCGCTGTTCAAGGGTGGCTTTATGCTGCTGTTTGGCCTGTTGGTTATCGCCGACGCCGTGCGCAAGATGGTCACTGGCGACGTCCCTGAGGCTGAGTGGATAGGGTTGGTGGGGGCCGCTGCGCTGATCGCCAACACGATCTGCTTCGTGCTGTTGTACCGTCACCGCAGCGATGATCTGAACATGAAGTCCACCTGGCTGTGCTCGCGTAACGACCTGATCGCCAACACCAGCGTCATCGCCGCCGCCATCCTGGTCGGCATTAGCGGAACTATCTGGCCGGACGTGATAGTGGGGCTGGCTATCGCGGTGCTGTTCCTGCATTCCGCACGGCAGGTGCTCAGCGAGGCCTGGAAGGAGTGGAGCCGTCATGGCACGCCCTCACCGAGCAAGCCGCAAAGCGCGGCCAAGCCAAGCGCCTGTTGCAGTCCGCAGATCACCGCCAGGGTCGATAGTTGCTGTGCTCCGCTGGTCGCACCGCCAACCGAGCCGACCACTGCCTGTCAGCCAGTAGCTGCGCTGGACTCATGCTGCAACACAAAGCCAATCGACAGCTGCTGCGGGCCCGCTACCGTGCCATCCCCAATCAAGGGAAAGGGCGAGTAGATAACGATGAGAAGCCAGGCACACCCCTCCGCTAATCCCTGGGGTTTATTGCTCGCCGTGTGGCTGCTGGCGATGGCCGCGACCCTCGCGGCCTTGTTTCTCGGCGAGGTCATGGGCAAGACCCCATGCGTGCTGTGCTGGTTCCAGCAGATCTTTATGTTTCCTCTGGCGGTGATGCTGACTATCGCCTGCTATCGCTCGGACTTCGCCGTGTGGACATATGCATTGCCCCTTGCCGTTATCGGTTGGGGGATCGCCCTGTATCACTGCCTGCTTTTCGTGGGCGTGATCCCGGAAAGCCTCAAGCCGTGCAGCGCCGGAACCTCCTGTTCCGGGGCCGACATGCTGACTTTCGGCAACGTGCCGCTACCCCTGCTGTCCTTGGCGGCCTTTACCGCCATCGTCCTTCTTCTAGCCCTGATTCGCCGGAGATCCCTCGTATGAATAGACGCGCCATCGTCCTGACCATCAGCGCTGTAACCATTACCGGCTTTGTCGCTGCGGCAGTGCTCTACCAGCGTTATTCCGCTCCCCAGGAAGCTCCGGCGGTCATCCAAGAGGCCAGCTCATTGGTGCGTTTCCACTCGCCAACCCTTGGTCCGATAAACGCTCCGGTCACCATCGTCGAGTTCTTCGACCCCTCGTGCGAAAGTTGCCGGGCCTTCTTCCCCCATGTGCAGCAGATCATGGCGAAGTACCCAAAGGACGTACGCCTGGTCGTTCGCTATGTGCTATTCCACAAAGGCTCGGAAGAGGCCGTACGCTTATTGGAGTCGGCGCGGGCCCAGGGGCTTTACGAACCCGTGTTGGTAGCCGTCCTGGATGCGCAACCACAATGGCATGACGACGCGCAAGCCGTGAAAGCCTGGGAAGCCGCCGCAGCGGCTGGCTTGGATGTCGAGAAGGCCCGTGCCACGATGAACTCGCCCGAAATCGACTCGATCCTGGCTAAAGATGCTGCAGACGTTAAGACGGTTGGGATTCAGGGTACACCCACCTTCTTCGTCAACGGCAAGCTACTGACGAAGTTCGGCCCAGAACCGCTGCTGGAGCTCGTGCAGAGCGAACTGGCAAAGGCGCGGTAAGCAAACTCTGTAGTGCACGAGTCGTTGCTGGTTTATCGGGAGTTCTCTATGAATGCACTGGAAAACAAGATACCTCCGCCCATTGTTGCAGCCCTGTTTGGGCTGCTGATGTGGGGTGGATCTCGCTATGTTCCGGGCATCGACGCGGCCCTTTCGACGCGGGTGGTGGCGGCATTGCTCGCGTTCTGCGTGGGGGCCTTCTTTTGTCTTGCAGGCGTTGTGTCTTTCCGGCGAGCGAAGACGACCGTCAATCCGTTAAAGCCTGAGACCGCATCGGCGCTGGTGAGCTCGGGCATCTATGGGTATTCACGTAATCCTATGTATGTCGGCTTTGCGATGTTTCTCATGGCCTGGGCCTGCTACCTGGCATCACCGCTTTTGTTGCTCGGGGTGTTGGGCTTTGTCCTGTACATAAATCGCTTCCAGATCGCAGCCGAGGAGCGAGCCTTGACCGCGCTCTTTGGAGCCGATTTCGTGGCCTATCAAACGAAGGTGCGCCGCTGGCTATAACACCGGTTAGTCCATCGTTAGAGCGGCCATCTGGAAACCGACGGCGACGCTTGGGCGGGACAACACTTCCACAGCCTCCAGGGCCAGAAGGATAGATTCGTATGCGGCCGAAAGAGCATTGGGAACAGGTTTACTCCAGCAAAGCCGTCGATGAAGTCAGTTGGTTCCAGGAGCATGCGGCGCTGTCTCTGAAGCTGATTCGAGATGCCGGTGTACCGCTAACGGCGTCGATCATTGATGTGGGTGGCGGGGCATCGACGC
>NZ_JAUYNP010000115.1 GCF_030696055.1 Pseudomonas sp. | reverse complement strand
ATGTCCACATAGCCGCCTTCCAGGATGCGCGTGGCCTGATTCGGGTCCTTGATGTTCTGCGCGTGCAGCACCGGCACCTTGACCACTTCCTTGATCCCGGCCGCCAGGTGCAGGAAGGGCTCCGGCGGGTAGCTCATATTCGGGATGACGTTGGCCAAGGTGTTGTGGGTGTCGCAACCCGAGCCGACCACGCCGAGAAAGTCGAGCATGCCGGTGGCGTCGTAGTACTTGGCGATCTGCTTCATGTCCTCGTGGGACAGGCCGTCCGGGTGGAACTCGTCGCCGCAGATACGCATGCCCACGCAGAAGTCCGGGCCGACCTCGGCACGCACGGCCTTGAGCACTTCCAGGCCGAACTTCATGCGGCCCTCGAAGGTGCCGCCCCATTCGTCGGTGCGCTTGTTGACCCGCGGCGACCAGAACTGGTCGATCATATGCTGGTGCACGGCGGATAGCTCGACGCCGTCCAGGCCGCCTTCTTTCGCCCGGCGCGCGGCGCTGGCGTAGTTGCCGATCACCCGCCAGATCTCTTCCGGCTCGATGGTCTTGCAGGTGGCGCGGTGCACCGGCTCGCGGATACCCGACGGCGACATCAGGGTCGGCCAGTTGAAACCGTCCCAGCGCGAGCGGCGGCCCATGTGGGTAATCTGGATCATGATCTTGGCGCCGTGCTTGTGCATGGCGTCGGCCAGATTCTGGAAGTGCGGGATGATGCGGTCGGTGGACAGGTTGACCGAGCTCCACCATTCCTGCGGGCTGTCGATGGCCACCACCGAGGAACCGCCGCAGATGGCCAGGCCGATGCCGCCCTTGGCCTTCTCTTCGTAATACTTGATGTAACGCTCGGTGGTCATGCCGCCGTCGGTGGCGTAGACCTCGGCGTGGGCGGTACTGAGCACGCGGTTGCGGATGGTCAGCTTGCCGATCTGAATCGGCTGGAACATTGCTTCGAAAGCCATGGTGGCATCCTCTGAAAACTACGGCGCTCGGTTATGCGGCGTTGGAGGCTGAAGCGAAAATGCTCATTTACACCAGTAAACTCCGCTTTTCGCTTCAGCCTCCGCCTTGCCTACCCTTCGCTCGCTACGTTTTCGATCACGGTTGAAATTGTTTTTAGAGCGGCTTAACCACAAACAGGCCGTCGTCGTGGCCTTCTTCGGAACCGCCATGGACCTGTTCGGCTCGGGTGCGGATGCTGCTGCCCTGGGCTTTGAGAATCTGGTCCATGGCGCCGGCGAACCAGCCGGTGAACATATAGTCGACCTTGCGCCCGCACTTGCCGTAGACATAGACAAAGGCCGAGTGCTTAAGGCGCACGCTGACGGTGCCTTTATCCAGGTCGATGGCTTCGATCTCGAACAGGCCCCAGCCGCGCTGCGACAGGCGCTTCATATAGTGTTCGAACACCGCCACGCCTTCGAGGCCATGGCACTCGGCCTCCTTCTCGCACCAGTGCCAGGCGGACTTGTAGCCGGCCTTGTAGAGGATCTCGGCATAGGCGTCGGCGCCCAGCACCTCTTCGATACCGATATGGTTATTGACGAAGAAATGCCGCGGCACATAGAGCATAGGCAAGGCGTCGGTGGTCCAGACGCCGGTTTCGTCGTCGACCTGGATAGGCATTTCGGGTGCGTGGGTGGCCATGTGTTCAGTACTCCAGAATTCAGTTGGTTTTTTGCCCTCTCCCCAACCCTCTCCCGCAAGCGGGAGAGGGGGCTGTCCGCGCATGTTGGCGGCTTTCTCCCCTCTCCCATTCATGGGAGAGGGGG
>NZ_JAUYNP010000108.1 GCF_030696055.1 Pseudomonas sp. | reverse complement strand
CTTCGTCGCCGACGTTAACGACTTTGGACGGGTGGATGTTCTTGTTGGTCCAATCCATTTCGGATACGTGCACCAGGCCTTCCACGCCTTCTTCCAGCTCGGCGAAGCAGCCGTAGTCGGTCAGGTTGGTTACGCGCGCAGTAACACGGGTGTCCTGCGGGTAACGCGCCTTGATGGCAACCCATGGATCTTCGCCCAGCTGCTTGAGGCCGAGGGAAACACGGTTGCGCTCGCGATCGTACTTGAGGATCTTGACGTCGATTTCATCGCCAACGTTGACGATTTCCGACGGATGCTTGATGCGCTTCCAAGCCATGTCGGTGATGTGCAGCAGGCCGTCGACGCCACCCAGATCCACGAACGCGCCGTAGTCGGTGAGGTTCTTGACGATACCCTTGACTTGCTGACCTTCCTGCAGGGATTCCAGCAGAGCTTCGCGCTCGGCGCTGTTCTCGGCTTCCAGCACGCTGCGGCGGGAAACGACAACGTTGTTGCGCTTCTGGTCCAGCTTGATGACTTTGAATTCGAGCTCTTTGCCTTCCAGGTGAGTGGTATCACGCACCGGACGGACATCGACCAAGGAACCTGGGAGGAACGCACGGATGCCGTTAACGTCGACCGTGAAGCCGCCCTTAACCTTACCGTTGATAACGCCCGTAACCACTTCCTCAGCGGCGAAAGCTGCTTCCAGAACGATCCAGCACTCGGCACGCTTGGCTTTTTCGCGGGACAGCTTGGTTTCACCAAAGCCATCTTCAACCGCGTCCAGCGCAACGTGAACTTCGTCACCGACCTTGATGGTCAGCTCGCCAGCGTCGTTGTGGAACTGCTCCAGCGGGATGAGGCCTTCAGACTTCAAACCAGCGTGAACGGTTACCCAACCAGCTTGGTAATCGATGTCGACGATGATAGCGGTGATGATCGAGCCAGCCTGAAGGTTCAGGGTTTTTAGGCTTTCTTCAAACAGTTCAGCAAAGCTTTCGCTCATTTTAATTCCTGTTGATTCAGGGCAGGGAATCCGCCCAAACCACATTCCAGACAATGTGGGTACGTTTATGTAAAAAGAGGCCTACGGGACTAGGACTGGGTTCCCGTATGCCTCCTTGCGAGCTGACCAACTTAGGCAGCTGGGGCTCTTGTTATCCGGCGAGATCGCGGCTGGCGACCTCGCTCAGAATACGTTCCATTACTTGCTCGATGGAAAGCTCGGTGGAATCCAGCTGTATCGCATCGACTGCCGGCTTGAGCGGAGCCACTGCGCGCTGGGTATCGCGCTCGTCGCGCGCCAAAATCTCATCAAGAAGACTCGCGAGATTAACATCATCTCCCTTGGCCTTCAACTGTAAGTAACGGCGACGAGCACGTTCCTCGGCGCTGGCGGTGAGAAAAACCTTGAGCGGTGCGTCGGGAAATACCACGGTGCCCATATCGCGACCGTCGGCCACCAACCCCGGCATCTCCTGAAACGCCTGCTGCCTCTGCAGCAAGGCCTCGCGCACGGCCGGCAAGGACGCCACTTGCGAGGCACCCGCGCCGATTTGCTCGTTGCGAATGGCGTCGGTGACCTCTTCGCCTTCCAGAATAATACGCTGACCCTGAGCGCCACCCGCGGCAACGAATTGCACATCCAGATGAGCGGCAAGCAATTTCATCGCTTCTTCGTTGGTCAGGTCAACGCCATGATTGCTCGCGGCGAAGGCCAGCAAGCGATAGAGCGCCCCGGAATCCAGCAGATTCCAGCCCAGCTGTTTGGCCAACAAACCGGCGATGGTGCCCTTGCCCGAGCCGCTTGGCCCGTCGATGGTGATAACTGGCGCGATGATCATGCCTTGCCCTCCTCGGCTACGCGGATACCGACCTGGGCAGACAGGGCCAGGAAGTTGGGGAATGAAGTGGCGACATTGGCGCAGTCGTGGATACGAATGGGCGCGGTGGCGCGCAGCGAAGCCACGCTGAAAGACATGGCGATACGGTGGTCGCCATGGCTCCACACCTCGCCCCCGCCTATGCTGCCGCCTTCGATGATGATGCCATCCGGGGTCGGCTCGGCCTTGACGCCCAGGGCGAGCAGGCCGTCGGCCATCACCTGGATGCGGTCGGACTCCTTGACCCGCAGCTCTTCGGCGCCACGCAGTACGGTGCGACCCTCGGCGCAGGATGCCGCCACAAACAGCACCGGGAATTCGTCGATGGCCAGCGGCACCAGCTCTTCCGGAATCTCGATGCCTTTGAGCTTGGCGCTGCGCACGCGGATATCCGCCACCGGCTCACCGCCCACGATGCGCTGGTTTTCCAGGCTGATATCGCCGCCCATCAGCTTGAGGATATCGATCACCCCGGTGCGGGTCGGGTTGATGCCGACATGCTCCAGCACCAGCTCGGAGTCTTCGGCAATGCTGCCGGCCACCAGGAAGAAGGCCGCCGAGGAAATATCCGCCGGCACCTCGATATGGGTGGCGGTCAGCTTGTGCCCCGACTCGAGGCTCGCCGTGCTGCCGTCGACCGTAACCGGGTAGCCAAAGCCACGCAGCATGCGCTCGGTGTGGTCGCGAGTTGGTGCAGGCTCGGTGACCGAGGTAGAACCCGCGGCGTACAGCCCGGCGAGCAGCAGGCAGGACTTGACCTGAGCACTGGCCATCGGCATTTCATAGTTCATACCAGACAGACGTTGACCGCCACGAATGGTCAGTGGCGGACGACCTTCCGGCCCGGTCTCGATCACCGCGCCCATCTCACGCAGCGGCTTGGCCACGCGATTCATCGGCCGCTTGGACAGTGAGGCATCGCCGGTCAGGGTCGCATCGAAAGGCTGCGCCGCCAGCAGACCGCTGAGCAGCCGCATGGACGTGCCGGAGTTGCCCAGATAGATGGGCCCAGGTGGCGGCTGCAAGCCATGCAAGCCAACGCCATGGATGGTCACGCGGCCATGGTGCGGGCCTTCGATGACCACGCCCATATCGCGGAAGGCCTGCAGGGTGGCCAGGGCGTCTTCGCCCTCGAGGAAACCTTCCACCTCTGTGATGCCTTCGGCCAGGGAGCCGAGCATGATCGAGCGGTGCGAGATGGATTTGTCGCCCGGTACGCGAATGCGTCCAGACAGCTTGCCGCCGGGATTAGCCAGGAAAATCAGATCATTCGAGTGCATAGCGTCCACATAGGCCCTACGGGCCAGAATTTTGCCGAAATGCTCACGGGCCACCCGGGCGCGGGTAAAGACGCCCAGCAGTTGATGCCCATCCCCTGCGTCGACCGCATCACGCAAAGCGTCGAGGTCGTCGCGAAATACATCCAAGGTGCGCAGCACCGCCTCGCGGTTGGCGAGGAAGATGTCATGCCACATCAGTGGATCGCTGCCGGCGATTCGCGTGAAGTCGCGAAAGCCGCCGGCGGCGTAACGAAAGATCTCCAGGTTCTCGCTGCGCTTAGCCAGCGAGTCGACCAGGGTAAAAGCCAGCAGGTGCGGCAGATGACTGGTGGCCGCCAGCACCTGATCGTGGTGCTCGACCTGCATATGCTCGACATCCGCCCCCAGCCCGCGCCACAGGGTATCGACCAGGGCCAGGGCCTGCTCGTCGCTCTGCTCGCACGGGGTGAGAATCACCTTGTGGCGGCGGAACAGCTCGCCATTGGCCGCCTCGACGCCGCTCTGCTCGGAGCCGGCGATGGGATGTCCCGGGACGAAACGCACGGCTTTGCCGGCAAAGGCCAGACCCGCGGCGCGCACCACATTGCCCTTGGCGCTACCGACATCGGTGAGCACCGCAGCCCCCAGATCGAACTTGGCCAGCTCGCCCAGCAGCTTTTCCATGGCCAGGATAGGCACCGCCAACTGGATCACCTCGGCGCCCTGACAGGCGGCGATCAGATCGGTCTCGCAGCGATCCACCACCCCCAGCTCGACCGCCAGGCGGCGCGACTCGGGGTCCAGATCGACGCCCACCACCTCGCGACACAGGCCGCGCTCACGCAGGCCCTTGGCGAAGGAACCGCCGATCAGACCCAGACCAATCACCACCAGGCGGCCGATCATAGGGGCGACTGATTGCACTGGGGTGACAAACGGCTTCGACTCCCTCACGCGCTCAGCACCTTGGTCAGCGCTTCGAGGAAGCGCGCATTCTCTGCCGGCAAACCGATGGACACCCGCAGAAAATTGGGCATGCCGTAACCGGCCACCGGCCGCACTATCACTCCGGCGCGCAGCAACGCCTGATTGATCGCCGCGGTATCGCGAGCGAAATCCACCGCGATAAAGTTGCCTTTCGAGGGACTCCAGCTCAGGCCCAGCTCGCGCAAACCGGCTTCCAGCTGCGCCATGCCGGCATCATTGACCTGACGGCTTTTGGCCAGGTAATCGGCATCCTCCAGCGCCGCACAGGCGGCGGCCAG
>NZ_JAUYNP010000102.1 GCF_030696055.1 Pseudomonas sp. | reverse complement strand
CTCATCGGCGACCACGGCAAAGCCGCGGCCATGATCGCCGGCGCGGGCTGCTTCGATGGCGGCGTTTAGCGCCAGCAGGTTGGTCTGCTGGGCGATGGCGCTGATCATCTGCATGGATTCGGCGATGCGCAGGTTGCTCTGCTGGATCTCTTGCATGCTGGCCTGGGCTTCCTGCATGCGTTGCGCGCAGCTATTCACCTGGCCGCTGCTGTGCTGGGTGTCCTGGCTGAGCTGCTGCATATGCCCGGTACTGGCGGCGAGGCTTTCCAACACCTCGTGCAGGGCCAGGTCGAGGTGCTGCATGGCGTCGGCCTGTTGCTGCACGTCGGTGTCGATGCTCTGGCAGCGCTGACGGATGCCGCCCAGGGTCTGCTGCAGTTGTCCGGCCATCTGCAGCAGATCGCCGGCGCTGCTGCGCACTTCATCGACCATGCCGGCCAACTGCTCCTGGTTACGCGCGGCGCTGTCGCCGAAGGCGCGGGACTCGGCCAGCGCCTGCTCGGCGTCGCTCAATGCCTGGTTGCGCAGTTTCGCGCTGTACCACTGCGCCAGCCAGACCGTCAGCACCGGCAGGATATAACCGGAATAGGTGTTCACCGCCGCGTCCCGCGGGCTCAATTCGAACACCGGCAGGCTTGCGCCCGTGCGCTCCAGGCGGATCAGCCAGAACACGAACAGCGCCTGGACCAGGCTCCAGAACAGGGCGCTGCGCGGGCCGGACAGCAGGTAGGCGAACACTATGATCACCGCCGGCCAGTAGATATGCGCCGAGTGCAGCCCGCCGAGTTGGTAGATCAGGATCATCGAGTAGCTGGCCACACAGGCCATCGCCATATTGGCCACCACGGCCAGTGGCAACAGTGCGCTGCGCAGGGTCAACAGCATCAGCGGCATGCCCAGCACCAGCAGCAGCGAGCCGTACATCAGCGCATCGTTACCCAGGCGGCCCCATTTGATGCAGCTGTACAGGCCTATCACCACGCTGCACAGGGCGCTGAAGGCCAGGGTGCGGGCCAGCAGAATGCTGGCCTGGTCAGTCAAATCAGTTGGCAGGAACTGCCCAAGAAAACCCTGTCGCATGCAAAGCTCCAATCGCTGAGTTGCTCACAGTATCGGCGCAAAGTCCCCATAACTTGACCGATGAAAGCGCCAATTTGCCGGAGAAAATGGCAAAAGGCCAGCTGCGCCGACAAACTGTCGCCAGAGTGTTGGCGGGCTCTTGGTCAGGCGTTGGCGATTGCTTTCTGGTTGGGGCCGTCAGTGGCTGGCCATTCAAGCTGCTGTATGGGGCCGGGCCTTGGTGCTGCGCTTTGGGCTAACAAGTATTGCTGGGCAAAAGCCTGTGGATAGGACTAGTCTGCAAAGGACGCGTTCGACTTATCAGTTCTGTATAAGCCTGCGTCGACCAGCCCTGGCTTCAGGTCTGGCTTATGACATTTCAAGCAGCTCCTTGCTTGAATCTCGGGCGGCCCAGCAACTTGTGCCGCGACACCGCTGAGGCTCTGGCGGTTGCAATGGGAAAACGTTTAACAGTTCGTTCTTTTTAGCGTCCTGTGAATTTATCCATCGCCTGAGGAGGTCACTTCATGAGCACAGCCTTGCACGATGATGTCAGTAACGGGGTTTTACGGCGGATGAAGGAGGGCGGCTTCGACTTTGCCAGCTTCCATCCAATCGAGTTCTACGCCATCTTCCCGGACGAGGAACGGGCCCGCATGGCGACCCGCAAGTTTCGTGGTGAATCTTTACACGCTCAGGTGACCGAGCGTGATGACGGTGCGTGGCACTTACAAGTCAGTAAAGTGATGTTTGCGACCTACCACGGCATCGGTGACTTCGAGCATGATCTGGAGTCGGTCGTGGCGCCGCTTGGCGGCAAACTGGACGGTTGGGGCGTAACCCAGGAAGTGAAAGCCCTGTAACCCTGATCGTTTTGACATCGGCCAGCCACTGGCTGGTCGATGTGCTCCTCGCCAGCGCCCATTTGCCCCTCGACCCCAGCCCCCGCTTTACTTCAGACTTGCCGGCTTATCCGTAGCAGAACAGCGGTAAGTCCGGCAGGCGCTTTGCAATGACCGATATCCTGATTTTCACCCACGTCGATTACTGTCCGCCGGCCCACTTGGCTCGGGTGTTGGAGCAGGCTGGCCAGTCGTTTCGCGTAGTGCGCGCCGACCTGGGTGAGCTGGACGGTATCGACCTGGACCGGCCCAAGGCCGTGGCCATCATGGGCGGGCCGATGAGCGTCAATGATCCCTTGCCCTGGCTGGCCACCGAAGTGGCGGCGCTGCAGCATTTTATTCGCCGCGATATTCCGCTGATCGGCCACTGCCTGGGCGGCCAGTTGCTGGCCAAGTCCCTGGGCGCGCCCATCACGCGGATGGGCTATACCGAAAGCGGCTGGCAGCCCCTCACGCGCCTCGACCAGCACGCGCCCAGCCCCTGGTTGGAACATCTGGCGGGGGAGTTCCCGATGTTCCAGTGGCATGGCGACAGTTTCGCCATGCCCGAGGGCGCGCAGCCCTTGCTCAGCAGCCCTTGGTGCAGCAATCAGGCCTTTGCCTGGGGCGACAAGATCCTTGCCTTGCAGGGCCATCCGGAAATGGACGAAGCCTTGGTGCGCAAATGGCTGGATGATTGGCACCATCTGCTCGACGACAGCCAGCCCAGCCAGCAGAGCAGGGCGCTGATGCTCGAGCAGCTGCCGGCCAAGGTGGCCGAACTGAATAAGGTGGCCGAAGGTTTTTATCGACACTGGCTACAACTGGCCGCTCTCTGACCCTTCCCCGTGCCGAGCCGATTGGGTTGGGCCGTGTAGCGGCAAAGCCCGCTGCGATACCTCGGCGGCTTCCAGGAAAGCCATGGCGAGCCGCCTTAAAATGGCGCGCCGCGCGACCGCTGGGTCACGAATGCGCTCAGGCCTGGTGCGGTTTTCCTCTATTTAATATCTAAGTAGCTTAAATATAAGGATATTTTATTGTGGCTCGGGCCTTGCAAAGCTGACTCCATGTCCGGGTGACAAGGAGTACGGCATGGCCCGCAGCTTTTATGACGAGATGTATGGCGCGAGCGGCGCAGTCCGCCCGCATTACCAAACCTTTTCCCGCTGGCTGGCGGACACCCCGGACGAGCTGCTGGCCCAGCGTCGCCGCGAAGCCGACCTGCTGTTCCACCGCGCCGGCATCACCTTCACCCTGTATGGCGATGATCAGGGCACCGAGCGCCTGATCCCCTTCGACATCATCCCGCGCAGCATCCCGACCAGCGAATGGCGCATGGTCGAGCGCGGCTGCATCCAGCGGGTGCAGGCGTTGAATATGTTTCTCGCCGACCTCTACCACGACCAGCGCATCATCAAGGCCGGCATCGTTCCCGCCGAGCAGGTGCTGGCCAATGAGGGTTACCAGATCGCCATGCAGGGCCTCAACCTGCACCGCGACCTCTACGCCCATATCGCCGGGGTCGATCTGGTGCGCGACGGCGATGGCAGCTACTACGTGCTGGAAGACAACCTGCGCACCCCCAGCGGCGTCAGCTATATGCTGGAAGACCGCAAGATGATGATGCGCCTGTTTCCCGAGCTGTTCGCCGCCCAGCGCGTGGCGCCCATCGATCACTACCCGAGTCTGCTGCTCGATACGCTCAAGTCTTCCAGCCCGCTGGATAACCCCAATGTGGTGGTGCTGACCCCGGGCCGTTTCAACAGCGCCTACTTCGAACATGCCTTCCTCGCCCGCGAGATGGGCGTGGAGCTGGTGGAAGGTGCCGACCTGTTCGTGCGCGACGACAGCTTGTTTATGCGCACCACCGCCGGGGCCAAGCAGGTGGATGTGATCTATCGCCGCCTGGACGACGACTTCCTCGACCCGCTGGCCTTCAACCCGGATTCCAGGCTCGGCGTACCGGGGCTGCTGTCCACCTACCGCAGCGGCAATCTGGTGCTGGCCAATGCCATAGGCACCGGAGTGGCCGACGACAAGTCGATCTATCCCTATGTCGGCGAAATGATCCGTTTCTACCTGGACGAGGAACCGATCCTGAAGAACGTGCCGACCTGGCAGTGCCGCAAACCCGCCGATCTGTCCCATGTGCTGGCCAACCTCTCCGAGCTGGTGGTCAAGGAAACCCAGGGCTCCGGCGGTTACGGCATGCTGGTGGGGCCGGCGGCGAGCAAGGCGGAGATCGAGGCCTTCCGCGCGCGCCTCAAGGCCAAGCCAGAAGCCTATATCGCCCAACCGACCCTGTGCCTGTCGACCTGCCCGACCTTTGTCGAAAACGGCATCGCGCCGCGTCATATCGACCTGCGCCCCTTTGTCCTCTCCGGCAAGGAAACCCGCATCGTACCTGGCGGCCTGACCCGGGTGGCGCTGCGTGAAGGCTCGCTGGTGGTCAACTCGTCGCAGGGCGGCGGTACCAAGGACACCTGGGTAGTGGAGGACTAATCATGCTTTCAAGAACTGCCTCTGATCTGTACTGGATGTCGCGCTACCTGGAGCGCGCCGAGAACCTTGCGCGCATGCTTGATGTCAGCTATTCGCTGTCCCTGATGCCCCAGGACGGGCGCGGCGATGGCCTGGAAGAACTGGCGTTGCCGCTGTTGATCACCGGCACCCTGGACGATTACCAGGCGCTGCACGGCCCACTGCATGCCGAGCGTATGCTGCATTTCTTCGCCCTGGATGGGCAGAACCCGGCAAGCATCTACTGCTGCCTGCAGGCCGCGCGCAGCAATGCCCACGCGGTGCGCGGGCGGATCACCGCCGATATGTGGGAGAACATCAACGCCACCTGGCTGGAGATCCACGGCATTGCCGAGCAGGGGCTGAGCCGTTACGGCATCAGCCGTTTCTGCGAGTGGGTCAAGGAGCGTTCGCACCTGTTCCGCGGCGCCACCTTCGGCACCATCATGCGCGGTGATCCCTACCGGTTTATCCGTCTGGGCACCTTTATCGAACGCGCCGACAACACCCTGCGCCTGCTCGATGCGCGCTACGAGATGCTCGGCGAGGACATCGACGAAGTCGACGGCCGCCCGGCGCGCAGCTACTACCAGTGGAGCGCCTTGCTGCGCGCGCTGTCTTCCTTCGAAGCCTTCGCCGAGATCTACCGCGGCTCGCCGGGTACGCGCAAGGTCAGCGAATTGCTCCTGTTGCGCGCCGATGTGCCGCGTTCGCTGCGCGCCTGTATGGACGAACTCAGCTTGATGCTCGCCAGCCTGCCTGGCGACAACGGCCGCCCGGCCCAGCGCCTGGCCGCCGAACTGGAAGCGCGGCTGCGCTACACCAGCATCGGCGAAGTGCTCGATGAGGGCCTGCACGCCTGGCTCACCGACTTCATTCTGCTGGTGCGGCAGCTGGGCCAAGCCATCCACACGTCCTATCTGGAGGTCGCATGAGACTGTCCATCAGCCACGACACCACCTATAGCTATGCAGATCAGGTGCGCAACAGCATCCAGTACCTGCGCCTGACGCCCCATGACAGTGAGCGCCAGCAGGTGCTCAGCTGGCAGTTGAATCTGCCGCGCCCGGTGCGCGCCCAGCTCGACCCCTACGGCAATATCCTGCACGTGCTGACCCTGGATGAGCCCCATGAATCCATCGTTATCGGCGCCCGCGGCCAGGTGGAGATCGACGAGCAGCGCGAAACCGAACATGCAAGCCAATCCGCCTTGCCGTTCCTGCGCTTTACCCGCTTGACCGAGGCGGACGAAGCCCTGCGCGAATTCGCCCGCCTGCAGAGCAACAGCCGGCAGAGCCGCAGCGGGCTGATCGACCTGATGCACGCGCTCAACGCCCATATCAGCTACCAGCCGGGCAGCACCGCGGTGGAGACCAGCGCCGCCGAGGCCTTCGCCGGCGGTAAGGGTGTGTGCCAGGACCATGCCCACGCCTTTCTCGCCTGCGCCCGCAGCCTGGGCATCCCGGCGCGCTATGTGTCGGGTTACCTGTTTACCGACAGCGAGGAGCATCTGGCCAGCCATGCCTGGGCCGAAGCCTGGCTGGACGATGCCTGGTACAGCTTCGATGTGACCAACTGTCTGGTCAAACCGGAGCGGCATCTGAAGCTGGCGGTGGGCCTGGATTATCTGGATGCCTGCCCGGTACGGGGAATGCGGCGGGGTGGCGGCATCGAGCAGATGCATGCGCAGGTGGAAGTTGCGCCGGTGATTCGGGTGCAGCAACAGTAGGGCCGCTAATAGCCCCTCTACCCGCGTGCGGGAGGTAGGGCCGCACCCGCTCCTGGCGGGTTTGCGGCATTCACCACATCCCTGTGGATCGCGACGCAGGACGCTAAAGCCGAGGGGTTGGGGAGAGGGCTGAAATGGCGTACGACGCCAGCCCGGTATAAGTCTGCTTCGTAGGGGGAGTGGCGCAGGTCTGGGGTTGATCAAACCATTGAGCGCCACGTAATCCACCAAGCAGTGACAGGTTGATTGCTGACTCTATTGTTCCATCACCACGTTCCACGGGCCATCCGCCTGGATAAAGAACACCGCGTCTTCCTGGCCTTCGACCTTGGCTGCGTGAGGCGCCTTGTTGGTCAGGGCAAAATAGGCCCCGGGCTCCAGCTTGTAGGCCTTGCCCTCCACGGTAAGCGTGATCGCGCCCGATACCAGGGTGACGTAATGATCCGCGTCGTGATGATGGTTAGGGGTCACCAGGCCGACCGGATACTTCAGGAAAAACCGGCTCGCACCCTTGTCCATATCGCCCGATACCGGGGCGGCTGTTATGCCATTGCCCATGTCCTTCCATTTGAGATCAGCCTTTGCCACTACTACCGTCGAGTCGGCGCTGGCCAGCACCGGTACCCCTGACATCAGCAGCGTTGAAATCAAAATGAACATTGCATGCTTAAACGTCATTTGTTCTCTCCTTGCGTCAATGTTGAGAAACCTTCTCGCGAAGTAACGAGGCAATCGTTCAGGCCTCGGTGAAATGATAGAAGGTCTAGAAGCCCGGGGCGGTTCACTCGTAGGGTGGGTTAGGGGCGCTGAGCCGAGATTGATCAAACGACCGCGGAGCTTGAGGGCCACGTAACCCACCAGGCGGTGGCCGGCTTTAGTTCTGGTTTCGCCCCTTACGGGCGAGTCACTTGTGCGCCCAGCATGGGCGCCATCCTAGAGGTGAAAGTCCTCTCTTGAGCTGGCCACAGCGAATGAAGCGAAGCGCAACTGCATGAGGGCGACCGAGTGTGGGAAGGAAGCGTGGAGCATAAACCGCGAGCCGAGG
>NZ_JAUYNP010000091.1 GCF_030696055.1 Pseudomonas sp. | reverse complement strand
ATCATGCAAGGCCGCGCGGTGGGCGGCACCACCTTGGTCAACTGGACCTCGAGCTTCCGCACCCCGACCCCGACCCTGGAACACTGGGCCAAGGAACATGGCGTGCAAGGTCACAGCCCGGCCGAGATGGCGCCCTGGTTCGAACAGATGGAACAGCGCCTGGGCATCGCGCCTTGGGCGGTGCCGCCGAACGCCAACAACGAGGTGATCCGCAGCGGCTGCAGCAAACTCGGCTACGACTGGAAAGTCATACCGCGCAACGTGCGCGGCTGCTGGAGCCTGGGCTACTGCGGGATGGGCTGCCCGACCAACGCCAAGCAGTCGATGCTGGTCACCA
The DNA here is from genome assembly GCF_030696055.1 of Pseudomonas sp. GTDB lineage: Bacteria > Pseudomonadota > Gammaproteobacteria > Pseudomonadales > Pseudomonadaceae > Aquipseudomonas. The sequence continues at coordinate 35,553 of NZ_JAUYNP010000091.1, read as the reverse complement.
GCATCCCGGCGACCCTGACCAAAGGCGGCGAGCTGCTCTACCTGGCGCGCGCCGAGCGCCTGCTGCTGGACGGCGACAAGGTCAGCGGCATCGAATGCCTGGGCCTGGACGAGCGCTGCGTGGCCCCCACCGGGCGCAAGATCCTGGTCAAGGCCAAGCATTACGTGCTGGCCGGCGGCGGCATCAATACCCCGGGCATTCTGCTGCGTTCCAACGCGCCCGACCCGCACCAGCGCACCGGCAAACGCACCTTCCTGCACCCGGTGAACTTCTCCGCTGCGCTGTTCGAGCAGCTGATCAATCCCTTCTACGGCGCGCCGCAATCCATCTATTCCGACCATTTCCAGTGGAATGACGGCGCCACCGGGCATGCCTCCTACAAGCTGGAAGTGCCGCCGCTGCATCCGGCGCTGACCGCCACCCTGCTCGGCCGCTTCGGCATCGACAACGCCCTGCGCATGGAGCAACTGCCCAATACCAACGTGATGCTGGCGTTGCTGCGCGACGGTTTCCACCCGGACAGCGCCGAAGGCAGGGTGGAGCTACGCGGCGACGGCAGCCCGGTGCTCGACTATCAGATGACCGAGTACAGCTGGGATGGCGTGCGCCGGGCTTTCCACAGCATGGCCGAGATCCAGTTCGCCGCGGGTGCCCGCGCCGTGCTGCCACTGCATGCCGACGCCGGCTACGTGAAGACCCTGGGCGAAGCCAAGAGCCTGATCGACAGCCTGAGCCTGGAAATCTACCGCACCCGCCTGGGCAGCGCCCATGTGATGGGCGGCTGCGCCATGGGCGAAGACCCGCAGCAGGCGGTGACCGACAGCCTCGGCCGACATCACCAACTGAGCAACCTGTCGATCCACGACGGCTCGCTGTTCCCCACCAGCATCGGCGCCAACCCGCAGCTGTCGATCTATGGCCTGACCGCCAAGCTGGCGACCCTGCTGGCCGAGCGACTAGGCGCATAGAGGGGCCTCCAGCGGCCCCGGCTATAACGAGGCGCTGCGCCGGTGCACGCCGACTGGCTGGCGCTGGCCTGTTTATTGATCGCCACGGCGCTGTATTTCATCACCCGCGGCAAAGCCTAAGAACCTGTTTACGATCTGCTGCGCGTCGGCCATCCGGCGTTAAAAACAGCCTCGGAAAGCGGCTTGCCGCTAACGCGCTTGAGCGCGACCCGCAGGGCGAGTGCAACGAGTCATGCTCATTTACAGCTCGTAAACTGCGCTTCCTCGGCTGTTTTGACCAGCCGGAGGCTGTTACTACATAGCGCCTTGTCTCGCTCTAGTTGCGAGATACGAAACAGGCTCTAAGTTCGACTTGGCCCCGGAGAATCGCTGCGCTACCATCCGATTCCCTTACGCGCCAGGACGTCACGATGAATCGAGTGTTATACCCCGGCACCTTCGACCCCATCACCAAGGGCCATGGCGACCTGGTCGAGCGCGCCTCGCGGCTGTTCGACAGCGTGATCATCGCGGTGGCCGCCAGCCCGAAGAAAAACCCCCTGTTCCCTCTCGAGCAACGCGTCGCCCTGGCCCGCGAAGTGACCCAGCATCTGCCGAACGTCGAAGTGATGGGTTTCTCCACACTGCTCGCGCACTTCGCCAAGGAACAAGGCGCCAACGTGTTTCTGCGCGGCCTGCGTGCGGTTTCGGACTTCGAATACGAGTTCCAGCTGGCCAATATGAACCGCCAACTGGCCCCGGACGTGGAAAGCCTGTTTCTCACCCCGTCGGAAAAGTACTCCTATATCTCCTCCACCCTGGTGCGCGAAATCGCCGCCCTGGATGGTGACATCTCCAAATTCGTTCATCCGGCCGTGGCCGCCGCGTTGCACGAACGCTTCAAGCGCTAACCGCGCAGCGCTGGCCGCGTGCAAGCGCGGCCCTGATGCGGCACAATTTACCGTATCGCCTTCAGGCGCTTTTCAAGGCTGCAACCGCGGGTTGTAGCAGGAGTGTTTCATGTCCCTGATCATCACCGACGACTGCATCAACTGCGACGTCTGCGAACCCGAGTGCCCCAACGCCGCGATTTCCCAGGGTGAGGAGATCTATGTGATCGACCCCAACCTGTGCACCGAGTGCGTCGGCCACTACGACGAACCGCAGTGTCAGCAGGTCTGCCCGGTCGACTGCATCCCCCTCGACGCAAATCATGTCGAGAGCAAGGATGAGCTGATGCAGAAATATCTAATCCTCACCGGCAAAGCCTGACTGTGCGCCGCCTGATCCGCGGCCTCGCTTACTGGCGCTCCCTCGGTGGAGCGCTGCTTGTCCTATTCGCCCTCGGCCTGCAGGCCGCCGAACAGCCCGGCCGTGTTGCCATCGCCAGCGCCCACCCCGCCGCCACAGTCGCAGGTCAGGAAACCCTGGCCATGGGCGGCAATGCCTTCGATGCGGCGGTGGCCATCAGCGCCGCTCTGGCGGTGGTCGAACCCTATGGCTCGGGGCTGGGCGGCGGCGGTTTCTTTCTGCTGCGCGAAGCCGGCAGCCCGCCGACCTACCGCTTTCTCAACGCCCGCGAACGCGCGCCTTTAGCCGCCCATGCCGACCTGTATAAAATCGACGGGGCGGTGCAGCCGCAACTTTCCCTGGACGGCCCCCTGGCTGCGGCCATTCCGGGCCTGCCCGCCGCCCTGGTGCAACTGGCCGAGCGCTTCGGCCGCCTGCCGCTGCGCGACTCGCTGACCCCGGCCATCCGCCTGGCACGCGATGGCGTAGGTATCGATAGGCTGTACCGTGAGCGCGCCAGCTGGCGCCTGGCGGCCATGCGCGATGATGGGGAAACCGCGCGGATCTTTCTGGAAAAGGGCGAGATCCCCGCAGAATTCGGCCTGCTGCGCCAACCCGAGCTGGCCAACACCCTGGAGCGCCTGGCCGCCTATGGCCATCGGGGCTTCTATGCCGGTGCGGTGGCGGAAAAGCTGGTCAATGGCGTACGTGCTGCTGGGGGGATCTGGACCCTGGAAGATCTGGCTCAGTACAGAACCGTCGAACGCACACCCTTGCGTGTCCGCCTGACCGAGGGTCGCGAGCTGATCAGCGCCCCGCCCCCCTCTGCCGGCGGCCTGGCCCTGGGGCAAAGCCTGCTGATGCTGCAACAACTGCCCTGGCGCGCCGCCCAGCCGGTACAACGCACTCACCTGGTAGTCGAAACGCTGCGGCGCGCCTACCGGGATCGCGGCCTGCTGGGTGACCCGGACTTTGTCGCCAACCCGATCGAGCAGCTGCTCGCGCCCAGCTATCTACAACGACTGGCCGGCAGTATCGACCCGCATAAAGCCACCCCCAGCGCTAGCCTGCCACCGGCTGGAGGCTGGCATGAGGGCGACCACACCACCCATTTCTCGGTGCTGGATGACGCAGGCAATGCGGTAGCCGCCACCCTATCGGTCAACCTGCCGTTCGGCGCGGCCTTTACCGTGCCGGGCACCGGCGTGCTGCTCAACAATGAAATGGATGATTTCGCCGCCGATGTGCAGGGCGCCAACGCCTACGGCCTGGCCGGCAGTCAGGCCAACGCCATAGCCGCCGGCAAGCGGCCACTATCGAGCATGAGCCCGACCTTTATCGAAAGTACCAACGATTTCGCCAGCTTCGGCACCCCGGGCGGCAGCCGGATTCCCAGCATGGTACTGCTGGCCATACTCGAATACCTGGATGGCCAGCCCATCGAACGCTGGCCCAGCGCCGGCCGCTATCACCATCAGTTCAACCCGGACCTGATCGAGCATGAACCGGATAGGTTCAGCGCAGCGGAGATTGCAGCCCTGGAGGCGCTTGGCCATAGCCTGAAGCCCACTGGCCGCCAATACGGCAACCAGCAGGTGTTGTTCTGGGATAAACAGCGCAGTCGGGTAGAAGCCGCCAGCGACCCGCGCGGCATAGGCACCGCGGTGGTGGCTCCTGCACAGCCCTAGCTAGCGCTCTGGGCGGATGTCAGCGCGCCAAGGCTGGAAATGCTGCGCAATTAGCGCTCGGCGCCAGTGGACAAATAGCAGTCGACTCAGCCGCCATCTCTGCAGGGGATCGCGACCGCGATCAGGTATTCAGAACCGCATCAGCTCTTCTTGTAACCGCTGATGGTGCAACCCAGGCAACGTACGAATGCCGCCTTACCCGGCTCGACCACCAACGACTTGCCCGCTTCGCCGATATTGCCGCCTGCGGCAGAGAAGGGCAGGCTCACCACAAAGGCTATCGCACCAATACCGGTGGCAGCGATCAACAGAGGGCGAGCGATCAGCAGGTCGCCAATCATGGAATACGCTTTGGGTGCATCGGCCGTGTACAGCGAGTCGCCACCGTTGCCGTTATTCTGCTGCACCACTTCTGCGGAAGCCGGCAGCGCCAGCAGGCCAGTGGTCAGCGCCAGGACAACAGCGGTTGAGCGGAACAGTTTCATGGGGCGATCCTTCAGCTATTAGGAGGCGGTGAGACTAACTATAACAGCGCTCTGACAATTGTCAGCGTGACGGCCGTCAATCGCCATAAAAGGCGTACTCGGGCTTTTTCGGAATAAAGGGCCGGTAAAATGCCAGAATTTCCCGGAGATCGGCCGCCTCATCCCCTGTCGGCCAGAAGGTCGGCCCGATATAAACCCGCTTGTTTCGGTAATCCAGGGCGGCCAGCACTAGGGGCACGCCCGCCCCCCGAGCGATGTGATAGAAGCCCATCTTCCAGCGCTCGACCTTCTTGCGCGTGCCTTCTGGCGACAGCACCAGGATAAATTCCGGGTGTTCCCGAAATGCCTGCACCGCCTGTTCCACCCTATTGACCTGGCGATCGCGGCGAATCGCAATGCCGCCCCACAGTCGCATCAGGCCGCCGAACGGCCAGCGGAAGAGCGTATGTTTGCCGAACCAGCGGGCGTTCAGGCGCAACACGAACTTGAACGCGATAAAGATCACAAAGTCCCAGTTGGAGGTGTGGTGCGCGCCTATGACGATAAACCTATCGAGGTTCGGCAACTCGCCTTCGATACGCCAACCCATAAGCCGTAGCACCGTGCGACCCAACCACTCGGCCATAGGATTGGCTGGCAGATAATTAGCGGACATCTCAGCCTCTATAGTTCTTATTGTTCGCGGACTTCCAGGGCGCGGTTAACGCTAACCGCTCTCGCCACAGCTAGCGCTGGCAGCGCGGACAATAAACGCTGGCGCGCTGCCCCAGTTTGACCTCGCGCAGGGTGCTGCCGCAGATTTTGCAAAACTCGCCGCCGCGCCCGTAGACGAACAGCTCCTGCTGGAAATAGCCCGGTTTGCCGTCACCGCCAACGAAATCGCGCAGGGTGGTGCCGCCACACTCGATGGCCTGGGCTAGGATGCGTTTGATCTCATCCGCCAGCCGCCTATAGCGCGCCTTGGAGATGGAGCCGGCCTCGCGGCGCGGATCTATACCGGCGGCGAACAAGGCCTCGGTCGCATAGATATTGCCGACCCCGACCACCACCGCGTTGTCCATGATAAAGGGCTTGACCGCCATACTGCGGCCGCGCGACTGCTGGAACAGGCGTAAACCATCGAACAGCTCGGTCAGGGGCTCGGGGCCGAGTTTGCTGAGCAACGCATGCTCTAAAGGATTGGCACTCCACAGCAGCGCACCGAAGCGCCGCGGATCGGTATAGCGCAGCGCCAGGCCCGACTCCAACTCGATATCCACATGCTCATGTTTGCCCGCCGGCAGCCCGGCCTCGATCAGGCGCAGGCTACCGGACATGCCCAGATGGCTTATCAGGCTGCCGGTCTCGGCCTTGATCAACAGGTACTTGCCGCGCCGCTCCACGCACTCGATGCGCTGACCGGACAGACGCACGTCCAGATCCTCCGGAATGGGCCAGCGCAAACGCCGCTCGCGCACTACCACCCGGCTGACGCGCTGGCCTTCCAGATAGGGCGCGATGCCGCGGCGGGTGGTTTCGACTTCAGGCAGTTCCGGCATATGAGTTCGATCGAGGCGAGCGGGTTGGGCGGCCGCCACCTTAGCAGGAATGCGCTGGAGCGACGAGCCAGCGGCCTGGTCTAGCGCTATCAACAGACGACTACTGCAGCCCATAGCGCTGGCGCAGCCGCTGGTAGCTGCCATCGGCGTGGACCTGCGCCAGGGCGACGTCGAAGCGGTCGCGCAGTTCGCGCGAGCGAAAGCCGACGTACCACCACAGCTCGTGCCCCTGGGGCAAAGGCACCTGGACCACATCGCGGTCGCTGTCGCCGAAGACCCGCGGGTTCTGCTTGCGCAGGCGCTGCCACTGCCACTCCAGCAGCGCGTCGTCGATCAGAATGGCATCGCAGCTGCGCAGCAGCCAGGCCTCGACCTGAGTGCGCTGGGAGGAATACTCGCTATAGCGGGCAAAGCCCTTGCTGGCCTCGACAAAGGCACTGCCGAGACTTTGCGCGGCGTTCTGCCAGGCGCACACCGTCACCCCCTGCAAGTCCGTCCAGCGCCCGGAAAACTGGATGTTCTGCCGCCGCCGAGTGACCAGGTAATTGCGGTAGGCGATAAAAGGTCGCGAGTAGAACAGCTCGGGGTCGCTCGGCTGCACCTCGACCGCCACATCCACCCGGCCCTGGCGGAGTTCGATTTCCATCCGCTTGTTCGAGGCGAACAGCGGCACGAACGACTCGCCCATGCGCGCGAAGACTTCCCGGGCCAGATCCACCGACACGCCGCGGCTTTCTTCGGCCATGACGAAGGGTGGCCGGGACTGGCCGAAGATGACTCTCAGGGGCGGCGCATCCCCTGCTTGTCCGCCCAGACACAGCAGAGCAGCAAGCAGGATCAGTAGGTTGCGCATAGCGCCCACCCAATTGCGCTGGACTATGCAGCAAGCTTAGCAGGCAGCAGAAAGACCAAAAGCTCGACTGCTTCAGGTCGCCCCGAGGTCGCGAATGCTTTCCTTGAGGTTCTCGAAGTCATATTCGGACAGGCCGACATACTCCAGCACCAGCTGCTCGATGCTCTGCCACTCATGGTCTTGCGCCTGGTTGCCCAGCACCTTGTGGCAGGCGCAGATGTGCTCGGCCATCTTGAGGATCGCCAGCAGGGTCTTCAGCTGCGCGTCGCCACCCGCCTCTTCGGTGAAAACCGCCAGGGCATTGTGGTGACTGGAAATCGCCTCGCACAGGTGCAGCGGCAAGTTCCACGACTTGGCGGTGAAATAACCGACCACCGCATGGTTGGTATTGAGCAGGCGGTTCTCGGTGTCCACCACCCGCCGTTCGGCGCTGGCACTGGCGTAGGCCTCCTCCAGCACCGTCATATAGTCGGGGAAGCGCTTGAGCATCAGCGGGATGCCGCAGTTGTGGAACAGCCCCAGGGTGTAGGCCTCGTCCGGCGACTGGTACCCGATGCGCTTGGCCAGGGTCAGGCAGGTCATAGCCACATCCTGGGCGGTATCCCAGAAGCGATTGAGGGTGACTATCGCCTCGTCGGTCAACTCGCCCTTGATCGACTGGGCGTTGATCAGGTTGATCACCGTATTGCAGCCGAGCAGGTCGACCGCCTGCTGGATAGAGGCGATGCGGTTGGTCAGGCCGAAATGCGGCGAATTGACGATTTTCAGCAAGGCCCCGGAAAGCCCTGGGTCATGGCTGATCAGCGTGGCGATGCTGCGCAGGTCGGGCGAGGGCATAAATTGCTCCATCTGCAGGTCGACCATGATCTGCGGCTGCGGCGGCACGCTGATGCCCTGCAGGGCCTTCTGAAGCTGTTCGGCGGAGAGTTCGTAAGCCATGCGGGCGACAACCGAGATAAAGGGTGCCACTCAGTCTAGCCAAAGCGACCCGGCTACCACAGGCAACTTTCATCTGGTTTCGTGAAAAACCGCGGGGCCGACTAACCCGCTATAATTCCGCTCTTTTTTCGGAGTCCCCCAGCATGTCCCTGCCCAGCCTGCGCCTAAAAGCCAACGCCGATCGACGCCTGCGCGCCGGCCATCTGTGGGTCTACAGCAACGAAATCGACGTCGCCGCCACCCCGCTCAACGGTTTTGCCGCGGGCGAGCAGGCCATTCTCGAGGCCGCCGGCGGCAAGCCGCTGGGGGTTGTCGCGCTCAGCCCGAACAACCTGATCTGCGCCCGCCTGCTGTCCCGCGACGTCAAGCATGTGCTGGACAAATCCCTGCTGGTGCACCGCATCAATGTCGCCCTGTCCCTGCGCGAACGCCTGTTCGACAAGCCCTGCTACCGCCTGGTGTATGGCGACTCCGACCTGCTGCCGGGCCTGGTGGTCGATCGCTTCTTCGACATCCTGGTGGTGCAACTGGCCTCCGCCACCATGGAACGGCACAAGGACGAGGTGCTCGCCGCGCTGATCCAGGTGTGCAAGCCCAGCGGCATCCTGCTCAAGAACGACTCTGCGGCCCGCGATGCCGAAGGCCTGCAGCGCTATGTCGAGACCCCCTTCGGTGTGGTGCCGGAATGGGTGGCGCTGGAAGAGAACGGCGTGAAGTTCGAAGCCCCGGTGATCGAAGGGCAGAAGACCGGCTGGTTCTACGACCACCGCATGAATCGCGCGCGCCTGGCGCCCTACGTCAAGGGCAAGCGCGTGCTCGACCTGTTCAGCTATATCGGCGGTTGGGGCGTACAGGCCGCGGCGTTCGGCGCCAGCGACGTGATGTGTGTCGACGCCTCCGGCTTCGCCCTCGACGGGGTGGAACGCAACGCCGCGCTGAACGGTTTGACCGACCAGGTCGCCTGCGTCGAAGGCGACGTGTTCGAAGCCCTCAAGCAGTTGAAGGCCTCGGAAGAGCGCTTCGACGTGATAGTGGCCGACCCACCCGCCTTTATCAAACGCAAGAAAGACCTGAAGAACGGTGAGGCCGCCTACCGCCGCCTCAACGAGGCGGCCATGCGCCTGCTCAACAAGGACGGCATCCTGATCAGCGCCAGCTGCTCCATGCACCTGCCGGAAGACGACCTGCAGAACATTCTGCTGACCAGCGCGCGCCACCTGGATCGCAATATCCAGCTGCTCGAACGCGGCGCCCAGGGCCCGGATCATCCGGTGCACCCAGCTATCCCTGAGACCCGCTATATCAAGTCGCTGACCTGCCGCCTGCTGCCCAATAGCTGAGCCTCTGCCCCCAGCCAGTGCGCTACGCTGGGGGCCCAGCGCGCCCCCAGTGTTACCCGTCCCCACAGCCCGCTGGCGCAAAATCCATACTGGACTAGGCTAGAAACCTGAGCGAGCCGCCAACTGCAGGCTTCTGCCCGACTGGCGTGCTAATTGCTTTGTTTTCAACAGCTATTCGAATAGCAGATAACAGTTGCCCGGATCTACAGAGAACGAGGTCAACTGATTCAAGCAGTCAGGCCAAGGCCATAAGCCGCGGGTCTGTTTTGAAGGAAACTTGGGGAGGGGTATGGCTGACCAAGCTGGGGACAAACCGTTCCTGCAATTCACCAATGTAAAGAAGACCTACGACCACAAGAATCTGGTGGTCAAAGACTTCAACCTGGACGTGGCCAAGGGCGAATTTATCACCCTGCTCGGCCCCTCCGGCTCCGGCAAGACCACTTGCCTGATGATGCTCGCCGGCTTCGAGGACGTGACCAGCGGCGAGATCCTGATCAACGGCCGCTCGGTCACCAGCATCGCACCTTATCAGCGCAATATCGGCATGGTGTTCCAGCAGTACGCACTGTTCCCGCATATGACCCTGCGCGAGAACCTGGCCTACCCGCTGAAGATCCGCAAAAGACCCAAAGATGAAATCCGCGCCAAGGTCGACGAGTACCTGGCCCTGGTCGAGTTGCTGGATTTCGGCAACCGCTTCCCCGGGCAACTGTCCGGCGGCCAGCGCCAGCGGGTGGCCCTGGCCCGGGCGCTGATCTTCGCCCCGGATATAGTGTTGATGGACGAACCCCTGGGCGCCCTGGACAAGAAGCTGCGCGAGCAGATGCAGTTCGAGATCAAGCGCCTGCACGAGCAGCTCGGCTTCACCGTGATCTACGTCACCCACGACCAGACCGAAGCCCTGACCATGAGCGACCGCATCGCCGTGTTCAACAACGGCATAGTCCAGCAGTGCGCGCCGCCCCATGTGCTGTACGAGCGCCCGGCCAACCTGTTCGTCGCCGACTTTATCGGCGAGAGCAACAAACTCAAGGGTGTGATCGAGTCCGTCGGCAGCGACACGGTCGGCGTGCGCCTGGAAGACGGCGGTCTGGTCAGCAGCCTGAAGGCCAACTGCACCCAAGTCGGCCTGCCCACCACTGTGTCGATCCGCCCGGAAAAACTCACCTTTACCGACCGCCTCGGCACTGCCGGCAATCAGGTCATGGCGCGCTTCGTCACCCGCCACTATGTCGGCGAATATATCCGCTACCACTTCGAAACCGCTGGCGGCACCGAACTGGTGGTGAAAAACATGAATGACAGTTCCGCACCCCAACTCAGCGCCAAGGAAGAGGTTGCCCTGGCCTGGCTGCCGCAAGACAGCCAGGCCCTGGATCGCCCCGAGGTTCCGACGACGCTCTAACCATAAGACTAAAAGCAATGGAGCACAGCAATGGCTAGATCACTGACCCGCTTTTCCACATTCGCTTTGGCGGCAGCCATGGGTATGGCGTCGTTCACCGCCGCCGCCGAGGACAGCCTGACGGTGGTGTCCTGGGGCGGCGCCTATGGCACGGCGCAGAAAAAACACATGATCGATCCCTTCCAGAAAGACAGCGGAATCAAGGTGCTGTTCGAGGACTACTCCGGCGGCGTCGCCGAAATGAAGGCCCAGGTCGAGTCCGGCAATATCCAGTGGGACGTGGTCGACCTCGAGGTGATCGACCTCGAACGCGCCTGCTCCGAAGGCCTGCTGGAAACCATCCCGCGCGACATCCTGCCGGCTGGCGTCGACGGCAAGGCAGCGGCCGACGACTTCATCCCCGAAGCCCTGTCCAATGAATGCGCGGTGGGCAATATCGTCTGGTCGGTGGTGTTCGCCTATAACAAGAACACCATAGGCGGCACCCCGGCTGCCTCCATCAACGACTTCTTCGACACCAAGAAGATCCCCGGCAAGCGCGCCATGCGCAAGCGCCCTCAGGTCAATATGGAATGGGCCCTGCTGGCCGACGGCGTAGCCCCGGCCGAGGTCTACGAAGTGCTGGCCACTCCGGAAGGCCAGGCCCGCGCCTTCGCCAAGCTGGACAGCCTGAAGAAAGACATCGTCTGGTTCGACTCCTGGTCGCAGGCGCCGCAACTGCTCAACGACGGCGGCGCGGTGCTGGTGCAATCGGCCAACGGGCGCTTCTATGACGCCATCCGCCAGGAAGGCAAACCCTTCGTCATCGTCTGGGACGGCCACGTCTATGACCTCGACGCCTGGGGCGTGCTGAAAGGCTCGCCGAAGAAAGACCTGGCGTTCAAGTTTATCGCCTACGCCACCCAGTCCAAGCCGCTGGCGGGCATGTCGGACGTGGCCTACGGCCCGACCCGCAAGTCTTCCGCCCCCATGATGGACCCGGCCGCCGCCCCGCACCTGCCCACCGCGCACCTGGATAAAGGCTTCCAGGCCGGCTCGGAATTCTGGGCGGACTACGGCGAATCCCTCGGCGAGAAATTCAACGAGTGGTTGCTGAAGTAAAGTCCTAGGGTGGGTTAGCCGCAGGCGTAACCCACCGCCCACTGTTATTCGCAGCATTGAACGGTGGGTTACGCCTGCGGCTAACCCACCCTACACGGAGTCTTGTCTTGTCCTCCCTGACCACCACCGAAGCCGGCCAAGCCGCCAGCGCCCGCAACAAGAAACGCCTTACCGCCTTTCTGTTCGTGGTGCCGCTGCTGGTGTTTATTCTGCTGACCTTCGTCGCGCCCATCGCCAGCATGCTCTGGCGCAGCGTGCACCACCCGGCCGTGGCCGAACTGATTCCGCTGACCCTGACTGAGCTGCAGCGCTGGGACGGCAAAGCCCTACCCGATCAACAGACCCTGGGCGTGTTCGTCCAAGAACTGCAGGGCCTGGACAAGGTGCGCCTCTCCGGCAAACTGGCCGAGGAGTTCAACCGCGCCTATACCGGCATGTCCAGCGTGGTGAAGGCCAGCGCGCGCAAGATCGCCCGCTTGCAACCCGCACAGCTCGAGCAACAGGGTGCAGACACCCTGCTCAAGTCCCACCGCAACTGGAGCAAGCCCGAACTGTGGAATGCCATCCAGCGCGCGGGCAAGGTCTACACCTACGACTATTACCTGACCGCCCTGGACCTGGAACTGCACCCGGAACAGGGCATCCAGGTGCGTGAAGACACCCAGATCTACCTGCAGCTCTATACCAAGACCCTGAATATGGCGCTGGTGATCACCCTGTTCTGCGCCCTGCTCGGCTACCCGCTGGCCTACTACCTGGCCGGCCTACCGGAGAACCGCGCCAACCTGCTGCTGGTGCTGGTGCTGCTGCCGTTCTGGACCTCCCTTCTGGTGCGCACCACCGCCTGGATCGCCTTGCTGCAGACCAACGGGGTGATCAACTCCTTCCTGCTCGGCCTAGGGGTGATAGGCGAGCCCTTCGAGATGCTCTACACCTCGTTCGCCACCACAGTGGCGATGACCCATATCCTGCTGCCCTTTATGATTCTGCCGCTGTACAGCGTGATGCGCGGTATCGACCCCAGCTACCTGCGCGCCGCCCTGTCCCTGGGCGCAAGGCCGATTCCCGCCTTCGTGCGCATCTACTTCCCCATGACATTGCCAGGCCTGAGCGCCGGCGCGCTCCTGGTATTCATCATTTCCGTGGGCTACTACATCACCCCGGCCCTGGTCGGCGGCACCGATGGGCAGATGATCAGCAATATCATCGCCTTCCATATGCAGCGCTCGAACAACTGGGAGCTGGCCGCCGCGCTCGGCTCGCTACTGCTGGCGTTGATCCTGTTGCTGTACTGGCTGTATGACCGCTTCGTCGGCGCCAGCAATATCAAACTGGGCTGAGGAACAGACGACGATGAAAATCCCCGCCTACTACGGCTTCTGGCATCACCTGGCGGCCTGGTTGTTGAAGACCAGCTCCTGGCTGGTGCTGCTGTTCCTGATCCTGCCGATCCTGGTGATCATTCCGCTGTCGTTCAACGTCGAGCCCTTCTTCAGTTTCACCGAAGGCATGCTGACCCTGCAGCCCGAGGCCTATTCGCTGCGCTGGTACCGGGAAATACTCAACGACCCGAAATGGATACTGGCGATCCAGAACAGCTTTCTGATCGGCATCTTCGCCACCCTGGTCGCCACCGTGCTGGGCACCTGCGCGGCGGTGGGCCTGGCCCGTGACGAGATGCCGATGCGCCGGCTGATCACCGCGCTGCTGCTGTCGCCGATGATAGTGCCGCTGATCATCACCGCCGCCGGCATGTTCTTCTTCTATTCCGACCTGGGCCTGGCCGGCAACTACCTCGGCATAATCATCGCCCACGCGGCCCTCGGCACGCCCTTCGTGATCATCACCGTCACCGCCACCCTGACCGGCTTCGACTACAGCCTGGCCCGCGCCGCCCTGAACCTGGGCGCGACGCCGCTGCGGGTGTTCTTCGACATCATCATGCCGCTGATCCGCCCCGGGGTGATTTCCGGCGCGCTGTTCGCCTTTATCACCTCCTTCGACGAGGTGGTGGTGATCCTGTTTATGGCCGGGCCCCAGCAGCGCACCATCCCGCGGCAGATGTTCTCGGGCCTGCGCGAGCAGATCAACCCGAGCATCCTGGCCATCGCCACCTTGCTGATCCTGGTGTCCATCGCCCTGCTGGTGACCATCGAACTGCTGCGCCGCCGCGCCGAACGCCTGCGCGGCGCCGAACGCATCGAATAGCGCCTCGCGCTTTAACTAAGCGCTCTGCGCTTTCGCCATCACAGCGCCTGGGATTAGAATCGGCGCATTCCTGCCACACCCCAGGCGGACTTGTAACAGGCCACGCCAGTGCCCATCCCGCACCGCGCAGCGCCCCAGCCCTGCAAATGGTCACTTCCGTTTGCCTTGGGCCTGAACCCGGCTCAACATACGCATCAACAGCCCGTTGCCAGCACAGCGCCATTGCCTGTGAGCGCGTGACCTGATTAGCCTTTGCAGGATTTATCGCCATGCCCGATTACCGCTCGAAGACCTCCACCCACGGCCGCAAGATGGCCGGCGCCCGCGCCCTGTGGCGTGCCACCGGGATGAAGGACGAAGACTTCAAGAAGCCGATCATCGCCATCGCCAACTCCTTCACCCAGTTCGTGCCCGGCCACGTGCACCTGAAGGACCTCGGCCAGTTGGTCGCCCGCGAGATCGAACGGGCCGGCGGCGTGGCCAAGGAATTCAACACCATAGCCGTGGACGACGGCATCGCCATGGGCCACGACGGCATGCTCTATTCGCTGCCGAGCCGCGAGATCATCGCCGACTCCGTGGAATATATGGTCAACGCCCATTGTGCGGATGCCATCGTGTGCATCTCCAACTGCGACAAGATCACCCCCGGCATGCTGATGGCCGCCTTGCGCCTGAATATCCCGGTGATCTTCGTGTCTGGCGGCCCAATGGAAGCGGGCAAGACCAAGCTGGCCAGCCACGGCCTGGACCTGGTCGACGCCATGGTGATAGCCGCCGACTCCTCGGCCTCCGATGAGAAAGTCGCCGAATACGAGCGCAGCGCCTGCCCGACCTGCGGCAGCTGCTCCGGCATGTTCACCGCCAACTCGATGAACTGCCTGATGGAAGCCCTCGGCCTGGCCCTGCCGGGCAACGGCTCGACCCTGGCCACCCACAGCGACCGCGAGCAGCTGTTCCTGCAGGCCGGGCGCACCGCGGTGGAGCTGTGCAAACGCTATTACCAGGACGGCGACGAGTCGGCCCTGCCGCGCAATATCGCCAGCTTCAAGGCCTTCGAAAACGCCATGACCCTGGATATCGCCATGGGTGGCTCGACCAACACCATCCTGCACCTGCTGGCCGCCGCCCAGGAAGCCGAGATCGACTTCGACCTGCGCGATATCGATCGTCTGTCGCGCCGAGTGCCGCAGCTGTGCAAGGTCGCGCCGAACATCCAGAAGTATCATATGGAAGACGTGCACCGCGCCGGCGGTATCTTCTCCATCCTCGGTTCGCTGGCCCGTGGCGGCCTGCTGCACACCGACCTGCCGACCGTGCACAGCAAGACCATGGCCGAAGCCATAGCCAAGTGGGATATCACCCAGACCGATGACGAAGCCGTGCATACCTTCTTCAAGGCGGGCCCGGCCGGTATCCCGACCCAGACCGCGTTCAGCCAGAGCACCCGCTGGGACAGCCTGGACGACGACCGCGAGAACGGCTGCATCCGCTCGGTCGAGCATGCCTATTCCCAGGAAGGCGGCCTGGCCGTGCTCTACGGCAATATCGCCCTCGACGGCTGCGTGGTGAAAACCGCCGGGGTGGATGAATCCATCCATGTGTTCGAAGGCAACGCGAAGATCTTCGAAAGCCAGGACAGCGCCGTGCGCGGCATCCTCGCCGACGAAGTGCAGGCCGGCGATATCGTCATCATCCGCTACGAAGGCCCGAAAGGCGGCCCGGGCATGCAGGAAATGCTCTACCCGACGTCCTACCTGAAATCCAAAGGCCTGGGCAAAGCCTGCGCCCTGCTCACCGACGGGCGCTTCTCCGGCGGCACCTCGGGTCTGTCGATCGGCCACGCCTCGCCGGAAGCGGCCGCCGGCGGTGCCATCGGTCTGGTGCGCGAAGGCGACAAGATCCTGATCAATATCCACGAGCGCAGCATCAATCTGCTGGTCAGCGACGAGGAAATTGCCCACCGCCGCCATGAGCAGGACAAGAAAGGCTGGAAGCCGGTGGAACAGCGTCCGCGCAAGGTCACCACCGCACTAAAGGCCTACGCCCTGCTCGCCACCAGCGCCGACAAGGGCGCGGTACGCGACAAGGCGCTGCTGGAGAAACTGGTGCCCTAAACAGCGTCGGCAAAAACCAAAAGCCCGGTACTCAGTACCGGGCTTTTTCGTTACACCGGGGCTGGATTAACGCCGGTCCCAGACCTCGAACACATAGCCCGGCGTCTCCATCCCCTCCGGGTGTTCGACGGCCGAGGCTAGATGCCAAGTGGCTTCATCCACCTGCGGGAACCAGGCATCGCCCTGGGGGCTGAGGCCGACGCGGGTCAGGTACAGGCGATCCGCCATGGCCAGGCCCAGTTCATACAGCTGCGCGCCGCCGATCAGCATCAGCTCTTCGGCGTCCTCCGCGCGGGCCCAGGCTTCGGCCCGCTCGAGCGCCGCTTCCAGGCTGGCGAAGACTTCCGCGCCCTGCAGCTGCAAGCCCGGCTGGCGACTAACCACCAGATTGAGCCGCCCGGGCAAAGGCCGACCGAGGGAATCCCAGGTCTTGCGCCCCATGATGATCGGCTTGCCCAGGGTCAGCGCCTTGAAGTGCTTGAGGTCCGCCGGCAGGTGCCAGGGCAATTGATTGTCACGGCCGATCACGCGGTTTTCCGCGAGAGCGGCGATCAGGCAAAGCGGCAGGGTAGTTTTCATAGGCGCGAGGATAACGGCTCAGCTGTTATGAATGAAGCCTTGCATAGGTTTAGCTCTCCTGATTGCCCGGCCTCTTGCATACCACGCGGTTGCGCCCCTGCTCCTTAGCCAGGTAGAGGGCGACGTCGGCCAGGCGCAGGGCGTCTTCCAGGCGCTGATGCGCCTGCGGCACCAGGTAGGCCAGGCCGATGCTGATACTGACCACCGCAGCCGCGTCGGACTGCACATGGGGCAACTGCAGGGCGATGATGTCGCTGCGCAGCCGCTCGAGTATCCCCTGCATGTGCTCCTCGCTGAGGTTGTACCAGAGGCCGACGAACTCTTCGCCGCCATAGCGCGCGACTATGTCCAGCGGCCGCCGCGCGTGCACGCCCAGCACCTGGGCGATCTTGCGCAGGGCCTCATCGCCGGCGGCATGGCCATAGTGATCGTTATAGCGCTTGAAGAAATCCACATCCATCATCACCACACCCAGCCCATGCTGCTCGCGCAGGGCCTGGCGCCAGCTGCGCTGGGCGCG
Source organism: Pseudomonas sp. (assembly GCF_030696055.1). Taxonomy (GTDB): domain Bacteria; phylum Pseudomonadota; class Gammaproteobacteria; order Pseudomonadales; family Pseudomonadaceae; genus Aquipseudomonas. Next base: position 18,540 of record NZ_JAUYNP010000091.1, on the reverse strand, counting down.
CTCACTGAAGGCGCGGCGATTGAGCAGGCCGGTGAGAAAGTCCTTCTCCGCCATATCCTGCAGCAGCCCCTGGGCGAGGAAGTTCTGCCGCGTGGCGTACTCCAGAAAGTAGCAACCCACCGAGCCGATCACGTTGGCCGAACCGAGGAAGAAGGCGTTATACAGCAGCACCTGCCCTGGCAAGCCACTGATCACCTCGATCGCCAGGTAGGCGAGAAAGGTCAGCCAGCCGCACAGCGCTGCCGTGGTGAAGCGCAGCCCGGTGAGAAAGTAGAAGAACACCGTGACCAGGATGATGCCCTCGTAGGGCAGCGCAAAAGCATGGCGGCGGGCGATCCAGATGATGCCCACCACGCCCAGCCCGGTAAACAGCGCAGCCACGCCGCCGATCAGCTGCAAATAAGGGCGCAGCTCGCGCCTGTAGGTGGCCAGCCAGGTGATCGACAGCATCGGCAAAATCAGCCCCAGGCGCAGGGCCAGTACCTTGCTGCGAATAGTCGGCGGCAGGCTGATGGCATCCAGCACGGCAAACAGCAGAATCAGCAGCATGGCCACCAGCAGCGCCCAGCGCATGCGCAGCAGGAAGACACCGATGTGATAGCGCTTGAAGGCCTGCTCCAGCTCCCCGGCGAAATTCAGCAGGCGGAAACCCTGCAGGTGCTGGCGCAGGTAAGGGGAATCCTGATTGACCCAATCCAGATGGGGTAACTTCACTATGACCACTCGCTTTATTCTTGTTCTGCCTTGCAGCCTAGCAGGCCGTTGCAAAATGTAGGCGAGGCAGCCGAGACAAGGCGCTACGCAGTAACAGCCGAAGGCTGGTCAAAGCGGCCTGCATTTGATTCGCTGCGCTCACCCTGCGGGTCGCGCTAAAGCGCGTTCAACGCTGCGCTTTTGTGAGGCAGTTTTTAACGCCCCTTCCTTTTATCGAGAGGGGCAACGCAGGTAGTTTTGCAACGGCCTGCGAGCCCGCACTGCCGAGTCCGCACCACTATCCAGGGTTTAGCCCTGCCGGCCGCACGGCGGTTATGCGCTGTACTCCTGCCGCCGGCGGAACAGCGCGTGCCTCCGACCGCACCCAGCTCCAGCAATCGCCTGCAGCGCCTGTGGCTGTGGTTAGGCGAGAAGCTGGCGCGCGCCCTGGGTTTCGGCGAGTTGTCCCATAGGCCCAGCACCACCCGGCATGTCAGGGTGCACGGCTATCGGTTGACGGCGAGGCCTGCTGCGCCCGTATGCCTTCCGCCAGCACGAAGCCACAGCCGTCGAGCTGCCGCTGCTCGACGGGCGCTAGCCAGGCCACCGCAATAATAAAAAGGGCTGCACCTAGGCAGCCCTCTTAGCTTTCCACGCCAGCCCAGCCGTTACACCGCCACCGGCGCGCTGATATGCGGATGGGCCTCGTAACCCTGCAGTTCGAAGTCGTCGAACTTGAAGGCGAAGATGTCCTTCACCTCGGGGTTGAGCTTCATCACCGGCAGCGGCAACGGCTTGCGCGACAGCTGCAGGTCGGTCTGTTCGAGATGGTTGGCGTACAGGTGGCAGTCGCCGCCGGTCCAGATAAATTCCCCCGGCTGCAGGTCGCAGACTTGCGCCACCATCAGGGTCAGCAGGGCGTAGCTGGCGATATTAAAGGGCACCCCCAAAAATATGTCAGCCGAGCGCTGGTACAGCTGGCAACTCAGCCGGCCCTCGGCCACATAGAACTGGAACAGGGCGTGGCACGGCGGCAGAGCCATCTCGTCGACCAGCACCGGGTTCCAGGCGGAGACGATCAGCCGCCGCGAATCCGGATTCTTTTTGATCATCTCGATCAGCTTGCTGATCTGGTCCACCGACTGGCCATTGGGCGCCGGCCAGTTGCGCCACTGGTAGCCGTACACCGGGCCGAGGTCGCCGTTCGCGTCGGCCCACTCGTCCCAGATGCGCACGCCGAGGTCCTTCAGGTACTTGATATTGGTGTCACCCTGAAGGAACCACAGCAGTTCGTGGATGATGGATTTCAGGTGGCACTTCTTGGTGGTGACCAAGGGGAAGCCGTCGGCCAGGTCGAAGCGCATCTGATGGGCGAACAGACTGTAGGTGCCGGTACCGGTGCGGTCGCTCTTGAAGGTGCCGGTGTCGCGCACCAGGCGCATCAGGTCGAGGTACTGTTTCATTGCGCGGCTCCCTGGCGGCGGTAAGCGAAGGCGTTCAGGCCCTGGCCGCCGAGCACCATCGGCAGGCACAGCACCTGGCCCATGGTCAGCCAGCCGCCGGCCAGGGAGCCGAGTTGGGCATCCGGCACCCGGACGAACTCGACGATAAAGCGGAAGAGGCCGTAGCAGACGGCGAACAGGCCCGACACCGCCATGGTCGGCCGCGGTTTGCGCGAGTAGAACCAGAGGATGGTGAACAGCGCCACGCCTTCCAGGGCGAACTGATAGAGCTGCGAGGGGTGTCGCGCCAGTTGTTCGGGGTCACTCCAGGCCGGGAAGACCATGGCCCATGGCACATCGGTGGCCTTGCCCCAGAGCTCGGCGTTGATAAAGTTGCCGATGCGTCCCGCGCCCAAGCCGATGGGCACCAGCGGCGCGATAAAGTCCATCAGCTGGAAAAAACTCTTGTGGTTGCGCAGGCCGAACCACCAGGTCGCCAGCATCACGCCGAGCAGGCCACCGTGGAACGACATGCCGCCTTCCCAGATGCGCAGCATGCGCACCGGCTCGGCAATATAGGCGGCCAGATCGTAAAACAGCACATAACCCAGGCGGCCGCCGAGTATCACGCCCATGGCCACCCAGAACACCAGGTCGGAGAGCTTCTCCTTGTTCCAGCTCGGCTCGAAGGCGTTGACCCGACGCGCGGCCAGCCACCAGGCGCCGCCTATGCCGACCAGGTACATCAGGCCGTACCAGTGGATTTTCAGCGGGCCGAGGGCGAGAGCCACCGGGTCTATCTGCGGGTAAGGCAGCATGGCAATTCCTCAAATCAGAAAATTCAGGCCCACGGCAAATAGCAGCAGGGCAAACAGGCGCTTCAGCAGGCGCGGCGACAGCTTGTGCGCCAGGCGCGCGCCGAAGCGGGCGAAAAACATGCTGGTGGTGGCAATCCCGGCCATGGCCGGCAGGTAGACGAAGCCCAGGCTCCACTGCGGCAGATCCGCCTTGTCCCAACCCAGCCAGATAAACGCCAGGGCGCTGGCCAGGGCAATCGGCAAGCCACAGGCCGAAGAGGTGGCCACCGCCTGCTGCATCGGCACGCTGCGCCAGGTCAGGAAGGGTACGGTCAGCGAACCGCCGCCTATGCCGAAAATCGCCGAGGCCCAGCCAATCACCACACCGGCCAGGGTCAAGCCCGGCTTGCCTGGGACCCCGCGGCTGGCCTTGGGTTTCAGCTCGAAGGCCATCTGCACGGCGATGATAATGGCGAACACGCCGATAATCTTCTGCAGCATCTCACCCTTGATCGCCGAGGCCGTCGCCGCACCGAGGCCCGCGCCAAGCAGGATGCCCAAACACATCCAGGCGAAGATCGGCCAGCGCACCGCGCCTTTGCGCTGGTGCTCCAGCACCGAATTGATGGATGTGAAGACTATGGTCGCCAGGGACGTGCCCACCGCCAGATGGGTCAACACCGTCGGATCGAAGCCCTGGGCGGCGAAGCTGAGCACCAGCACCGGCACTATGATGATGCCGCCGCCCACGCCAAACAGCCCGGCCAGCACACCGGCGGCGGCGCCCAGCAGTAAATACAGCAGCAGTTCCATCGACACCCCCGAACCCAATGCGGCATGGTAACGGATGCAAGCCCCTCGCCTCCAGTTTGCGGCGATGGATGTCTGCGCGGGCTTTGCGTAAAGTGCCCTCGACGCCCCTGGAGAATTGATTGCCGTGCACCCAACCTCCTACATGAAACTGCCTTGCGCTCAAGCGCAGCCAAGTCTGCGGTGCAGTGCCTGCAATCGGCACGCCGCACCGCCGGCCCCGCCCAGCAGCGAGGTGGCGCCATGTGCCTGATCGTTCTGGCCTGGCGCCCCGGCCATGCCCAGCCCTTGCTGCTGGCGGCCAATCGGGACGAGTTCTATGCCCGCCCCAGCCAGCCCCTGGGTGAATGGCCGGATGCGCCGGGCTTGTTCGCCGGGCGCGACTTGGAGGCCGGTGGCACCTGGCTGGGCATTGGCCCCGGTGGACGCTTCGCCGCCCTGACCAATATTCGCGATCCCGGCCAGGCTGCAGGCGCGCGCTCGCGGGGCAAACTGCCGGTGGATTTTCTGCGCGGCGAGCTGTCCGCGCTCGACTTCCTGCAACGACTCGAAGGCCAATGCGGGCAGTACAGCGGTTTCAACCTGCTGTGCGGCGATGCGCAGCAGCTCTGCCACTTCAGCTCCCTGGAACGCCGAGCCAGGGTGCTGCCCGGCGGCATCTACGGCTTGTCGAATGCCGGCCTGGACACACCCTGGCCCAAACTGCAGCGCGCCAAAGCCGCCTTGGCAGCCCGCCTGCACGACCCGCGCCCCGACCGCCTGCTTGAGCTGCTGGCCGACCCGACCCAGGCCGCGGATAGCCAATTGCCGCAGACCGGGATCGGCCTCGCCGGCGAACGCCTGCTGTCCAGCGTCTTTATCGCCAGCCCCAGCTACGGCACCCGCGCCAGCAGCGTGCTGATAGTCAATGCCGAGGGCAACCGCCTGCTGATCGAGCGCAGCTTCGGCTCCAACGGCAGCTATCTGGGTGAGGTGCGTCTGGAGTGCGGAGTCGCTGACGCCTGTACGCTGTAGCAGGCCGCGCCATTTAGCCGGCGGCTAACTGCTCGGCCAAACCGTCCAGGGCGAATAGCGGTGAGGGAATGTTCGGGTCATCGGCATCGGCCACCAGCAGCAAGCGGCCGTCGGCCTGGAAGGCCAAGCCTTCGATCTTCACCGGCGGCAGCAAGCGCACCAGTTGCACCAGGTTCAAGTCCTGATCGAAACGACCCAGCACGCTGCCGAGGCAGGCGCCGTCCAGGTAGCTGGAGTCGGTGTCTTCCGCCGTGGCGCTGCAGTACAGCTGACCGCCGGGGTCCACGCTGAGGTCGGTGAGGCTCAAGGGCACGCCGTCCAGATCGGGCAAGGGCACAGGCAGAATGCGCAACAGCGCGGCCGCACTTAACTGGCCGTCCTCGAGATCGCGCAAGGCTTGCGCCAGATCGAGCAACACCAGGGCATTTTCCCCGCCGGCGCCGTTGCCGCGCTGGGCCAAGAGCAACTGCCCGCGATGCACCACCGCGCCTTCGATATTCAGTTCCTGGAAATGCCCGGCCAGCGCCTGGTACAGGGGGTTAAGGTCGATAATACGGACGACACCAGCCTGGATCAGGCAAGCCCGGCAACGTTGCGGGGTCGATCCCGAACCCAGCGCCAACAAGGCGCCGTCCGGCAGGAGCAGCAGGGCTTCGAAATCCGCCTTGAGGCGTTTGCGCAACGCAGGCTCGACGGGCAACTCGCCGGGCAGCAGCGCCTGTTCGGCCTGCCAGACACCGGCCAGGCTATAGCGTTGCAGGCTTAGCGCATCGTCGGCCACCAGCCACAGGCTCTGCGCCTGACAGACCAGGGCGCTGGCCGCCGACAGGCGCAAGTCGGCGAGCAGCTGTAGCGAGAGAGACCGATCCGCGGCTTTCAGCACGACCAGGCGGCGCTCAAGCCTGGATATCCGACGCCGGATTGATCATGCGGCCCAGGCCCAGATTGCGCAGGGCCAGCTGCAAGGTGCTATGGACGACCTGCGGGCTGTCGATGCTCATCAGCTGGGCCAGCAGCTCCTTGGCCTTGCCCAGGCTGATCTGGCGCAACAACCACTTCACCTTGGGCAGGTTGGTGGCGTTCATCGACAGGCTGTCGAAGCCCATGGCCATCAGCAGCACCGCGGCCGAGGGGTCGCCGGCCATTTCGCCGCAGATGCTCACCGGTTTGCCTTCGGCATGGGCGCCTTCGACCACCTTGCACAGCGCCTGCAGCACCGCCGGATGGAGGAAATCATACAAATCGGCGACCCGCGGGTTGTTGCGGTCCACCGCCAGCAGGTACTGGGTCAGGTCGTTCGAGCCGACCGAGAGGAAGTCCACCTGACGCGCCAGTTCGCGGGTCTGATAGACCGCCGCGGGAATCTCGATCATCACCCCCACCGGCGGCATGGGGATGTCCACGCCCTCGTCGCGTACCTCGCCCCAGGCGCGGTGGATCAGGTGCAGCGACTCCTCCAGCTCCTGGACACCGGAGATCATCGGCAGCAGGATGCGCAGGTTGTCCAGGCCTTCGCTGGCCTTGAGCATGGCGCGGGTCTGCACCAGGAAGATTTCCGGGTGGTCGAGGGTCACGCGGATGCCGCGCCAGCCGAGGAAGGGGTTCTCTTCCTTGATTGGGAAATAGCTCAGCGCCTTGTCGCCGCCGATATCCAGGCTGCGCATGGTCACCGGCAGCGGATGGAAGGCCGCCAGCTGCTCGCGATAGATCGCCTGCTGTTCCTTCTCGCTGGGGAAGCGCTCCTTGATCATAAAGGGCACTTCGGTGCGGTACAGGCCAACGCCCTCGGCACCGCGCTCCTGAGCGCGCTTCACATCGGCGAGCAGGCCGGTATTGACCCACAGCGGCATGCGGTGGCCATCCAGGGTTTCGCACGGCAGGCTGCTCAGGGTCGCCAGGCCCTGGGTCAGCTGGCGCTCCTCCTCGACCACATCGGCGTACTGCTTGCGCAGCACTTCGCTGGGGTTGGTGAACACCTCGCCGTGGTAGCCATCGACTATCAGCTGGATGCCATCGAGCTTGGAATAGGGCAGGTCGACCGCGCCCATCACGGTGGGGATGCCCATGGCGCGGGCGAAGATCGCCACATGCGAGTTGCCCGAGCCGAGCACCGAGACCAGGCCGACCAGCTTGCCCTCGGGCACCTCGCCGAGCATGGCCGGCGACAGCTCTTCGCTGACCAGGATGCAGTTGTCGGGGTACACCAGGCTCTGCTGGCGGGCCTGCTGCAGATAGGCGAGCAGGCGCCGGCCGAGGTCTTTGACATCGGAGGCGCGTTCGCGCAGGTAGTCGTCGTCCATCAGCTCGAAGCGGTTGATGTGCTCGCCGACCACCTGCCGCAGGGCCCCCTGGGCCCATTGTCCGGTGCGGATGATCTTGACCACCTCGTTACCCAGGGCGGCGTCTTCCAGCATCATCAGGTACACGTCGAACAGTGCGCGCTCTTCCGGGCGCAGCTGAGTGGCCATCTTCGCCGACAGCGCGCGCATATCGGCGCGCACCCCTTCCAGGGCGGCATTGAACAGCTCCAGTTCGGCGGCTATGTCATCGACGGTTTTGTCCGGCACCACATCCAGGTCGGCCGGCGGCAACACCACCACCGCGGTACCCACGGCGGCACCCGGCGAGCCCGGCACGCCGACGAACTTGGCTTCCTGGATGCCCTTGCCCTGCCGGCCCAGGCCGCGGATCGAGCCGGTGGCCTCGGCATGCGCGATCACCCCGGCGAGCTGCGCGCTCATGGTCACCAGGAAGGCCTCTTCGCCCTCGTCGAACTTGCGCTGATCCTTTTGCTGGACGACCAGCACGCCCATCACCCGGCGGTGGTGGATGATCGGTGAGCCGAGGAAGGAGGCATAACGCTCCTCGCCGGTTTCGGCGAAGTAGCGGTAACGCGGGTGCTCGGAGGCGTGTTCGAGGTTGAGCGGCTCTTCGCGGGTACCCACCAGGCCGACCAGGCCCTCGTTGGGCGCCATGCTGACCTTGCCGATGGCCTTCTTGTTCAAGCCCTCGGAGGCCATCAGGACGAAACGATTGGTTTCCGGGTCGAGCAGGTAGACCGAGCAGACCTGGGTGCCCATGGCCTCGCGCACGCGCTGCACTATGATGCCCAACGCCGCCTTGAGGTCCTTGGCGGCGTTTACTTCCTGGACTATCTTGCGCAGCGTATTGAGCATGGCTCGGCTCTAATCAGTGTCAGTCCCGCGCCAACAGGCGCGGAGCGAGTTCCTTGAGGGCGCGACGATAAACTTCGCGCTTGAATGTGACCACCTGGCCCAACGGGTACCAGTAACTGACCCAGCGCCAGCCGTCGAACTCCGGCTTGCCGGTCAGGTCCATGCGCACCCGATCCTCCGCGCCGGTTAGACGCAAGAGAAACCACTTCTGTTTCTGCCCGATGCACAGCGGTTGACTGTGGGTACGCACCAGACGCTGAGGCAGACGATAACGCAACCAGCCCCGGGTGCAGGCGAGAATTTTCACATCCTGCTGTTCCAGGCCCACTTCTTCGTTCAATTCGCGGAACAGCGCCTCTTCCGGCGACTCATGGTCATTGATCCCGCCTTGCGGGAATTGCCAGGCGTCCTGGTTTATCCGACGCGCCCACAGCACCTGACCCAGATCATTGGTCAAAATAATGCCGACATTAGGGCGAAAACCATCAGGATCGATCACGGCACACAACCTCGTAAACGCATGTTTCGGCATTGTTCCACAAAGGTCGCGGCAGCGGCAACGCGAGCGGCGCGGCCGCGACCCGGCGGATAGGAATGGCCCCTAAAAGCCGCTATTCTGGCGGCCCTTCCAGGCTTTGATAAAAGGTGCTCCGTGCGTCTGGCTTTATTCGATCTCGACAATACCCTGCTGGGCGGCGACAGCGACCACGCCTGGGGCGATTACCTGTGCGCACGCGGCATCCTCGACGGTATCGCCTACAAGGCGCGCAACGATGCCTTCTATCAGGACTACCTGGCCGGGCGCCTGGATATCACCGACTACCTGAATTTCAGCCTGGAGATTCTCGGCCGCAGCGAGATGGCCCAGCTCGAACAATGGCACCGCGACTTTATGCGCGACTGCGTCGAGCCGATCATCCTGGCCAAGGGCGAAGCCCTGCTCGAGGAACACCGCGCCGCCGGCGACAAGCTGCTGATCATCACCGCCACCAACCGCTTCGTCACCGCGCCGATTGCCGCGCGCCTGGGCGTCGACACCCTGCTGGCCACCGAATGCGAAATGCAGGGCGGCCGCTATACCGGGCGCACCACCGACGTGCCCTGTTTCAAGGAAGGCAAGGTCACCCGCCTCAACCGCTGGCTGGTCGAGACCGGCTTGAGCCTGGACGACAGCTGCTTCTACAGCGACTCGATGAACGACCTGGCGCTGCTGGAACAGGTCACCCGCCCGGTCGCAGTCGACCCCGACCCCAAGCTGCGCGTCGAAGCCGAGAAGCGTGGCTGGCCGGTGATCTCGCTGCGCTGAAGAACAGGTTTCACCCGTAGGTTGGGCTGAGCTGTGCGAAGCCCAACAAGGCACAACCCGACAAGGGCTGCGTCCGAACCATGGCCGTTGGGCTTCGTCGCTGCGCACCTCAACCCAACCTACGCGCCTAACAAAAACGCCGCCTAATCAGGCGGCGTTTTTGTTTAGCCAACGGCTTAAGCCGGCTTGGCGCCCATCAGGCCCATAATCAGCAGCAACAGCAGCCCAATCAACCCGGCATAGACGCCGCAGAAGCGCAGCAGACGCACCGGCGCCGGGCTGTCGCCCAGGGTCTGCCAGACCGCCAGGCGGCCGTTGAGCAGCAAGCCGAACAGCACCAGCAGGCCGAACAGCAGGCTGCTGGCCAGCAACCAGCTTTGCCCCAGGGAAAAACCGCCCAGATTGACCAGCCACCAGCCGCTGACAGGCAGGCTCAGGGCCAGCAGGCCGAACACCGGCAGGCTGATCAGCCGGGTGCGTTTGAGCTTGCGCTGCAGCACCGCCGCATCGCCAACCCGCGCCGCCTTCCACAGCATAAAGGCGTGGGCCAGCAAACCCAGCAACACGAGGATGCCGGGCAGGCTGTGGGCGATTTTCAGCAGTGGGTAATGTTCCATAAACTTGTCCCTGTCGACCGGTTAACCAAGAAAGAGGGTATAGGCCGGGTTATCGCTTTCATCCCAGTAGGGGTAACCAATGGCTTGCAGCGCCGCCGGCACCAGATGGCGCTCGCTCTCCGGCACCTGTAGCCCGGCCACCACGCGGCCATCGGCGGCGCCGTGGTTGCGGTAATGGAACATCGAGATATTCCAGCGCCCGCCGAGCTTCTGCAGGAAGTTGAACAGCGCCCCCGGCCGTTCGGGGAACTCGAAGCGGAACACCACCTCATCGCGCACCCGCGCCGCATGGCCGCCGACCATATGGCGGATATGCAGCTTGGCCAGCTCGTTGTCGGTCAGATCCTGCACCGGGAAGCCCTGGCTGCGCAGGCTGGCCACCAGCGCCGCGCGCGGGTCGCTTTCCGGGTGGGTCTGCACGCCGACGAAGATGTGCGCCTCTTTATCGCTGTGGTAGCGGTAGTTGAATTCGGTGATCTGGCGTTTGCCGATGGCCTCGCAGAAGGCCTTGAAGCTGCCCGGCTGCTCGGGGATGGTCACGGCGATGATGGCTTCGCGCTTCTCGCCCAGCTCGGCGCGCTCGGCGACATGGCGCAGGCGGTCGAAGTTGACGTTGGCCCCCGAATCGATGCCCACCAGCACCTGGCCGCTGCAGCCTTCACGCTCCACGTATTTCTTGATCCCGGCCACGCTGAGGGCGCCGGCCGGCTCGGTGATCGAACGGGTGTCGTCGTAGATGTCCTTGATCGCCGCGCAGATCTCGTCGGTGCTGACGCAGATCACCTCGTCGACATAATCCTTGCAGATGTCGAAGGTGTGCTGACCGATCTGCGCCACCGCCACGCCGTCGGCGAACAAGCCGACCTGGCTCAGCACCACGCGCTCGCCGGCGGCCATGGCGGCCTGCAGGCAGTTGGAATCGTCCGGCTCGACGCCTATCACCCGCACATCCGGCGCAGGTATTTGACGTAGGCGGCGATGCCGGCGATCAGGCCGCCGCCACCCACCGGCACGAAGATCGCGTCCAGCTGGCCCGGCTGCTGACGGAGGATTTCCATGGCCACGGTGCCCTGCCCGGCGATGGTGTGCGGATCATCGTAGGGGTGGATATAGATGTAGCCCTTCTCGTCGACCAGCTTCAGCGAATAGGCCAGGGCTTCGGGGAAGCTGTCGCCATGCAGCACCACCTTGCCGCCGCGGGAGCGCACGCCCTGCACCTTGATCTCCGGGGTGGTCTTGGGCATGACGATGGTGGCCTTGACCCCCAGCACCTTGGCCGCCAGGGCCAGACCCTGGGCATGGTTGCCGGCCGAGGCGGTGACCACGCCACGCGCCTGTTCCTCGGCCGACAGCTGCGCCAGCTTGTTGTAGGCGCCGCGAATCTTGAACGAGTACACCGCCTGCAAGTCTTCGCGCTTGAGCAGAATCTGGTTGCCCAGGCGTTCGCTCAGCTGGTGGGCGGCTTGCAGCGGGGTTTCCACCGCCACGTCGTAGACGCGCGAGGTGAGGATCTTCTTGACGTACTGTTCGAGCATGGCGGGCATCGCAGGCGGTTTTCCAGGGAGTCAGCGAGTCTACCCCAGCCCCGCGCCGCACGACCATAAGGCATACGGGGTTTTGCCAGGCGCAGGTTGCAATCCGCGGTCTGAAGGGGCGAGGTTTTGCCGTACATGGGGCTATAATTCGCGCCTTCCCTTTACTCCGTCTCAGGCCCCGCGATGAACCAGGATCAACTCAAGCAAGCAGTCGCCCAGGCGGCCGTCGATTTCATCCTCCCCAAACTCGACGGCAAGAGCGTGATCGGCGTCGGCACCGGCTCCACCGCCAACTGCTTTATCGACGCCCTGGCCCAGCACAAGATGGCATTCGACGGCGCCGTGGCCAGCTCCGAAGCCACCGCCGCGCGCCTGCGCGGCCATGGCATTCCGGTGTACGAGCTGAACACGGTCAGCGACCTGGAGTTCTATGTCGACGGCGCCGATGAAAGCGACGCGCACCTCAACCTGATCAAGGGCGGCGGCGCGGCCCTGACCCGCGAGAAGATAGTCGCGGCGGTGGCCCAGACCTTTATCTGCATCGCCGACGCCAGCAAGCTGGTGCCGGTACTCGGCGCCTTCCCGCTGCCGGTGGAAGTGATCCCCATGGCGCGCAGCCATGTGGCCCGCCAGCTGGTCAAGCTCGGCGGCGACCCGGTGTACCGCGAAGGCGTGGTGACCGACAACGGCAACATCATCCTCGACGTATTCAATCTGTCGATCACCAACCCAGTGGCGCTGGAAACCCAGATCAACGCCATAGTCGGCGTGGTCACCAACGGCCTGTTCGCCGCGCGCCCGGCGGATCTGCTGCTGCTCGGCACCGCCACTGGGGTGCAACGCCTCACGCGCTAAAGCGCGGCCGGTCGGGTTCCGCCCGGCCGTTTCCTGAGCCGATAAAACCGCTGCGCTGACGCCATGCCAGTGCCCGCGCCGCAAGCCGCCTGCGCGGGCACCTAGCAGCCTGCCCGTGAATACGGATGTTGTAGGTTGGGCTGAGCAACGCGAAGCCCAACACGGCGCCCGCGACACCCTAAGCGGGACCTCGAGCGGAGTACTGCGCACTCCCTGTTGGGCTTCGCAGGCTCAGCGCCAACCTACGCTGTGGAATCGCCGGCCATTCCCGGACAGGCGCCTAGCGCACTCACGCCGAAAGCCCCCACCACTGCGCGGGCAAAGCGCACGCCTCTAGCTTTGACGCACGCCACGCTGACTCTCTGAACCTTGGCTGTCTGGCCGTATCGCGCGGGCCGGCAGGCCCTGGGTGATGATGGCTCGACGCCTGGCACAGGCTGGCGGCGGCAAATCCATCACCCTATGGCTGAAACCTGGCTGCCGGCTCAGAGCCGCCACGCGCCTGCACATTCGAACAAAACACCTACACTGGCTGAGAGCTGCACAGCGGAGCACGGGTCGTGAAGGAACGGAGCGGATCGCTGGGACGCAAAGGCAACGACATCGACCCGGCCGCGACCTCCTGCGTCGAACGGCCCCCTCCCCGGAGGCTCCAGCAATGATCAGGCCACCCTATGCCGGCAACCGGCGCATCCTGGTGATCGACGACACCCCAGCTATTCACCAGGACTTCCGCAAGATTCTCGACCCTGGCCAGGACAGCCAAGCCCTGCTGGCCGCCGCCGAGGCGGCGCTGTTCGGCGACGCCCCGCTCGTCGGGCCAAGCTTCGAGCTCGACTCCGCCTATCAGGGCCAGGAAGCCCTGACCATGGTCAGCAGTGCGCTGGCGCAGGGGCGGCCCTATGCCATGGCGTTTATCGACATGCGCATGCCGCCCGGCTGGGATGGGGTCGAGACCGTCGAACGCCTCTGGCAGGCCGATCCCCAGCTGCAGGTCGCCCTCTGTACCGCCTACTCCGACTATTCCTGGGAGCAGATGGTGGAGCGCCTCGACCTGACCGACCGCTTGCTGATCCTGAAGAAGCCCTTCGACGCCATCGAGATTCGCCAGATGGCCAGCGCGCTGACCGTGAAGTGGCAGATGACGCAAGACGCGGCCTTGAAGCTGAGCGCCCTGGAGCAGGCGGTCGAGGAACGCACCAAGGAGCTGTCCGACGCCAACATCATAGTGCGCAACAGCCCGACCATCCTTTACCGCCTGCGCGGCGAGCCGGCGTTTCCCCTGATGTATATCTCCCACAACATCACCAAGTTCGGCCACGCCGCCGCCCAACTGCTGGCCGCGCCGAACTGGGCGCAAGAACTCGTCCACCCGGACGACCAGGAGCGGCTCGACACGGCGATGGAACGGGTATTGGAGAAGAACGCCCTGGGCGCCTCGATCGAGTTCCGCCTGCGAACTGGCGACGGGGCTTACCGCTGGGTCGAGAACCGCTATATCCCGGTGCGCAACAGCGAGGGCCGGCTGATCGAGATCGAAGGGATCATCCTCGACATCACCGAGCGCAAGCTGGCGGAAGAGAAAATCGCCCTGCTGGCCCGCACCGACGGCCTCACCGGCCTGGCCAACCGCGCGACCTTTATCGAGCGCCTGCGCCAGACCTTCGCCGCGGCCGAGCGCGGGGCGCCCTCGTTCGCGATCTTTTACCTGGACCTCGACCACTTCAAGGAGGTCAACGATAGCCTCGGCCACCCGGTGGGCGACCTGCTCCTGCAAGAAGTCGCCAGGCGCATCGGCAGCTGTACCCGCGAGAGCGATCTGGTCGCCCGCCTGGGCGGCGATGAGTTCGCCATAGTGCAGGCGAACATGGGCGAGCCGGCGAACGCGGGCACGCTGGCGGAAAAAATCCAGAGCACCCTGGCGCAGGCCTACTCGCTCAACGGCAATCAGCTGCGCATCTCAGCCAGCATCGGCATCTGCCCCTATGCACCGGGCAGCACGAGCGCGGACGCCATGCTGACGCAGGCCGACCTGGCGCTCTACCGCTCCAAGGAAGAGGGGCGCAACCAGTACCACTTTCACTCCGAGGATCTCGACCAGCAGGTGCTCGACCGGGTCACCCTGGCCAATGACCTGAGCAACGCCCTCGAACAGGACGAACTGGAGCTGTATTACCAACCCCAGGTCGAGCTGTCTTCCGGGAAGATTCTCGGCATGGAGGCGCTGGTGCGCTGGAACCACCCGCTGCGCGGCCTGCTCGAGGCCGAGGCCTTTATTCGCCTCGCGGAAAAAACCGGCAGCATAGTGGCGCTCGGCCAGTGGGTGCTCGAACAGGCCTGCCGGCAAATGCGCCGCTGGCGCGATGACGGGATAGCCCCACCGCTGATCGCGGTCAACCTCTCGCTGGCCCAGATCAAGAGCGGGCGCGAACTGCTCCAGGATGTCAGCGCAACCCTTGCCAAGTGGGGGCTGGCCCCCAGCGATCTGGAATTCGACGTGACCGAGGCCACGCTGGCCCAGACCCGATGGACCCACAACGACGTGCTGCCGCAGCTGCGTGAACTCGGGGTGAAGATCGCCATCGACGATTTCGGCAGCGAATACTCCTCGTTCGACTACCTCAAGACCTATCGCGTCAACCGCCTGAAGATCGCCCAGTCCTTTATCAACTCGGCCAGCGCGGACCCACAGAGCGCCATGTCCATCCGCGCCATCATCATCTTCGCCCGCGAACTGGGTATCGGCATCATCGCCGATGGCGTGGAAACCCGCGAACAGCGCGCCCAGCTGATCTCGACCGGCTCCACCACCGAGGCCCAGGGTTTCTATTTCAGCGCGGCGGTGGACAACCTGCGCGCCGGCGAACTCCTGCGCCGCGGCCGCATCGCGCCGCAGGCGCCGAATGGCGAGGCCGGCTTTACCTACGCCAGCCTCCTCGAGCCACCGCAGGGTCGCGCGTGAGCCGCGCGCCCAACACCGCCCCACGACTGGCGGAGGACGGGGCGTACAGGAACGCCGCGTTGTCCAGGGCCGCCAGGCCAAGACGCCTGCAACTGCCGCTCCTCGGCTTGCTGGGCGCCCTGGCCGGGCCGCTCGCGGCGTCCAGCCAGCTCGCTGGCGCGCCACTCGACGAACCTATCCGGCCGATTCCCCAGGTTGAGGCACAGGACCCTGCCCGTGCCGAGCTGGGTCGCCGGCTGTTTCAGGATGTGCGCCTGTCCGCCAACAACAGCCGGTCTTGCGCCAGCTGCCACCAACTGCAGAGCGGCGGCGCCGACCAGCAGGCCTTTTCGCTGGGCTTTCGCGGCCAGCCGACGGGCGTCAACGCGCCGACCGTGCTCAATGCCGCGCTCAACTTCAGGCAGTTCTGGAATGGTCGTGCGAACTCGCTGGAGGCGCAGATCGACGCCGTCGTGCAAAACCCCGTCGAAATGGGCTCGACCTGGAATGAGGTCATCGCCAAGGTTGCGGCGGACCCTCACTACCGAACTGCCTTTGCCGACGCTTACCCGGATGGCGTGACGCAGGCGAATATCGAAAATGCCATCGCGACCTTCGAGCGCACCCAGCTCACGCCCAACTCGCGCTTCGACCAATATCTGAATGGTGACCCGAACGCCATCTCCGCGGATGAGCAAGCCGGCTATGTGAAGTTCAAGCAATACGGCTGCATCGCCTGCCACCAGGGGGTGAACGTCGGCGGCAACATGTTCCAGAAATTTGGCGTGATGGGCGACTACTTCGCCACGCGCGGCAACCCGACCGAGGCCGATCTGGGCCGCTATCTGGTCACCCAGGAGGAAGACGACAAACACGTCTTCAAGGTGCCCAGCCTGCGCAACGTCGCCCTCACCGCGCCCTACTTCCACGACGCCACGGCCAAGACCCTCGAAGACGCGGTCGATGTCATGTTCAGGTACCAACTCGGGCGTAGCGCCTCGCAGGAAGACCAGCACGCCATCATTCAATTCCTCAACACCCTGACCGGCGAACTGGAGGGGAAAGCGCAATGAACCTGCCCCGACAACTGAGCTGGCCCACCATGCTCGGGCTAACCCTGGTCTTCGCCGCGGTCCTGCTCTTCCTGTACATCAAGACCCAGGCCTACGACCCGGCAAATTACTTCGAGAAGGTCGCCCTGCTACGGCAGATCAAGCAGCTGGACGCGCAGTGGGAGCTGGACGTACTGAAGTCGAAAATCGGCCTTAATCAAAGCTACGACCCGCTGGTGAACCCGCTGAGCAATCTGCACAGGCTGTACGAGCAGGTGGCCACCCTCGGCACCCCGCTGACGCGCGACGACGCCAGGGCCTGGAGCGATAGCCGCGTGGCGTACCAGCAGGCCATAGAGGAAAAAACCCGGCTGATCGAGCACTTCAAGTCGCATAGCGCGGTGCTGCGCAACTCGCTGGCGTTTCTGCCCACGGCGGCGGACGACATCCACAGGCTGATCGAGCAGACCCAGGGCAGTGAACGCCGCGCGCTAACCCCGGTGGCGGGGGAGGTGAACAAACTGCTGCTGGCCAGCATGCGCTACAACCAGACGACCGCCGCCGACCTGGCGGCTGAAATCACCGCCGGGCTGGAGCGTCTGCCTAGGGGCCGCGGGCAGCCAGCGAGCGCGCTCGACAATGCCTTGGACATCTTCAAGACGCATGTGCGCACCCTCTTGCGCGAGCAGAGCGTGGTGAACGGGCTGTTGAACAGTATCGCCGCCGTGCCGGTGGCTGCGCGGATCGACGACCTCAACGAGGTGCTGAGTCGGGAACAGCTCCTGGCTTCCGCGCAGGCCCAACAATATCGCCAGTACCTGCTGACCTTCTCGGCGGTGTTGGCTGGCTTGCTGCTGTACGTGGCCAACCGCCTGGTGCGCAGCTACGCGGTGATCAACCGGGTCAACAAGGCGCTCCAGGGCGCCAACGAAAGCCTGGAACAGCGGGTGCAAGAGCGCACCCGCGAACTGCGCGAGACGCAAAGCGAACTGGTGAGCACTGCGCGCCAGGCCGGCATGGCCGAAATCGCCAGCAACGTGCTGCACAACGTCGGCAACGTGCTCAATAGTGTGAACGTCTCGGCCGACCTGGTCAGCCGCAAGGTGCGCGGCTCCAAGGCCCAGGGGTTGGCCAAGGCGGTGCAACTGATCAATGAACACAGCAGCGATCTGGGCGACTTTATGACCCTCGATGAGAAGGGCAAGCTGCTGCCGGGTTACCTGAACCAGCTGGTAGCGGCGCTCGCGAGCGAACAACAGGGCATAGTCGAAGAACTCGCACAGCTGACCAAGAGCATTGACCACATCAAGGAGATAGTCGCCACCCAGCAGTCCTATGCGGGCGCGTCCAGCCTAGTCGAGCCCGTGCAGATAACCGATTTGTTCGAGGACGCCCTGCGCATACACGCCGGGGCGCTTATCCGCCAGCAGATCAGGGTGATCAAGGAGTACGGCGAGCTGCCTCTGCTGTGGCTGGATAAGCATCGGCTGCTGCTGATCCTGGTCAATCTGATCAGTAATGCCAAGCAGGCGATGGCGGGCCTGGATGAGCAGCTCCGGGCGCTGACCCTGAGCGTGAAGCTGCTGGACCCGCGCAATGTACGCATCTGCGTGCAGGACCAGGGCGAAGGCATAGCGCCGGAGAACCTGACCCGGATCTTTGCCCATGGTTTCACCACCCGCCAAGACGGCCACGGTTTCGGCCTGCACAGCTGCGTTTTGGCGGCCAAGGAGATGGGCGGCAGCCTGACGGCCCACAGCGATGGCGCGGGCAAAGGCGCGACCTTTACCCTCGAACTGCCGCTCCAGGGCCAAGAGGCGACGCCATGACCCCAGCCGCAGCTCGTCATGCCGGCCTGTCACGCCTAGCGCAGTTACTGGGCGAATGGCGGCTCCTCATCTACCTGGTGCTGGGTTTCGCCTGCGCCATCGCCGGGGTGCTGTGGTACATCTCCAGCCTGCAGGAAGAACTCGTACAAAGCGCCACGCGCCACAGCGCGCAACTCTATACCCAGGCGCTGGCGGATTTCCGCACCCTGTACACCTCGGAGGTGGTGAGGGTGGCGCGCAGTAGCGGCCTGGCCGTCAGCCACGACTACCAGGGCAAACCGCACACCATACCCTTGCCGGCGACCTTGAGCATGCTCCTGGGCAAGCGCCTGGGCGAACACATACCCGGCGCCAAGACGCGCCTCTACAGCCCCTATCCATTCCCCTGGCGAGGTGCCGAAGGCGGCTTGCACGACGACTTCGGCCAGGCGGCCTGGCTGGCGCTGAACCAGCAACCCGAGCAGGCCTATTCC
>NZ_JAUYNP010000082.1 GCF_030696055.1 Pseudomonas sp. | reverse complement strand
TGAGTTCCAGTGCCCGAGCGAGACGCATAAAAAATCCGATGCCAATACTGGCATCGGATTTTGATTTCTTGCGGCCAAAGGTCAAGTAAGAGGGCTTAACTGATCGGCATTAGGCTTAATGCCGGTTTTTTTGTGGGCGGATTTTGTCGGAAGCTTCGACTGGCGGGCTTGCCAGTCAGGCCATGCCGGGTGGCAAGCGGCAGCGGCTTTGCCGCTTTGTCTGCCAGTGGGCGGAAAACCCTTGCCGCTTTGCCTTATTCGGACGCCTATAAATTACTTAAGTTATTGAAAAATATATAAAAAATAATATGGCACAGGGCTTGCTTATGGTCTTGCACGGAAAACAGTAACGCCAACCGGCAAAGGTTTCTGACCATGAGCATCAGTTTCGATCGGGCACTCGGCATCCATGAGCAGGCACTCGGCTTTCGCGCCCAGCGCGCCGAAGTCTTGGCCAACAACATCGCCAACGCCGACACGCCGCACTACAAGGCGCGTGATCTGGAGTTCGCCACCGTGCTGGCCGAACAAAGCGCCAAGAGCCAGCGCGGCCCGGTCAACCTGAACCGTACAGATAGCCGGCATATCCCTGCAGATGGCGTGCCGGTGGGTGATGCCAATCTGGCTTACCGCACCCCTTTCCATCCTTCGATCGATCAGAACAGCGTCGACCTGCAAATCGAGCAATCCAACTACGCGGAAAACTCGGTGCAGTTCCAGGCCAGCTTCACCCTGCTCAACAGCAAATTCAAAGGGCTGGTCAGCGCCCTGCGCGGCGATTAATAGGAGCCTGAAGCCATGTCACTCGCCAGTGTGTTCAATATCGCCGGAACCGGCATGAGTGCCCAGAGCACTCGCCTGAATACCATTTCCAGCAACATCGCCAACGCCGAAACCGTGTCATCGAGCATCGATCAGACCTATCGCGCTCGCCATCCGGTGTTCGCCACCATGTTCCAGTCGGCGCAGAACGGCGACCGTGGCTCGCTGTTTGCCGAGCAGGATGAGGCCGGTGCAGGGGTGCAGGTGCTGGGCGTGGTCGAGGATCAAAGCAGCCTGATGCCGCGCTACGAGCCCAACCATCCGGCCGCCGATGACAAGGGCTATGTGTATTACCCCAACGTCAATGTGGTGGAAGAAATGGCTGACATGATCTCCGCCAGTCGGGCATTCCAGACCAATGTTGAAATGATGAACACCGCCAAGCAGATGATGCAGCGGGTATTGACCCTGGGCCAGTAAGCCGCCAGTAAAAAGGAGCACATAGCTATGAGTACTGTTGGCGATGTCAGTGGTTCGTTACTGGATCAGTACCAGATCAAGAATCAGAGTTCTGCCAATAAAGAGCTGGGCAAGAACGAGTTCTTGAACCTGTTGGTGGCTCAACTGAATAACCAGAACCCGCTGGAGCCCCAGGGCAACGGCGAATTTATCGCCCAATTGGCGCAGTTCAGCCAGGTCGAAGGGATAGAGAAGTTGAATACCAGCATGGGCTCGCTGCTCAGCGGTTATCAGTCGTCCCAGGCCTTGCAGGCGTCGTCCATGGTCGGGCGCAAGGTGATCATTCCGACCGATAAGGCGGTGGTCGATACCAGCGAGAGCTTCAAGGCCAGCCTGCTACTGCCGACCAGCAGCAGTAACGTCTACGTCAACGTGTACGACAGGGCGGGTACGGCGGTCAGCCGGATCAATATGGGCGAACAGGCCGCCGGCAATGTCAGCTTTATCTGGGACGGTAAGGATGCCAGTGGCAATTTGTTGCCGCCTGGCACCTACAAGTTCGAGGCCCAGGCCAGCTATCAGGGGGAAACCAAGGGGCTGCAGACCATGCTGCCGGCCAACGTCGACAGCGTCACCCTGGGCGGCAGTGAGTTGATGCTCAACCTGGCGGGGCTTGGCACCGTGCCGCTCTCCCAGGTGCAGGTCATCGGTCAGTAACTAACAGGTTTTAGCGGCCGGCTGTTCCGGCAAGGAGTCTTTCATGGGTTTCAATATCGGTTTGAGTGGTCTGCGGGCGGCGACCAGTGATCTCAATGTGACCGGCAACAACATCGCCAACGCCGGTACGGCCGGCTTCAAGCAGTCGCGTGCCGAGTTCGCCGATGTCTATGCGGCTTCGGTGCTGGGCAGCGGCTCCAACCCGCAAGGCAGTGGTGTGCTGCTGGGCGATGTGTCGCAGTTGTTCAACCAGGGCAATATCAACTACACGCAAAATTCCCTGGACCTGGCGGTCAACGGCAGTGGCTTCTTCCAGACCAGCAATAACGGCGAGGTCAGTTATACCCGTGCCGGTTATTTCGGCACCGACCGCGATGGTTTTCTGGTGAACAACTTCGGCTACAAGTTGCAGGGCTATGCGGTGGACGCCAACAACAACCTGCAGAACGGCGTGGTCAGTGACCTGCAGATACAGACCGCCAGCCAGGCGCCGCGGGCCACCGAAAACCTCGACCAGGTATTCAACCTCAACTCGACCAATACGGTGCCGACTACCGCACCCTTCGATCCCAGTGATCCGACCACCTACAACTCCTCGACCTCGACCAATATCTACGACACCCAGGGTAACGCCCATGTGTTCACCCAGTATTTCGTCAAGACCGGGGCGAACAACTGGGATATGAATGTGCTGATCGACGGGCGCAACCCGGACGATCCGACCCTGACCACACCTTCGACTGTACCTCTGACCTTCACCACCGCCGGGCAGCTGGATGTTCCGACGTTGATCGCGTCGGCTCCGACCGGTTTTACCGTCGACGCCAATGGCATTATCGAATTGACCACCTGGGTGCCGGCCGCGCCTGATACCGCGATCCCGCCGGTGTGGTCGGCCAACGGTGCGACCGCCGCCGCCGCCGGGGTGAATATCGATCTGCGTCAGGCCACCCAGTTCGCCAGCACCTTCGCGGTCAACAGCGTCAGTCAGGATGGCTATACCACCGGCCAGTTATCAGGCCTGGAAATCGATGACACGGGGATCATTTTTGCGCGCTACACCAATGGCCAATCGAATATTCAGGGGCAGGTGGTGTTGGCCAGCTTCGCCAACGTGCAGGGGCTGACCCCGGTGGGTAAAACCGCCTGGGTACAATCCTTCGCCTCCGGCGATCCGGTGGTGGGTACGCCGCGCAGCGGCACCCTGGGCGCACTGCAGTCGGGGGCGCTGGAGGACTCCAACGTCGAGCTGTCCGACCAGCTGGTCAACCTGATAGTCGCGCAGCGCAACTATCAGGCCAATGCCAAGACCATCGAAACCGAAAGCGCGGTGACTCAGACCATTATCAACCTGCGTTGATAATGGCTGCCGCCCTCGGCAGGCGCTGCGTCTGCCTGGGGCGGCAAAAAATGGCCAGGAGCCATTTTTGACGTCGCGTAGCGGCGGCCCGCAGGGTGGCCGCCATGGATGGCAGGCGGCAAAGAATCGCCGGTCGATCATTAAAAGGCTCTTTGCGGGGCCTTTTCTGTTTTTAAATATTCATGTTATTCAATGGCTTATTGTTATTTTTCGAGGCTGGCATAGCTATTGCTTTATAGCTTGTATAGAGCAGCGGGCGGCAAGCCCAACTCGGAGAATAACCATGGACAAGATGCTGTACGTCTCCATGACTGGGGCCCACCAGAACACCCTGGCCCAGCGTGCCCACGCCAACAACCTGGCGAATATCTCGACCACTGGCTTTCGTCGTGACTTCGAGCAGGCGCGTTCCATGCCGATCTTCGGTGACAGTTATCCGTCGCGGGTCTACGCCATGAGCGAGCGCCCGGGCACCGACTTCACTCCGGGCTCCTTGCAGGAAACCGGGCGTGATCTCGACGTGGCCATTGGCGGCAAGGGCTGGTTGGCCGTGCAGGCCCCCGACGGCAGTGAGGCCTATGTGCGCACCGCCAGTCTGAATGTCGATGCCCTGGGTATGCTGCGTACTGGCAATGGCTTGCCGGTTATGGGCAATGCCGGGCCTATCGCGGTACCGCCGGAGCAGAAAATCGAGATCGGCCAGGACGGCACCATCAGCATTCGCGCCCTCGGCGAGGCGCCGAACGTGCTGGCCGAGGTCGATCGCCTGAAGCTGGTCAACCCGGATCTCAAACAGATGGAGAAGGGCACCGACGGCTTGATCCGCTTCAAGGGTCAAGGCCCGCTGCTGACCGATGCGAGCGTGCAGATCACCTCGGGTGTACTGGAGTCGAGCAACGTCAACGCGGTGGAAGAGATGACCGCGATTCTCTCCCTGTCCCGTCAATTCGAACTGCAAGTGAAGATGATGCGCACCGCCGAAGACAACTCGGCAGCGATGGCGCGCGTTTTGCAAATCAGCTAATTACCAGCACGCGGCGTCGGTAAAGCGACGCCCGAGGAGAATCGCTATGCTTCCGGCACTGTGGGTCAGCAAGACCGGTTTGTCCGCCCAGGACATCAACCTGACCACCATTTCCAACAACCTGGCCACCGTCTCGACCACCGGCTTCAAGCGTGATCGCGCCGAGTTCGAGGACCTGCTGTACCAGATTCGCCGTCAACCCGGCGGTCAGTCCAGTCAGGACAGTCAATTGCCCACCGGCTTGCAGCTGGGTACCGGTGTGCGGGTGGTCGGCACGCAGAAAATCTTCACCGCCGGCAGCCTGCAAACCACCGAGCAGCCGCTGGATCTGGCAATCAACGGTCGCGGGTTCTTTCAGGTGCTGCTGCCCGACGGCACCGTGTCCTATAGCCGTGACGGCAGCTTCCACCTGAACTCCGATGGCCAGATGGTCACCTCCAGTGGTTATGCCCTGGAACCGGCAATCGTGCTGCCCGACGAGGTGCGCACCTTTACCGTGGGTGACGATGGCACGGTCTCGGTGACCACCGCCGGCAACCCGCAACCGCAGATTGTCGGCAACCTGCAGACCGCGGACTTCATCAACCCGGCGGGGCTGGAAGCGATGGGTAACAACCTGTTCCTGGAAACCGCCTCCAGCGGCGCGCCCCAGGTCGGCACCCCGGGTTTGAACGGCCTGGGCACTACCCTGCAGAACACCCTGGAAAACTCCAACGTCAGCGTGGTGGAGGAACTGGTGAACATGATCACCACCCAGCGCGCCTACGAGATGAACTCGAAGGTCATTTCCACTGCGGACCAGATGCTCGGCTTTATTTCGCAGAATCTTTAATCCAAGGTCCAGTAGGCATGGCCCCTGGCGGGTTTCACCCACCCTACAAAATGCAGCACTGAGGTAGTAGATATGAACCGGCTGATGATCCTTCTTGCACTGCTTGGCCCTGTGGCCTTGAGCGGCTGCATGGCCCCTGCGCCCAAGCCGGATGACCCCTATTACGCCCCGGTGATGCCGCGTACGCCTTTGCCGGCCGCGCAGAACAATGGCTCGATCTACCAGGCCGGTTTCGAGAACAACCTGTTTGGCGATCGCAAGGCC
Source organism: Pseudomonas sp. (assembly GCF_030696055.1). Classification (GTDB taxonomy): domain Bacteria; phylum Pseudomonadota; class Gammaproteobacteria; order Pseudomonadales; family Pseudomonadaceae; genus Aquipseudomonas. The sequence goes on along the minus strand of NZ_JAUYNP010000082.1, from coordinate 21,018 downwards.
TATAGAGTCGGCGACATCATCACCATCACCCTGAATGAGCGCACCCAGGCCAGCAAGAACAACAGCAGCCAGATCGAGAAAGACAGCTCCGCCGACCTCGGCGTGCCCAACCTGTTCGGCATGGCCGTGACCCCGAAAAACCCCTTGGCGGCGATTGGCGCCCTGGGCATGACGGCGGACACCCTGGGGTTGGATGCCAGCTTCGATGCCACCCGTGAAAGCGAGGGTTCCGGGCAGGCGGGGCAGAGCAACAGCCTGACCGGCTCGATCACCGTATCGGTGGCCGAAGTGATGCCCAACGGCATCCTGCTGGTGCGCGGTGAAAAGTGGATGACCCTCAATACCGGCGATGAGCTGGTGCGCATTGCCGGCCTGGTGCGGGCGGACGATATCGCCACGGACAATACCGTGTCCTCGACCCGCATCGCCGATGCGCGCATCACTTACTCGGGTACTGGAGCCTTCGCCGACGCCAGCCAGCCGGGCTGGATGAGCCGTTTCTTTCTTAGCCCGCTGTGGCCGTTCTAAGGGTGGTGCATATGACTATTAGCAAATGGTTGATCGCCGTCATCGCCCTGTGCTCGGTGTCACTGGTTCAAGCCGAACGGCTTAAGGATCTGGCCAGCATCCAGGGCGTGCGGGCTAACCAGTTGATCGGCTACGGCCTGGTGGTCGGCCTCAACGGCAGCGGCGACCAGACCACCCAGACGCCGTTCACCGTGCAGACCTTCAACAATATGATGGCGCAGTTCGGCATCAAGGTGCCGCAGGGCGGCAACGTGCAGCTGAAGAACGTCGCGGCGGTGTCCATCCATGCCGAGCTGCCGGCGTTCGCCAAGCCAGGGCAAACCATCGATATCACTATTTCATCCATAGGTAATGCCAAGAGCCTACGCGGCGGCAGCCTGCTGATGACTCCGCTGAAAGGCATAGACGGCAACGTCTACGCCATCGCCCAGGGCAACCTGGTGGTCGGGGGTTTCGACGCCGAAGGCGGCGACGGCTCGCGCATCACCGTAAATGTGCCGTCGGCCGGGCGTATTCCCGGTGGCGCCACGGTAGAGCGGCCGGTGCCGAGCGGTTTCGACCAGGGCAACAGCCTGACCCTCAACCTCAATCGCCCGGATTTCACCACGGCGAAGAATATAGTCGACCATATCAACGAGCTGCTCGGCCCGGGCGTGGCTCAGGCGTTGGACGGCGGCTCGATCCGCGTCAGCGCGCCGCTGGACCCCAACCAGCGGGTGGATTACCTGTCGATTCTGGAGAACCTCGAAGTCGAGATCGGCCAGGCGGTGGCCAAGGTCATCATCAACTCGCGCACCGGCACCATAGTCATAGGCCAGAACGTGCGGGTGCAGCCGGCTGCGGTGACCCACGGCAGCCTGACGGTGACCATCACCGAAGACCCTATCGTCAGCCAGCCGGAGGCCTTGTCCGGCGGGGAAACCGCGGTGGTGCCCCGCTCGCGGGTGAATGCCGATGAAGAAGCCAAGCCGATGTTCAAGTTCGGCCCCGGGACCACGCTGGATGAAATCGTGCGTGCGGTGAATCAGGTCGGCGCCTCGCCATCCGACCTTATGGCCATCCTGGAGGCGCTCAAGCAAGCCGGCGCTCTGCAGGCCGACCTGATTGTGATTTGAGGAGCTAGCCATGGACTCTCGTCTTTCATCTGGTTTGCTCGGCAATGGCAAAAGCCCGCTGGACAGTGGCGCGTTCAACGACCTCAACCGCCTGCAGCAGTTCAAGGTGGGCGGCGACAGCGAAAAGAACATCAAGAAAGTGGCTCAGGAGTTCGAGTCGCTGTTTCTCAATGAAATGCTCAAGGCCATGCGTTCGGCCAACGAAGTGTTCGGTGAAGGCAACTTCATGAACAGCAACGAGAGCAAAACCTACCAGGACATGCACGACCAACAGCTGTCGGTGACCCTGTCCAATCACCAGAACGGTATCGGCCTGGCCGACGTGCTGGTGCGGCAGATGTCGAAGATCAAGGCTGCCGACAGCCGGCCCAATCCCTTTGCCCAGGTCGATGAGGCGCTGCCGAGTGCGCCGAGCAAACCCCTGGCCCAAGTCGATAGCGAGCGCAACGATGCGCCGTTGCTTAACCAGCGGCGCCTGGCCTTGCCGGGCAAGCTCACCGACCGCTTGCTCGCCGGCATAGTGCCGGCGAGCGCGGCAGCGGACGGTCAGGCGCTGGCGCAGAATGACTGGATCCCGGCCAAGGCCTTCGCCGCGCCGGCCGATACGGTCCTGAGCCTGGACGGCAGTGACGCCATCACCGGTCGGCGCCTGGCGCAGCCGCCGCTGGCGCCGGGCAAGGCGGCCTTCGGCTCGAAGGACGAGTTTATTGCCGCCATGCTGCCGATGGCCGAGAAGGCCGCGCAGAAGATTGGCGTCGACCCGCGCTATCTGGTCGCCCAGGCCGCGCTGGAAACCGGTTGGGGCAAATCGATCATTCGCCAGCAGGACGGCTCCAGCAGCCACAACCTGTTCGGCATCAAGGCGCATACGGGCTGGGACGGTGAATCGGCGCGGGTGCTGACCACCGAGTACCAGGGCGGTAAGGCGGTCAAGGAAGCCGCATCCTTCCGCGCCTATGACTCCTTTGCCCACAGCTTTGAAGACTACGTGAGCTTTCTGCAGGGCAATGGCCGTTACGACAAGGCCCTGGCTTCCACCGATAAGCCCGATCAGTTCGCCCGCGAACTGCAGAAGGCCGGTTACGCCACCGACCCGCAGTACGCCCGCAAGATCAACCAGATAGCGCGGCAGATGCAGACCTATCAAGCAGTTGCGGCCGTCAGTACGCCGTCCACCAACGGATGATAAAGCATGGCTGACTTACTCAATATTGGCCTGTCCGGGCTGTCGGCGAACAAGACCTCGCTGGCGGTCACCGGCCACAACATCGCCAACGTCAACACCCCGGGCTTCTCGCGCCAGGAGACGATCCAGGCCACGCGCATTCCGCAGTTCAGCGGCGCGGGCTATATCGGCTCCGGCACCACCCTGGTCGATGTGCGGCGCATCTATAACGATTTCCTCAATACTCAGGTGCGCAGCAGCACGGCGCTGGACAGTGATGTGCAGTCCTACCTGAGCCAGATCAATCAGCTCGATTCACTGCTGGCGGGGACCACCACCGGGATCAACCCGGGGTTGCAGAAGGTCTTCGCCGCCTTGCAAACCGCCGCCGAAGACCCTGCCAATATTCCGGCGCGGCAGTTGGCCTTGTCCGAAGCCGAAGGCTTGGCCAAGCGTTTCAACACCGTGTACGACCGCCTGTACGAGCAGAACGCCTTTATCAACAAGCAGCTCTCGGCGGTGACCGATCAGGTCAATCAGTTGGCCAGCTCGATTGCCGGCTACAACGAGGCGATCGCCATTGCCGCCTCCAATGGCCAGCAGCCCAACGACTTGCTGGATGCCCGCGAAGAGGCGGTGCGCAAACTGTCGACCTTTATCGGCGTGACTGTGGTGCCGCAGGACGACAACAGCTACAACCTGTTCGTCGGTTCCGGCCAGCCGCTGGTGGTGGGGAGCCAGGCCGCGCGTCTGGAGGTGACCCCGGGCCTGTCCGACCCGCTGCGCAGCGAGGTGCAATTTGTCAGTGGTCAATCGAGCCAAGGCATCACCTCGCTGATCACCGGCGGCGAGATGGGCGGGTTGATCCGCTACCGCGAAGATGTGCTGGATACCACCCTGAACGCCGTCGGGCGGCTGGCGCTGTCGGTGGCCGATCAGGTCAATCGCCAGCTGGGCCAGGGCTTGGACCTCAATGGCGAGTTCGGCAACGGCTTGTTCCGCGAGATCAATGATCCGACCCTGATTGGCCAGCGCAGCCTGGCAAGGATCGGCAACAGCGATACCACCGCCAACCTCAATGTGCTGATCGAGGACACCACCCAACTGACCACCAGCGACTATGAGGTGGAGTTCACCAGCGCCACCGAATATACGGTGCGGCGGGTTTCCGACGGCACCATGGTGGTCCCGCAGTACGATGACGATGCCGACCCCACCACGCCCTTGGTGCCGGCTCCGGCGCCTTACGACATCACCAGCGCCACGCCGCTGATTTTCGATGGCTTCTCCCTGAATGTGGCCAGCGGCACCTTCGCCGCCGGCGATCGCTTGCGGGTGATGCCGACCCGAACTGCCGGCGAGTCTATCCGCGCCGACATGCAGAACCCGGAGGAGCTGGCCTTTGCCGCGCCGCTGAAGTCGCAAACCAGCCCGGCGAATATCGGCACCGGGGTGATCAGCCAGCCAACCCTGCTCACCGAAATCGATATCTACGACCCGGTGGCCCAGGCCGATCTGGAGACCAGCCTGCGTAATGCGCCGCCGCTGCGTATCGTCATGGGTGCCGCCGGTGGTGCGACGCAGAATTATGATGTGGTGGATATCAACGGCAACGTGATCGATACCGGGATCATAGTGCCAGGGCAGAACAATACCCTGACCATCACGGTGCCGACTTCGGTCGGTCCGCCCGCGGTGCCCACGGCGTTTGACTACGAGGTATCGATCAGCGGGCGGCCCCAGGGCGGCGATAACTTCTCGGTGTCCTTCAACACCAACGGGGTGTCGGACAACCGCAACGCCTTGAAGCTGATCGACCTGCAGAATCGCGCGGTGATTGGTATCAACCCCCTGGCGCCGACGACAACAGGCTTGAGCTTTACCGATGCCTATGGTGACCTGGTGGAACGGGTCGGCACCCTGACCAGTCAGGCGCGGGTCGATGGCGAGGCCACCGGGGCGATACTCAAGCAGGCCACGGATAACCGTGATTCGATTTCGGCGGTCAACCTGGATGAAGAGGCCGCCAAGCTGATCCAGTTCGAGCAGTACTACCAGGCATCGGCGCAAATCATTCAAGTTGCCCGCAATCTGTTCGATACACTGATTAATACGTTCTGACGGTTTTTCATATCATCAGGGCTTAGAGGCTAGACCCATGGTTATGCGCATCTCCTCCATCCAGGCCTTCAATAACGGTGTCAGTGGCATTGGGCGCAACTATGCCAATGTGATCCGTACCCAGGAGCAGATCAGCAGCGGCAACCGCATCCTCACCCCGGCGGACGACCCGGTGGCGTCGGTGCGCCTGTTGCAACTCGAACAGCAGCAGGCGGTGTTGGGTCAGTACAAGGAAAACCTCACCGCGGCGAAAAACAGCCTGACCCAGGAAGAAACCACCATCACCTCGGTGGTTAACGTGCTGCAACGCATTCGTGAATTGGCGGTGCAAGGCGGGGGCGGCGCCCTGTCTGCCGACGACCGCAGGTCTATTGCCAAGGAGTTGGGCGAACGCGAGGGTGAATTGCTCAACCTGATGAACAGTCGCAACGCCCGGGGCGAATACCTGTTCAGCGGTTTTCTCGGCAAAACCGAGCCTTTTCAGCGCAATCCGGACGGCACCTATTCCTATCTGGGCGACGAAGGGCAGCGCAGCTTGCAGGTGGCGGGTTCGACCAATGTGGCGATCAACGACAATGGCGAGCGCCTGTTCGAAGATGTGACCAATGCCAACCGCGTGTTGGAGGCGGCCGGGGTCAATAATCCCGCGCTGCCCACACCGCCATTGCCGGCGACCACCATCCCGGCGCTGCCTGCGGCCGATCAGCGGGTGTTTATGTCGCCGGGGCTGGTCCAGGACAACGATGCGTTCAACAGTGATTTTCGCGCCGACGAACCCTATTCCCTGGTGTTTGTCAGTGGCAATGAGTTCCGTATCTATGATGGCGCGGGTGCCGATGTGACGTCCGAGGTTCCCGGGGGCGGGTTGATCGATCCTCTGGCCAGCGGCGGCAACGTGATCAACTTCCGCGGCATGCGTTTCCAGTTGGATGTAGCCCTGCAGGCGGGCGATAACGAGCTGGATCTCGACAACCTGCTTGCCGATACCGCCACCCCGGGGACGCCGGGGATCAACACCCACAGCTTTACCCTGCAATCGGCGCCCACCGATTTTGCCGTTACCCGCGCCTCGACCAACAACTCGGCGGCCATCGTTTCCGCCGCCGGTATCAGTAACCAGGCCGTCTTCGACAGCCAGTTTCCGACCTCCGGCATAGTCCTGCGTTTTATCAATGACACCGACTATGAAGTCTATGCGCAGCCGGTAGGCCCAGGCAGCCCGGCTATAGACACAGGTACCGCCGCCGGGCCTTATCCGTCGAGCTTCACGGTGTTCGGTGCCGATTTCAGTATTTCTGCCCCGGCCACTGTGGCGGGCGGTGATGAATTCACGGTGCAGCCGCAGTTCCAGGAGCAGCGCAGCATTCTCAACACCATCAGCCGCTTGCGTCAGGCGCTGGAGTCCTCACCGACCTCGCCCGCTGGCAACCTGGCGATGCGTGACGAAGTGGCGATTGCCCTGACCAACCTGGACAACGGCTTGGGTAAGGTGCTGGAGGTGCAGACTGAAATAGGCGCACGGCTAAACCTGATCGACACCACCGAAATCGACAATGAGGACGTCACCCTGGTGAACAAGGCCGTACAGGCCGACCTGCGTGAGTTGGATTACGCCGAGGCCCTGTCGCGCCTGTCGTTCCAGACCATCATTCTCGAGGCGGCGCAGCAGAGTTATGTGAAGATTGCCGGGCTGAACTTGTTCAGCCAGTTGCGTTGAGCCCGTTTTAGCCTCCGCATGGGTTGAACTCGCCGGCCAGCTCCCTGGCGTGCTAATTGCTAACCTTGTCCTTACCGACTTGGCAATGCTGGAAAGTTGACGGGGTAAGCAATGGCAGTGGATACAGAGTGGTTGGTGGATTTCTTCCGCCGACAGGCGCGCCTGGGATTTGACGAAGGGGATTACACCCGTACCCGCAATAGCTGCAAAGGTATCCTCCAGCAATCGCCGGGCGACCAGGAGGCGTGGCTCCTATTGGGCGAGGCGGCGTTGGCCAGCCACGACAGCGCAACAGCCTTGCGCGCCTTCGAGAAGCTTTTGGAGCTGGAGCCGAAGAACCCCGACTATGCCTTGAAGCTGGCCAAGACCTACCTGCAAGTACAGGATCTGCCAGCCGCCGCGGCGGCCTTCCGGCAGGTGCTTGAGCAGGAGCCGGAACACGTCGAAGCGCTCAATGCGCTCAACGTCATCGATCAGCTGCAAGAACGTCTGCAGGTGCTCGGGCAACTGCCTGTCGCTCAGCTCGGGCGTAACGACCCCTGTTTCTGCGGCAGCGGCCTCAAGTATAAAAAATGCTGCCTGGAAAAAAATACTCAGCAAGTTCTCCAGCAGCGCTGCGAGCAGGCGTTCGCCGCCGGCGACTGGCAGAACGTGATTTCGTTGCGCGAGGAGGTGGCAGAACCCTCAGTCGAGATGCGTCGGGCCGAGGCGCTCGCCCGTTATCAATTGGGGCAGCGAGCGCCGGCTTATCCGTTGATCAAGGCCGCCAGAAGCACCTGGCCTGAGGACATCGAACTGCTGGCGGCGCAGGCAGACCTCGAACTCGACCATGATCTAGCTCGGGCCGAGTCCCTGGCCCAGGCAGCGTTAGCGCAGGATGCCAAGCAATGGCGGGCGAGTTTGGTTCTGGCCGCCTGCCATGTGCGCCGGCAGCGGCCTGCCGAGGCTGAAGCGGTGCTGCGCGCCTTGGTGCGCAATAACCCGGAATGCGCTATGGCCTGGCAGCGTTTGAGCAGCTTCTTGCGCAATGCACAGCGTTTGGAGGACGACCTGGCGGCCATGGACGAGTGGACGCAGAGATGCCCCGAGAATGCCGATGCCTGGTGCCAGCGTGGCATCTCGGCCGTCAATCTGAATGCCGATCCGCCGCTGGCCCGAGCTTATTTTGAGCAAGCCTTGGCGCTCAACCCGCAGCATCACGAAGCCTGCTGTTGGGTGGGACTGACCTACAAGAATCAGCAAGACCCACAAACGGCCCTTGGCTACCTGCTCCGGGGCTTGCAGATCAAACCCGATTACCAGCCCGGCTGGGGCATGCTGGGCGGGGTTTACCACTCTGTCGGCCGCCAGCATGAGGCCGAGGGTTGTTTTATGCGGGCGCTGGCGATCACCCCGGAAAACGCCTTGGCCTGGAACAACCTGGCCAACACCTACCTGGATGCCCATGAGCTGGAAGAAGCCGAAAAAGTCATGCGGGTGGCGCTGCAGCTGAACGCCAAAGAGCCCAACCTGTGGAACAACCTCGGCAATATCCTGGGCACGGGCCGACGCCTGAAAGAATCGCGCGAAGCCTATCTGAAGGCCTTGGAAGTGGCGCCCGACTACAAGCCGGTGCTGGCCAACCTGGCAGGTGTCGAAGCCAACTTCGGCAACTTCGACAAGGCCATCGGGCTCTTGCGCCAAGTGCTCAGCAGTCCCCAGGCGCGTACCAATTTCCTGTTTTTCGCCAACTACCACCCGGATTGGAGCGGCGAGCAGGTCTTCTCGGTGTATCGGGAGGTCGTCAGCGGCTATTTCCCCAAGCGCCAGTACTTCGAATACGAGAATGAACGCACCGCGCCGCGGCGCCTGCGCATCGGCTATGTCTCGCCGGACTTTTGCCACCATGTTTGCGCCCATTTCATCGAGCCCTTGATGAAACATCACGACCACAGCCAGGTGGAAGTTTTCGCCTATTCCCTGGTCCGCCGGGAAGACAAAGTCACCGAGCGCTTCCTTGGCTATGCCGATCATTGGCGACATTGCGTGGGCTTGAGCGACCAGGCGATCGCCGAGCAGATCAGACGCGACCAGGTCGACATCCTGGTCGATCTGGCTGGGCACACCGGTAACAACCGTCTGCCGCTATTCGCTCTCAAGCCGGCACCGGTGCAAGTCAGCTGGTGGGTGGGCTTCGCTTTCGGTACCGGGATCAAGGAAGTGGACTACTTCTTGGCCGATGAAGAGATGCTGCCGCCGGGTTGCGAGTCCTCATTCGCCGAGTCGCTCTGGCGCATGCCGGCACCGGCCATCGTCTTTCAGCCCAACCCGTCCATGCCGGAGATTACTCCGCTGCCGGCGGAAACCAATGGCTATATTACCTTCGGTAGCCTGACCCGACCGGTGCGGGTCAACTACAAGGTGGTGCGGGCCTGGTCGGAACTGCTCAAGCGGGTACCGAACTCACGTCTGATCCTCGATAGCGCCTCGTTCAAGGACGAAAGCCTCTGCGACCATTACCGCAAGATGTTCGCCGACTGCGGCGTCGATACCGAGCGCTTGCGGATTGGTTATACCTCGCCGGTCTCAAAGGTCCTGGCGGAAATGGATATCGCGCTGGACTGCTTCCCGCACAACTCCGGCACTACGCTGTTCGAGAGTCTGTGGATGGGCCTACCGTTCGTGTCGCTGCGCGATCGGCCTTCGATGGGGCGAGTGGGCGCCTTGATTTTGCGCGGCCAGGGGCGCAGCGAATGGATTGCCGATACGGTAGAGGAATACCTGGATAAGCTGGTCAAGCTGGCCTCCGATGTGCCGGCGCTAGCAGCGTTGCGTCGGGGCTTGCGTGAGGAGATGCGGACCTCGCCGCTGTGTGACGGCGCCGATTTCGCCCGGCGCATGGAGCAAACCTACCAGCAGATGTGGCAGCGCTACTGCGAAGAAGGAGAACAACCATGAAAGCAGTGATTCTGGCCGGCGGCCTGGGCACGCGCATCAGCGAGGAATCGCACCTCAAACCCAAGCCGATGATCGAGATCGGCGGCAAACCGATCCTCTGGCACATCATGAAGCAGTACTCGGCCCACGGCATCCAGGACTTCGTGATCTGCCTGGGCTACAAGGGCTACGCGATCAAGGACTTCTTCGCCAACTACTTTCTGCATACCTCCGACGTCACCTTCGACATGCAGAACAACCGCATGGAGGTGCACCAGAACTACAGCGAGCCCTGGCGTGTGACCCTGGTCGAGACCGGCGAGGACACCATGACCGGCGGCCGCCTGAAGCGCGCCGGGCGCTATCTGGATAACGAAGAGGCCTTCTGCTTCACCTACGGCGACGGCGTTTCCGATCTGGATATCGCCGCCCTAGTCGAGTTCCACAAGAGCCACGGCAAGCTGGCCACGGTGACTGCCGTGCAGCCGCCGGGTCGTTATGGCGCCCTGGAGCGCGACGGTGATGCGGTGCGCGGTTTCACCGAGAAGCCACGTGGCGACGGCGGCTGGATCAACGGCGGTTTCTTCGTGCTGTCGCCCAAGGTACTGCCCTATATCGCCGAGGACTCCACCGCCTGGGAGGCCGAGCCACTGGCCACACTGGCGACCGAGGATCAGTTGCGGGCCTTCCAGCACGAAGGCTTCTGGCATCCGATGGATACCCTGCGCGACAAGAACTACCTGGAGCATCTGTGGCTGAGCGGGGAGGCCCCGTGGAAACAGTGGTCCTAGACCCGCAATTCTGGCGGGGCAAGCGGGTATTGCTCACCGGGCATACCGGCTTCAAAGGCGGCTGGCTGGCGCTCTGGTTGCAAAACTGGGGGGCTCAGGTCACGGGTTTTGCCCTTAAGCCTTCCACCACGCCGAGCCTGTTCGAGCTGGCGCGGGTGGGCGAGGGCATCGACAGCCGGCTCGGCGATCTGCGCGATCTACCCGCCCTGCAGGCCGTGGTCGCCGAGGTGCAGCCGGAGATAGTGCTGCACCTGGCCGCCCAGCCGCTGGTGCGCGAAGGCTACCGCGACCCGCTCGGCACCTATGCCAGCAATGTCATGGGCACCCTGCACCTGCTCGAGGCGGTCCGCCAGGTCGGTGGCGTGCGTGCCTGCGTGTTGGTGACCACCGACAAGGTCTACGCCAACCACGAATGGGCCTGGCCCTACCGCGAGAGCGAACCGCTCGGCGGGCACGACCCCTACAGCAGTAGCAAGGCCTGCTGCGAGCTGCTGGCGCAGTCCTATGCATCTTCCTATTTCCCCGCCGCGCGCTATGCCGAGCATGGTCTGGCCCTGGCCACGGCGCGGGCCGGTAATGTGCTGGGCGGCGGCGATTTCGCCGCCGACCGCTTGATTCCCGATGTGCTGGCCGCCTGGACCCGCGGCGAGCCGGTAACCCTGCGTTACCCGCAGGCGGTGCGCCCCTGGCAGCATGCGCTGGAGCCGCTGGCCGGCTATCTGCAACTGGCCCAGGGCCTCTATCAGCAAGGGTCGGAGCTGAATGGTGCCTGGAACTTCGGCCCGGCCGAGGCCGATATGTGCAGCGTCGGCGCTGTGGTCGAGCGCCTCGCGGCGCGCTGGCCGGACGCGCCTGGCCTGCGTATCGAACCCAGCGAATGGCATGAGGCCGGTTTGCTGCGGCTGGACAGCAGCCGCGCCCGTCAGCTGCTCGGCTGGCAGCCGCGCTGGTCGTTGGATGAATGCTTAGCGCGCACTCTGGACTGGCACCAGGCCTGGCAACTAGGCGCAGACATGCGTGCGCAGAGCCTGGCGCAACTGGCGACCTACCGGGGGCCGCATGAGTGAGCTGAGCCTGGTTGCGCTGCCGCTGGCGGGGCTATTCAGCCTGCAACATAAGGTGCATGAGGACGAGCGCGGGCGTTTTGCCCGGCTGTTCTGCCAGGGCAGTCTGGCGGCTTGTGGCCAGCCGCTGCAGATTCGTCAGATCAACCATTCGCGTACCGCTCAGCGTGGCACTGTGCGCGGGCTGCATTTTCAGTACCCACCGCATGCCGAAACCAAACTGATCAGTTGCCTGCGTGGCGCAGTCTGGGATGTGGCGGTGGATATCCGCCAGGGCTCGCCGACCTTCCTGCATTGGCATGCCGAGCGGTTGGAGGCCAGCGATGGCCGCAGCCTGCTGTTGCCGCCAGGTTTCGCCCATGGTTTCCAGACGTTGAGCGACGATGCCGAGTTGCTCTATCTGCACAGCGCCGATTATGCGCCCGGGCATGAGGGCGGTTTGTCGCCCAGCGACCCGCGCCTGGCAATCGCCTGGCCGCTGCCAGTCAAGAATCTCTCGTCCCGGGATACCGCCCATCCCCGGCTGGACGACAGCTTTCAAGGAGTGAGCCTATGAACTGCCGCGGTTGCGCCACGCTGCTGTCCCTGCCGCTGATCGATCTGGGCACTGCTCCGCCCTCCAATGCCTACCTGCGCGCCGATCAGCTGAATCAAGCCGAGCAATGGGTGCCACTCAGGGTCATGGTCTGCCAGCACTGCTGGCTGGTGCAGACCGAGGATTACCGGGCCGCGGATAGCCTGTTCGATGCCGACTACGCCTACTTCAGTTCCTACTCGACCTCCTGGCTGACCCATGCCGAGCACTATGTGGCGCAGATGGTCGAGCGTTTCGGCCTGGATGCGCAGAGCCGAGTGGTGGAGATCGCCGCCAACGATGGCTATCTGTTGCAGTATGTGGCCCGGCGCGGCATTGCCTGTCTGGGCGTCGAGCCCACCGCCAGCACCGCCCGCGCCGCCCGGGAGAAGGGCCTGGAGATTCGTGAGCTGTTCTTTGGTGAGGATACGGCTGCTGCCCTAGCGGCAGAGGGCTGGAGTGCCGACCTGATGGCGGCCAACAACGTGCTGGCCCATGTGCCGGATATCAATGACTTTCTCCAGGGCTTCGCCACCCTGCTCAAGCCGAGCGGGGTGGCCACCTTCGAATTCCCCCATCTGCTGCGCCTGATGGCCGAGCAGCAGTTCGACACCCTGTACCACGAGCATTATTCCTACCTGTCGCTGACGGCGGTGCAGGCGCTCTGCACGCGCAACGGCCTGGAAATCTTCGATGTCGAGGAGCTGCCGACCCATGGCGGCTCGCTGCGGGTCTATGTGCAGCGCACCGTAGGCGTGCGTGCAACCTCAGCCGCGGTCGCCGAGCTGCTGGCGCGCGAGGAGGTCGCTGGTGTCAAAACAGCAGGTTTCTATTCGACCCTGGCGCCGGCGGCTGTGCGCATCAAGCATGAGCTGCTGCGTTTTCTGCTACAGGCCAAGGCCGAGGGTAAGCGGGTGGTCGGCTATGGTGCGGCGGCCAAGGGCAATACCCTGCTCAACTATGCGGGGGTGAAGCCCGATCTGTTGGCCTGGGTTGCGGATGCCAATCCGCACAAGCAGGGCAAGTTTCTGCCGGGCAGCCGCATTCCCATAGTCGAACCCGAACGTATAGACGAAGAAAAACCTGACTACCTGCTGATTTTGCCCTGGAATCTGCAGGCCGAGGTGATTCAACAGCAGGCCAAGGTCCGTACCTGGGGTGGGCAATTCGTGGTCGCGGTGCCGGAGCTGAGGTTTGTATGAACAAGATCTATTACACCAAGCCGAGCATAGGCGAGCGTGAAGTCGAGTATGTGCTGGATGCCGTGCGCAATGGCTGGGGCGAGCATTGCTACGACTATATAACCCGCTTCGAGCGGGACTTCGCCGCTTACCTAGGAGTGCCCCATGCTATGGCCACCTCCAGTTGCACCGGTGCCCTGCATCTGGGCCTGCGTGCCCTGGATATAGGGCCGGGCGATGAGGTGATCCTGGCCGACATCAACTGGATCGCCTCGGCCGCCCCGGTTTTCTATGTCGGCGCCACGCCGGTGCTGGTGGATGTGCTGGAGGACTCCTGGTGTCTCGATCCGGCAGCCGTCGAACGGGCCATTACGCCGCGCACTAAGGCCATTATCGCCGTGCATCTCTATGGCAATCTCGCCGCCTTGGCCGAATTGCAGGCCCTGGCCGACGCCCATGGTCTGGCTCTGATCGAGGATGCGGCCGAGGCCTTGGGTTCGGAATACCGGGGGCGCAAGGCCGGCAGCCTGTCGACCTTCTCGGTGTTCTCCTTCCACGGCACCAAGGTTATGACCACCGGCGAAGGCGGCATGCTGGTGACCCGCGATGAGACGTTGCTCAAGCGTGTCCAGCAGCTCAACAACCATGGTCGGGCGGCGGGCGACATGCGCCAGTTCTGGCCGTCGGAGTTGGGCCATAAGTACAAGATCTCCAATCTTCAGGCCGCCCTGGGCTGTGCGCAGCTGGAGCGCCTGGACGAGATGGTGGCGCGCAAACGCGAGATTTTCGCCGTCTACCGCGAGCAACTGTTGACGGCCTTGCCGGGGGCGGCCATGAACCCCGAGGCGTCGGATTGCCGCAACAGCTACTGGATGCCGACCCTGGTTCTGCCCGAGGCGCAGGCTGAACAGCGCGATCAAGTGCTGGAAGCCATGCGCCAGGCGGGGATCGATGCGCGCATTTTCTTCCAGCCACTCAGTCAAACTCCGGTATTCGCTGACTTGCCGGCGGTTAACACGCCTATATCCCACGGCTTGGCTAGGCGTGCCTTCAATCTGCCGAGCTATCCGGAACTGAGCCGGGACGATCAGCAGCGTGTCATTGAGGTCATTCTCGCGAGTTTGTCGGCATGAGTCGCCTGTTGTTGCTCGGGGCCAACAATCCTGAAACTGCCCGCCAGGCCCGCGCCTTGGTCGATCTGGGCGCAGCGGAGGTCGCCGGCTTTCTGGATAACGATCCGAACAAGCAAGGCCAGGATTTCTATGGTTTCCCAGTACTGGGCGGTTTCGAGCGCCTGCAGGAGCTGGTCGCCGATGATTATCTCTTGGTCAATCTGATTACCCGCGATACCCGTACCCGTCATCAGACTACCCGCGCGCTGCTAAACGCTGGGGCGCGCTTGGGGCAGTTCATCCATCCCGCGCTGAATCTGGCCATGGTCGAGCTAGGCGCTGGGAGTTACCTTCAGGAATTTGCCGTGCTCCAGGCCGAAGTAAGTCTGGGCAGGAATTGCAGCGTCAGCGCCGGTAGCATCATCAATCATGAGTGCCGCCTGGGCGACTCGGTATTTGTCGCGCCCGGTGCCAACTTGTGCGGTAAGGTCGAGGTGGGCGATGGCGTATTCATCGGTGCCAGCTCGGTTATCTTGCCGCGTTTGCGTATTGGTGCCTGGGCCAGCATAGGCGCAGGTGCCGTGGTTACCCGCGATGTGCCCGAGGGGGCCGTGGTGGTAGGCAATCCTGCCCGCATTGTTCGTTATTTGCCCATAGAAGAGGAGTCACTGAATGGCTAAGCAGGACTATGACGCCGTACATCAGGCGTTCCGTGTCGAGTGCGAGGAGAATGCTCGTGGGGCCGGTCAGGATCAGGCCCTGCAAGAGAAATCCATCGACTGGCTGGTGCATAGCTGCAGGCACAAGTATTCCTACAACTTCACCTGGCTGGGGCGGCCGATCATCCAGTACCCGCAGGATATAGTGGCCCTGCAAGAGCTGGTCTGGACGGTCAAGCCGGACTTGATCATCGAGACTGGGATCGCTCACGGTGGCTCGCTGATTCTCAATGCCTCACTGTTGGCGCTGCTCGATCTGTGTGAGGGCCGAGTCGAAGCGCCCCGCCAGGTGTTGGGCGTGGATATCGAGATTCGCGCGCATAACCGCGCCGCCATCGAGCAACATCCATTGGGCTCGCGTATCACTATGCTCGAGGGCTCCTCGATCGACGATGCGCTGCTGGAGCAAGTTCGGCGAGCGGCGGCCAAGGCTCAGCGAGTAATGGTGATCCTCGACTCGAACCATACCCATGATCACGTACTGCAGGAGCTTCAGCACTACAGTCCCTTGGTTACGCCCGGCAGTTACTGTGTGGTCTTCGATACGGTGGTCGAGCATATGCCGGCCGAGTTCTTTCCGGACCGCCCCTGGGGGCCGGGCAACAATCCGAAGACGGCGGTCCATGCCTTCCTCCAAAGCCCGGCTGGCGAGCCGTTCGAGATCGACACGGCCATACAGAACAAGCTGCTGATCACGGTAGCCCCCGATGGTTTCCTAAAACGTCGCGGCTGAGCCTCAAGTGTGGCGGCGCGCTGCCGTTAACCGAGCAAGCAGCGCGTCAAGCTTTCCAACAAAGGGGGCCGTGTTCTCCGTTAGCTTGCCTAAGAGCCTGATCCGCAAGCAAAAAAAAAATCATATTTTTCTTGCTACAGCTGCCTAAAGTTGCACTGGGAAGGGCCGATACAAAGTACGAATGCGAACTTTATGGGGCGTCTGAGCAAAGCAGGCCCAAAGCTCGCAAGCTCAGGCAAACTCAGTAATACGGTCCTTTGGAGGCAAACACCATGGCCCTGACAGTCAACACCAACGTAGCGTCACTCAATACTCAGCGTAACCTGGGTGCTTCAGCCAAAGGCCTGGACACTTCGCTGCAACGTCTGTCCACTGGTTTTCGTATTAACAGCGCCAAAGACGACGCCGCCGGTCTGCAAATCTCCAACCGCCTGACCAGTCAGATCAACGGTTTGAACGTCGCGGTGCGTAACTCCAACGACGGTATCTCCCTGGCGCAGACCGCTGAAGGCGCGCTGCAGCAGTCCACCGGCATCCTGCAGCGTATGCGTGACCTGGCCCTGCAATCGGCCAACGGCTCCAACGGCGCCACTGAACGTGCCGCACTGCAAGGTGAAGTCTCCCAGCTGCAACAGGAGCTGAACCGTATCGCCGATACCACCAGCTTCGGTGGTCGTAAAATCCTCGACGGTACCTTCGGTTCCCAGAGCTTCCAGGTTGGTGCCAACGCCTTCGAAACCATCAGTGTTTCCATCGGTGCTTCCTCCGCGTCCCGGATCGGCTCCAACCGTTTCAACAGCAGTGTGCTGGACACCACTAACTCGCAGGCGGGTATCGCTGCGGGCACCATAGCCGACTTCGACGACGGTGTTTCTTCGAACGTCGGTTACGACTCTTCGCCTGCCACCACCGATGGCCTTACCATCGTCGGCAAGCTGGGCGAGGCCTCGGTCGCACTGGGTGATACGAACAACTCGGCGCGCGATGTCGCGGCAGCCGTCAATGGTGTCTCCGACTCGACCGGTGTAACGGCTACGTCGCGTACCCTGGCTCGCTTGGAGAGCTTCACCGGTACCACCACCGATGCCGATACCATCAGCTTCAACCTGTATGGCTCCAACGACGCCAAGGAAGCCGATGGCGTGGCGATCACCGCCAACATCACCGACTGGGCCGACCTCTCGGGGCTGGCAGATGCCATCAACAAGGAAACCGGCACCACCGGCATCTCCGCCAAGGCGACCAGCGATGGCGGTCTGGAGCTGACTAGCGAGCGTGGCGACAACATCCTCCTGACCGATTTCACCACCTCCTCGGCGGCAGTCGGCTTCAACCTGCAGACCCTGGCCTTCAATGGCAACAATGGCGATGCGGCCGATGACAGCGATGAAGTCGGTGCGGCTCAGGCCGTGGCTGAAGGCGAGTCGGCGGCTGTGGTCGGGCAACTGAGGTTCGAATCTCCGGATGCCTTCGAAGTGCAGAACTACGACACCATCGATGCCTCCACTACTCACTCTGCCAGCGAGTTCAGTGAGCTGGATGCGGTTTCCGAGATCAGCATCGCGACTTCGATCGGTGCGCAAAACGCCCTGGGTATCATCAGTGGCGCCATCGCCAACATCGACGGCCAGCGTGCCCAGCTCGGTGCGGTGCAAAACCGCTTCGAGAACACCATCTCGAACCTGCAAAACATTGGTGAAAACGCCTCGGCCGCTCGTAGCCGGATTCGTGACACCGACTTTGCTGCTGAAACCTCGGAACTGACCAAGAATCAGATCCTGCAGCAAGCCGGCACCGCGATCCTGGCCCAGGCTAACCAGTTGCCGCAGGCTGTACTCAGTCTGCTCGGCTAAGGGTAAAGGCGCTAGACTACGGGGAGAAGGGCTTGGCTCTTCTCCCCGTTCCCTCGTTGCGAGGAGAAAGTTATGGACATTGGTTCAATTCAGAATTCGCTTAGTCCTGCGTCGGCTGGATCGCAAGCAGCACGAGGGCAAGCTGTTACTGCAGCGGTGGCCGAGGCTGATGCCGTCGAGCGGCAGGTGGTGGATGGTGCGGCTGTTAAAAAAGCTGCAGAGACAGAGCCTGATCCACAGGCATCACGTGAAGAAGTTGAGGCGGCAGTGGCGAGCATTCAGGACTTTGTTCAGTCGGTTCGCCGCAATCTCAACTTTTCTCTGGAGGAAGGCAGTGGGCGCGTGGTGGTCAAGGTCACCGATGCGGGTTCTGGTGAGGTGATCCGGCAAATTCCTTCGGAAGAAGCGCTGCAACTGGCGGAGAATCTTTCGGAGGTACGCAGTCTGTTGTTCAAAGCCGAAGCCTAGCCCTGGGCTGGCACGGCTTTTGACTGTGTAACGTCTAGTGGCGTTGTGCGGTCATTATTTTGGCGAGGTGAAGCATGGTCGGGATTACGGGTATTGGCTCAGGGATCGATATCGACAGTATCGTCACTGCGTTGGTTAATGCTGAGCGTGCTCCCAAGGAGGCACAGCTTAGTCGCCTTGAAAAGGCCACTACCTCGCGAATCTCAGCATTAGGTAGCTTTCGCTCGGTTATCAGTGAGCTCAGCACCACCTTGCAGAGCCTGAACAAATTGTCTGCTTTTCAAAAACAGACAGTGTCCTCCACCAATTCGTCTGTGCTCACAGCGACTGCCTCCAGTGACGTACCGGTTGGCAAATTTAGCCTGCAGGTGCAGCAGTTGGCCTCCAGCAGTAAGGTGGCGCTGCAATCAGTGACTGGCGGTTCCGCGGCTACCTTCAACTCCGGCTCTCTGACTATTAGCGCCGGCACTAGCAGCATCGATGTGGATATCACGGCGGATAACAACAGCCTGTTGGGTATCCGCGATGCAATCAATACGGCCGGCTCCAGTCAGGGCATTAGTGCCAGTATCGTCACGGATGCCTCAGGTTCTCGCTTGGTGCTCAGCTCATCGGAGGCGGGTGCCGGCAATGATCTGCAGGTGGTGGCGACCCAGGATGGCGTGACTGCGGGAGCCAATTCCCTTAAAGCCTTGGCATTTTCCGCCGGTAACAGCACCGTTCAATTACCTACGGTTGCTGGCGGTGCCGCCGCAACGTTCAAGGCAGGCACGCTGAATATTGTCAGTGGCGCGGTTAATCTGGGCGTAGTTATAGATGCCGAGGACTCTCTCGACACTATCCGGCAGAAAATCAATACCGACGGCGCGGGACAAGGTATTAGCGCGTCGATAGAGACGGTCGATGGGGGGGCGCGCTTAGTCATTCAGTCCAGTAATGCCGAGGACTTGAGTGTCACCGCCACCACCGATGACTTGAGCGCTGGCGATAACAGCCTGTCCACCCTGGCTTCCACAGTGGGCAGTAACAGCAAGACAATCGATACCGCCCAGTCCGCGATGTTCTCGGTGGATGGCCTCGCGGTCGTCAAATCGACCAATAGCATTGATGACGTGATCGAAGGTGTCACCATTAATTTGGTCAGCGCTCAGTCTGCCGACGATATTGCGGCCAACAAAACGGTCGATATCACTATCAGTCAGGACAAAGGTTCGGTTCGCAGCAACCTGCAAAAGTTCGTCGATGCCTATAACAAGCTTGTACAAACCACCAATGAACTGACTGCCGTTGTACCTGTGGGTGAAGGCAAGCGGCCGGTTACCGGCCCTCTGTTGGGCGATACATCGGTTCGCAATTTACTGTCTGGTATGCGCAAAGAGCTGGTGCAATTGGGCGATAGCCTGGATGTGCAATCGCTTGCCGAATTGGGTATCACCACGCAGAAAGACGGCAAGCTGAGCCTCGATTCGACAACCCTCGACACCGCATTGGCGGGCAAGTACGACAAAGTTGCCGAGTTCTTGGCCGGTGAGGACGGTTTGATGGGGCGCTTGGAGGCTGTGGTTAAACCCTACCTTGGCTCTGATGGCGTTCTCCAGCAGCGTGAGAAGGGCCTGCAAACGACCATCAGCAGTATCGATAAACAGCGTGAAGCCTTGAACTTGCGTATCGAGAAGGTGCAGGCGCGCCTTTATAGTCAATATAACGCCATGGACATGTTGGTCGGTCGTTTGCAAAAAACCAGCGAAAGTCTCGCCAACCAACTCGCCAGCCTGCCAGGCTTCGTGAAGAAGAGTAACTAATGAGCAAGAAACCCATCGACACCTACAAGCAGGTCAAGACCAGCCACGATGTGTCGCCCTACCGCACCGTGCAGATGCTGCTGGATGGTGCCTTGCAGCGCGTCAGGTTAGCCAAGCAGGCTCAGACCGAAGGTGATACTGAGGTCCGTGGCATGGCGGTGGGCAGTACCATCACCATCCTGGGTGTACTGCAAGCCAGTCTGGATAAAGAACTAGGTGGCGAAATAGCCGAAAACCTGGATTCGCTCTACGACTATATGACCCGTCGTCTGGCGGGTGTTGCCCTGGACAGTACGCCGCGCACTCTGGATGAAGTTCAGGCGCTGTTGGAGCAGATCAAGGGCGCGTGGGATGCTATAGGCCCTGAGGTTGAGCCGGCCGCAGCAAACTGATTTCATTGTGAACAGGCTGTTGGAAAATGTAGCGAGCGAAGGCTAGGCAAGGCGCAACGAAGTAACAGCTTCGCTGGTCAATCAGCCGAGGAAGCGGAGTGTACGAGCTGTACATGAGCAGTCCGAGGCTGACTTCAACGCAGCATAGCCGAGCGCAGTAGTTTTTCAGCAGCCTGTTAAAGCTTTGCGCTGTAGCGCCGATACCCAGGGTATCCAGCAAGCAAAACAGCGAGAACGACGATGAATGCGATGGCGGCTCTCAAGCAGTATCAAACCGTCAATACTCAGGCCCAGGCGATTGAAGCCAGCCCGCATCGGTTGATTCAGATGTTGATGGAGGGTGGTCTTTCCCGCCTGGCTCAGGCGCGCGGTGCGATGGCGCGTGATCAGGTCGCCCTCAAAGGTGAGTTGATCAGCAAGGCGATTGGCATCATCGGTGGCTTGCGCGAAGGTTTGAATCTGGAGTTGGGGGGGGACGTGGCCGCCAATCTGGATAGTCTTTACGAATATATGATTGCTCGCCTGATCGAAGCCAACGTGCAAAATGACGCCGCTCCGCTGGACGAAGTCGCCGCTCTGTTGCGTAATGTAAAAGCCGGCTGGGATGCCATTAGCCAGTGATGGTGTTTCACGCCTGAGGAGTAGTTTCATGAGTTCATCCGTGCAGCGTCTGCAAGAAACCGGAAGCGCCTTGCGTGTGGCCTTGGCTACTCAGGATTGGGCGGCCATTGGTGAGCTGGATCTGCAGTGCCGTCAGGCGGTAGATG
>NZ_JAUYNP010000076.1 GCF_030696055.1 Pseudomonas sp. | reverse complement strand
GACAACCCGGTCAATCAACTGGTGGCCAAAGGCATGCTGGGCAAACTGGGTTGCGAGGTGTTGCTGGCCAATCATGGCGGCGAAGCGCTAAGCGTGTTGGAGTCGCAGCAGGTCGATCTGGTGCTGATGGACTGCAATATGCCGGTGATGGATGGCTACGAAACCACCCGACATATCCGCCAACGCCCCGAGCATGCGCAGTTGCCGATTATCGCCTTGACCGCCAACGCCCTGTCCGATGAGCGCGAGCGTTGCCGCGCAGCCGGGATGAACGACTATCTGGCCAAACCCTTTCGCAAGGAAGAGCTGGCCGCCCTGCTCGACCAATGGCTGACCACTAACGCAACGCCATAAACTGATCGAGCAGCAGAGCGACCTGGCCGCGCAGAGCGGCCAAGGCGCCCAGATCGACCCCACGCTCGCACAGCAGCTGGTTTTTCAGCGGCAATACCCGTTCGCGCAAGGCGCAACCGGCCAGGGTCAGCGCCAGATGCACCTCTCGCTCGTCACTGGCCGAGCGCTGGCGCAGCAACAAGCCTTGCAACTCCAGGCGCTTGAGCAAGGGCGTCAAGGTCCCCGAGTCGAGCAGCAAGCGCTCGCCCAGGGCCTTCACGGTTGGCTGCGCCGGGGGCTGCAGCTGCCATTCCCACAGCACCAGCATGGCCAGGTACTGCGGGTAGGTCAGGTCGAGCCGCTCGAGCATCGGCTTGTAGGCCCGGATCACCGCGCGGGAAGCGGCATACAGCTTGAAGCACAGCTGGTTGTCCAGCTGCAGCCCCTCATCCGCGAGCAGACTGGCTTGGCTCATTTCAGCAGCGCTTCGATCTCGGCAGTCAGGTCTTCGGGCTTGGTGGTCGGGGCGAAACGCTTGATCACCTTACCGTCGGCACTCAGCAGGAACTTGGTGAAGTTCCACTTGATGCCCTGGCTGCCGAGCAGGCCCGGCGCGCTTTTCTTCAGGTTGACGAACAGCGGGTGGGCATCGCTGCCGTTGACGTCGATTTTCTTGAACAGCGGAAAACTCACGCCGAAATTCAGCTCGCAGAACTCGCTGATCGCCCCTTCATCACCCGGCTCCTGCTTGCCGAACTGGTTGCAGGGGAAACCCAGCACCACCAGCCCCTTGTCCTTGTACTGCTGCCCGACGCTTTCCAGACCCTTGTACTGCGGGGTAAAGCCGCATTTGCTGGCGGTATTGACCACCAGCACCGCCTTGCCGCCGAAATCGGCCAGGGTTTTCTGCTCACCTTTGATGGTGGTCACTGGAATATCGAAGAGTGCGTTGCCCATGCTTGTCGCCCCTAATGAGTGGTAGTGAACAACAAGATAGACAGCAATTAAATTGCGCGCAATTTA
>NZ_JAUYNP010000066.1 GCF_030696055.1 Pseudomonas sp. | reverse complement strand
GTGCCGTTCTTGAAGCCGACTGCCGAGGACAGGCCGGAGGCCATTTCACGGTGAGTCTGGGATTCGGTGGTGCGCGCGCCGATGGCCGACCAGCTGATCAGGTCCTGCAGGTACTGCGGGGAGATCGGGTCGAGGGCTTCGGTGGCGGTGGGCAGGCCCATTTCCGCCAGGTCGCGCAGCAGCTGGCGGCCGATATGCAGGCCGTCCTGGATCTTGAACGAGTCGTCCAGGAAGGGATCGTTGATCAGACCTTTCCAGCCGACAGTGGTACGCGGCTTCTCGAAATACACCCGCATGACCAGATAGAGGCTGTCCGACACCTCGGCGGCCAGTGCCTTGAGGCGCTCGGCATACTCGTGGGCCGCCTTGATATCGTGGATAGAGCAAGGCCCCACCACCACGAACAGGCGATGATCGGTGCCATCGAGAATATTGCGAATGACCTCGCGGCCCTGAGCGACAGTGTGCAGCGCCGTCTCGGTCAGCGGGATTTCACGCTTGAGCTGTGCCGGGGTTATCAGGGTTTCGTTGGAGGCAACGTTCAGGTCATCAATCGGTAAATCAGCCATCGTGCTTTTCATCAGGTCAGAGTCGTCAGGTCACGGGTGCCGGCCGCCAGCGCTCCCCGTGTGGCGGAGCACAGCAATATGAGCACAGCGGGGAAGCCGAACCTTAGCGCGTAAGGGCGGGCTCGACAATGGGCCTTAAGCTGTTAACAGGCGTTAACAGGTGTTGCAAACTACCTAGGTTGCCCCTTTTGATAAAAGAAAGGGGCATTAAAAACGGCCTGTTAAGCCTCTGAAGGAGTGCAATCAGTGGTTTAAACTCGCCTGGGAAAACTCCACGGCATGTTGCGCTATCCACTCCTGGGCCACCACCTCGACCGGCAAGGCATAGCCCAATTCGTGTTCGCGCTGGTGGCGGTAATGCTCAATCTGGCAGACCTGCTCGACCATGCGGGCGCGAAACAGGGTGTCCTCGTCGACAAAGGCGACTCCCACCAGATACCCCTCGTCGCTTTGCCTGTGGCACCAGGCCACCACGCCGGGGTAACGGGCGTGCTCACCGAAGATCGGAATACGCAGTTCAACTGCAGTACCGCGACGGAAAGCGCGCTTGGAATTGCATGCCACACCACCGAGACTGATATTGTTCAGGCGCTGCTTGGGCACAGGAGCATGCTTGCGCACGACCAACTCAACTGGCATATCACTGGGATGACGCAGAAAATGACGCATCTCTGACTACCTCTGATGCCATCAATTTGATACCTCAAGGGCAGTATAGTGGCTGAACTGGAACTAACCGACTTTGATGCGGATCGCCACCTACTGGACCTGCCTGGTACGTCGTTGTTGATATTTACCAGCATAGGCTGTGCCAGTTGTCGTTGGGCACGCCGCGAACTCCCGAGTTTGAGCCTGCCAGTGGCGCGATTGGCCTGGGTCGACGCGGCCTACAACGGCGGTTTAGTGGCGCGTTACGAGGTATTTAGCCTGCCTGCACTCTTCGTGGTGCGCGATGGACAATTTTATGGCGCCCTGCACAGCCGCTTGCGCGCCGCGGATCTAACCCTTGCCCTAGACGGCGCTTTGGCGCGCCCAGCTGAGGAGCTTCCCTGATGCAGGCATCCCCCCGTATCGGCATTATCGGCGCCGGTGCCATTGGTGGTTTCTACGGTTTGCTGCTGGCCCGCGCCGGCTTCGACGTGCATTTTCTGCTGCGCAGTGAGTTCACCACTGTGGCCAGCCAGGGCTTGCAGCTCAACAGCGCCGTGCATGGCGCCCTCAGCCTGCAGCCGGTGCAGGCCTATCGCAGTGCCGCCGAGATGCCGCCCTGCGACTGGTTGCTGGTAGGCGCGAAGACCACCAGCAATGCCGAACTGGCCCCGGCCATCGCCCAGGCGGCCGCACCGGGGGCCAAGGTGGTATTGCTGCAGAACGGCCTGGGCGTCGAGGACGAGTTACGCCCGCTGCTGCCGGAGTCCCTGCACCTGCTCGGCGGCCTGTGCTTTATCTGCGTGCACCGCAGCGCCCCGGGGGTGATCGAGCATCAGGCCCTGGGCGGGGTCAACCTGGGTTATCACTCGGGGCCGGCCACGGATGACGCCGAACGCCAGCAGATACTCGAACAAGGCGCCAGCCTGTTCAAAAGTGCCGGTCTGGACTCCACGGCCATGGCCAATCTGGAGCAGGCGCGCTGGCAGAAACTGGTGTGGAATGTGCCGTACAACGGCCTGGCGGTGCTGCTGGGCAGCGCCACCCGCGCCCTGATGGGCAATGCCGATAGCCGCGCGCTGATCGAGGCGATCATGCAGGAAGTGGTTGCCGCCGCAGCCGCCTGCGGCCATGCGTTGCCGCCCGGTTTTGCCGCCAAGCTGCTGGCGGCCACCGAGCGCATGCCGGATTATCAGCCGAGCATGTACCACGACTTCGTCCTGCACCGGCCACTCGAACTGCACGCCATCTATGCGGCGCCCCTGGCCGCTGCGGCCAAGGCCGGCTGCGCCATGCCGCGCACCGAGGCGCTGTATCAGGCGCTGCGCTTTCTCGAGCAACGCAATCAGTAAGAACCTGTTTACGATCTGCTGCGCGTCGGCCATCCGGCGTTAAAAACAGCCTCGGAATGCTCATTTACAACACGTAAACTGCGCTTCCTCGGCGTTTTGACCAGCCGGAGGCTGTTACTACGTAGCGCCTTGCCTGGCTCTAGCTCGCGAGATCGTAAACAGGTTCTAAGACAAGGGGCAAATATGAGCAAGGGATTGGGCGACAAGCTGGTACTGGCGATTTCCTCGCGGGCGCTGTTCGATCTGCGTGACAGCCACCTGATTTACGAGCAGCAAGGCGTCGAAGCCTACCGCCAGTACCAGATCGAGCATGAGGACGAGATCCTCGCCCCCGGCGACGCCTTTCCCCTGGTCGAGAAGCTCCTGGGCCTCAACAGCGCCCTGCAACAGCAACGGGTGGAGGTGATTCTGGTGTCGCGCAACAGCGCCGATACCGGTTTGCGCGCCTTCAACTCGATCCAGCACCATGGCCTGGGCATCTCCCGCGCCGCCTTTGTAGGTGGGCGCAGCCCCGATCCCTACCTGGCCGCCTTTGGCTGCCACTTGTTTCTCTCCACCCACGCCGAAGATGTGCGCAGCGCCCTGCGCGCCGGCTTTGGCGCGGCGACCATTCTCTCCGGCGGCGCACGCCGGGCGGCGAGCAATGAGCTGCGCATCGCCTTCGACGGCGATGCCGTGCTGTTTTCCGATGAATCCGAGCGGGTCTACCAGCAGGCCGGCCTGGAGGCCTTCCAGAGCCATGAACGCCAGTCGGCCCGCGAACTGCTTGGCGGCGGCCCGTTCAAGCCCTTCCTCGCCGCCCTGCACCGCCTGCAACAGGAGTTCCCCGAAGAACAGTGCCCGATTCGCACCGCCCTGGTCACCGCCCGCTCGGCGCCGGCCCACGAACGGGTGATCCGCACCTTGCGCGAATGGAATATCCGCCTGGATGAATCCTTCTTCCTCGGCGGCCTGGAAAAAGCCGCGATCCTGGAAACCTTCGGCGCCGACGTGTTCTTCGACGATCAGGCCGGCCACTGCGAAAAAGCCCGCGAAGTGGTCGCCACCGGGCACGTGCCACACGGCGTCAGCAACGAGCCGCAGCTCTAAGAACCTGTTTACGATCTGCTGCG
>NZ_JAUYNP010000061.1 GCF_030696055.1 Pseudomonas sp. | reverse complement strand
ATTCTCATCTTCCGTTGTCTCTAATTCGGTAGCCGGGTCAGGTTCGAAAATAGAGTTTTCCACCGGCATCAGCTCCCTCAGTTCATTCTGGTGCAACCAGATCGGATCAGCATTCTCCTCAATGAACTGCTCTACCGGTATGCCATCCACTGTTGGTGGCCGCTTTATTCTGACTTGCTTGCCGTTCATAAAGACCCACTGGTATTTCTTTTGTCGCTCGGCCTTCGCGGCTTTCTTCGCACGCTTTTGAGCAGGAGTGAGCTTTTTCTTAACCTTTGCCATATCTGAACTTATTGGTGCTAACTATCGAGTGGTTGCCAGAAAATCAGGTAATCATGCGACCCGAGCCAAGAGCTGATGCAGCAGGCAGCGTCCGCGCCCACACTGGGCTCGGGATTGCCAGCTTACTTTTTGACCGATTAATTAGAGCCCTACAAACAGCCCGGCTATTACCAATCCGACTAACCGCTGCGGCACAGGCGGGAGTACATTGAAGCCATTGCAGGCGAGAAAGGAGATGAGTATGCAGGTATCTGGTTTCAGCGGCGGCTTGTCGGTCGCAACCTAGATCCGCTACATCGCAGGCCAGATGGCCAATACAGCATCGGCCCGGGTCAATCCCGAGCAGCTGAATTGAGTGGTAGGCCATGCTCCTGATCAGGTTGCTGATCCCCAAGTTAGCTGTGAACTGAGCCAGGCCACCGACCTAACGCCGCCACGCAACTGGACAGCGCCAGCAGCCAAGGCAGCACATCGACACCTATCTGGCAGTAGCCAGCACAGTTCAGGTCGATAGCCGCTCCAACGCACTGGAAATACGCGGAAGTTGCATCACGAGTTACGTCGAGTGTTCTGCGCCAGTACATCGGCAACACCCTTAGCCGTGAAGAGCGGCTTGTGAGAGTTCTGCTACAGCGCAAAGATCCACAACCGTGCCCGATCTGCTTGCAGATGGGCATAAAAAGCCGCCTTAGGGCGGCTTTCCCGTTTAGGCCCCAGTTAAATCGCGGCCGGCAGCAGTCATACAAAATGGCCGGGAGCCATTTTTAACGTCGCGCAGCGACGGCCCAAAGGGTGGCCGCCATGGATGGCAGGCCATAAAAAAACCGCCCGAAGGCGGTTTTTTATTGATCCGAACGCTGCGCGGCTTAGAGCTGCGGGCCGGCGTTCTTGATCGCGTCGCTGACGTCGAACTTCTGGAAGTTGTCGATAAACAGCTTGGCCAGGCCTTTCGCGGCTTCGTCGTAGGCGTTCTGGTCAGCCCAGGTGTTGCGCGGGTTGAGCAGGTTGGTTTCGACGCCCGGTACCGACTTCGGCACGCTCAGGTTGATGATCGGCAGTTGCTCGGTCTCGGCACCGATCAGCGCGCCGCTCTGGATGGCCGCGATCACGCCACGGGTGGTGGGGATGTTGAAACGCTTGCCGACGCCGTAGCCGCCACCGGTCCAGCCGGTGTTGACCAGGTACACCTTGGAGCCGAAGCCGCGGATGCGTTTGATCAGCAGTTCGGCGTACTCGCCAGCCGGACGCGGGAAGAACGGCGCGCCGAAGCAGGTGGAGAAGGTCGACTTGATGCCGGCCCCCGAGCCCATTTCGGTGGAACCGACCAGCGCGGTGTAGCCGGAGAGGAAGTGGTAGGCCGCCTGCTCT
>NZ_JAUYNP010000060.1 GCF_030696055.1 Pseudomonas sp. | reverse complement strand
GCGTTGAAATCAGCCTCAAAATGCTCATGTACTACTCGTACACTCCGCTTTTTCGGCTGATTTCGCCTTGCCTGGCCATCGCTCGCTACTTTTGTAAGCACCCTCTGTGCTCGGCTGCGCATTCCACTTGCGTCAGTATAGCGGCCAAGACTCTGCCGACTTGAACAGCTTTTGCCATCCATCTTAGGTGCCGATGTCTTGACCAGCCCTCTTCTCGAAGCCGTGGCGCTCGCCTGTGAGCGGGACTGGCGCATGCTGTTCGAGCGCCTCGAGCTGCGTTTGGCCGGCGGCGAGATGTTGCAGGTGTCCGGTCCCAACGGCAGCGGCAAGACCAGCCTGTTGCGTCTGCTCGCCGGGCTGATGCAGCCGACGGCCGGCGAGATTCGTCTGAACGGCCTGCCCCTGAGCGCGCAGCGCGCCGAGCTGGCGCGCAACCTGTTATGGATTGGCCACGCGGCCGGGATCAAGGGGCTGCTTACCGCCGAGGAGAATCTGACCTGGCTGTGCGCCTTGCACCATCCGGCCGAGCGCGCGGCCATCTGGCAGGCGCTGGAGGCGGTGGGGCTGCGCGGTTTCGAAGATGTCCCCTGTCATACCCTGTCGGCCGGCCAACAGCGCCGCGTCGCCTTGGCGCGTCTGTACCTGCAGGGGCCGCCGCTGTGGGTGCTGGATGAGCCTTTTACCGCCCTCGACAAGGCCGCCGTGGCCCAGTTGGAAAACCATCTGGCCCAGCATTGCCAGCAGGGCGGCCTGGTGGTGCTCACCACGCACCACACGCTGGCGGTCAAACCGGCCGGTTATCGCGAGCTGGATTTAGGGTCTGTTGACGTTTCGTTCGCGGCCGCGCCGGAGCCTGTTTTAGCGCGAGGCAAGGCATGATACACGAAGTTTGGTTGTTCCAAATGAGTGTCGAGAAACGCAGCATCGCGCTAAAACAGGCCCGGCCCTGCGGGTTGTGCGTAAAATCTCGCCATGCGGTGTTGGAGGACTTGGCAAGGGACAACCATTACCTGCGTCCTCCGCCTAGCCTGGCGAGATTTTACGCGGCAACGCGGTTCGCGACGAAACGTCAACAGACCCTAGGGCAGCGCACGCCATGAGCAATGTCTTTACCCTGCTGCTGGCTCGGGAAGCGCGGTTGTTGTTCCGCCGCCCGGCCGAACTGGCCAACCCGCTGGTATTCTTCGCCATAGTGATAGCGTTTTTTCCGCTGGCCGTGGGGCCGCAGACGCAGTTGCTGCAAAGCCTGTCGCCGGGCCTGGTCTGGGTGGCGGCGCTGTTGGCCGTGCTGCTCTCGCTGGATGGGCTGTTTCGCAGTGACTTCGAGGACGGCTCGCTGGAGCAGTGGGTCCTTTCGCCGCACCCCCTGGCTCTTCTGGTGTTGGCCAAGGTGCTGGCACACTGGCTGTTTTCTGGCCTGGCGTTGGTGCTGCTGGCGCCTTTGCTGGCGCTGATGCTGGGTTTGCCGGGGCGCTGCCTGCCGGTGCTGCTGATTTCCCTGCTGCTCGGCACCCCGGTGCTGAGCCTGCTCGGCGCGGTCGGCGCGGCCCTGACCGTGGGCCTCAAGCGCGGCGGCTTGCTGCTGGCGCTGCTGATATTACCGCTGTATATCCCGGTGCTGATTCTCGGCAGCGGCGCGTTACAAGCCAGCCTGCAAGGACTGCCGGCGGTCGGTCACCTGTTGTGGCTGGCCAGCCTCACCGCACTGGCGGTGACCTTGACACCTTTTGCCATCGCCGCCGGTCTGAAGATCAGCGTCGCTGAGTAGACAATAAGCCTGAAAGGCCAGCCGATCCCGAGCGTCTGAGTGCGCCGCGGTCAGCCCTAGCATTGATGAGTAAGCTGATGAACTGGATGTGGTTTCACAAACTGGGCTCGCCCAAGTGGTTTTACGAGATCAGCGCGCGCTGGCTGCCCTGGCTGGTGATCGCCGCCGCGCTGTTGCTCGGCGTCGGCCTGGTCTGGGGCCTGGCCTTCGCACCGCCGGATTACCAGCAGGGCAACAGTTTCCGCATCATCTATATCCATGTGCCGGCGGCCTTTCTGGCGCAATCTGTGTATGTGATGCTGGCCGTGGCCGGCACAGTCGGCCTGGTGTGGAAGATGAAACTCGCCGATATCGCCCTGCAGCAGGCCGCACCCATCGGCGCCTGGATGACGGTGATCGCCCTGGTGACCGGCGCGGTCTGGGGCAAGCCGACCTGGGGCGCCTATTGGGTCTGGGACGCGCGCCTGACCTCGATGCTGATTCTGCTGTTCCTCTACTTCGGGGTGATAGCCCTGGGCCAGGCCATCAGCAACCGCGACAGCGCGGCCAAGGCCTGCGCGGTGCTGGCCATAGTCGGGGTGATCAATATCCCGATCATCAAATACTCGGTGGAGTGGTGGAACACCCTGCACCAGCCGGCCAGCTTCAGCGTGGTGGAAAAACCGGCCATGCCGTTCAGCATGTGGATGCCGCTGCTGATCATGGTGCTGGGCTTCTACTGCTTCTTCGGCGCGGTCTTGCTCCTGCGCATGCGTCTGGAAGTGCTCAAGCGCGAGGCGCGTAGCAGTTGGGCCAAGGCCGAGATCATGGCCCTGGTGGAGGACTCCCTATGAGTTTCGCCTCGTTCGGCGAGTTTCTCGCCATGGGCAGCCACGGCCCCTATGTCTGGTCCTGTTATGCCATCGGCCTGGCGGTACTGGGGCTGAATGTGGCGCTGCCAATCCTGGCGCGCCGCCGTTACCTGCAAGACGAGGCGCGCCGTATGCGCCGGGAGGAGTCGAAGTGAACCCCGTGCGTAAAAAGCGCCTGTATATAGTCCTGGCCATTCTCGCCGGCGTCGGCATTGCCGTGACCCTGGCCCTGAGCGCGTTGCAGCAGAACATCAACCTGTTCTACACCCCCACTCAGATCGCCAACGGCGAGGCGCCGCAAAACACCCGCATCCGTGCCGGCGGCCTGGTCGAGAACGGCTCGGTGAAGCGTTCCAGCGACTCCCTGGAAACCGATTTCGTGGTCACCGACGGCGCCAAGAGCGTGACCATCCGCTACAGCGGCATACTTCCCGACCTGTTCCGCGAAGGCCAGGGCATAGTCGCCATGGGCAAGCTCGATGGCAGTGGTGTGCTGATCGCCGATGAGGTGCTGGCCAAGCACGACGAAAACTATATGCCGCCGGAAGTCATGCAGGCCCTGGAAAAGAGCGGCATGCAGCAGAAGCATGACGCGGCCACCCGCACCATTACCTCGGGGGGCGCGCAATGATTCCCGAACTCGGCCATCTGGCCATGATTCTGGCCCTGTGCATGGCCCTGGTGCAGGCGACCCTGCCGTTGATCGGCGCCTGGCGCGGCGATCGGCAGTGGATGAGCCTGGCTGTGCCTGCCGCCTGGGGGCAGTTCAGCTTTATGCTGTTCGCCTTTATCTGCCTGACCTACGCCTTTATGGTCGACGACTTCACCGTCGCCTACGTGGCCAGCAACTCCAACAGCGCGCTGCCCTGGTATTACAAGTTCAGCGCCGTATGGGGCGCCCACGAAGGTTCGTTGCTGCTCTGGGGTCTGATCCTGGCCGGCTGGACCTTTGCCGTGTCGATCTTCTCGCGCCAGCTGCCGGAAGAAATGCTCGCCCGGGTGCTGGGGGTGATGGGCATCATCAGCATCGGCTTTCTGCTGTTCCTGATCGTCACCTCCAACCCCTTCGCCCGTTTGCTGCTCGATACCCCAGGCGATGGCCGTGACCTCAATCCGCTGTTGCAGGACTTCGGCCTGATCATCCACCCGCCGATGCTCTATATGGGCTATGTCGGCTTCTCCGTGGCCTTCTCCTTCGCCATTGCCGCGCTGCTCGGCGGCAAGCTGGATGCGGCCTGGGCGCGCTGGTCGCGGCCCTGGACCCTAGTCGCCTGGGCCTTTCTCGGCATCGGCATCGCCCTGGGCTCCTGGTGGGCCTATTACGAACTGGGCTGGGGCGGCTGGTGGTTCTGGGACCCGGTGGAAAACGCCTCCTTTATGCCCTGGCTGGTCGGCACCGCGCTGATCCATTCCCTGGCGGTGACCGAGAAACGCGGCGTATTCAAGAGCTGGACAGTGCTGCTGGCCATCGCCGCCTTCTCCCTGAGCCTGCTGGGGACCTTCCTGGTGCGTTCCGGGGTGCTCACCTCGGTGCACGCCTTCGCCAGCGACCCGGCGCGCGGCGTATTCGTCTTGGCCTTCCTGCTGATAGTGGTGGGCGGCTCGCTGACTCTGTTCGCCATCCGCGCCCCGGTGGTCAAGAGCCAGGTCGGTTTCGCCCTGTGGTCGCGGGAAACCCTGCTGCTGGCGAACAACCTGATTCTGGTGGTGGCGGCCTCGATGATCCTGCTCGGCACCCTCTATCCCCTGGTGCTGGACGCCATGACCGGGGCCAAGCTGTCGGTCGGTCCACCCTATTTCAACGCGCTGTTCGTGCCGCTGATGGGCTTGCTGATGAGCATGATCGCGCTGGGCGTGCTGGTGCGCTGGAAGGACACCCCGCTGCAGTGGCTGTTGGGCATGCTCACCCCGGTGCTGATCGGCAGCGTGGTTGTGGCGCTGCTGGCGACTTTCCTGGTCGGCGACTTCAACTGGGCGGTGCTCGGCGTCTGCCTGCTGGCCGCCTGGGTGGTGCTGGCCGGTGTGCGCGATATAGTCGAGAAGACCCGGCATAAGGGCCTGCTCGCTGGCCTGGCGAGCCTGACCCGCAGTTACTGGGGCATGCAGACCGCGCACCTGGGCATGGCCGTGTGCGCCCTGGGGGTGATACTCACCAGCATGGGCAGCTTCGAACGCGATATGCGCATGGCGCCCGGCGATTCGGTGGAGATGGGCGGCTATCGCTTCGTGTTCGAGGGCGCCGTGCACTTCGAAGGGCCGAATTTCAGCTCGGACAAAGGCACGGTGCGCATCCTCGAAGACGGTCAGCAGATTGCGCTGCTGCACCCGGAAAAACGCCTGTATACGGTGCAGAAGTCGGTGATGACCGAGGCGGGCATAGACGCCGGCATCACCCGCGACCTGTTCGTGGCCCTGGGTGAGCCGTTGGAAAACGGCGCCTGGGCGGTGCGCGTGCATATCAAACCCTTCGTGCGCTGGATCTGGTTCGGCGCGATTCTGATGGGCCTGGGCGGCTTCCTCGCCGCCAGTGATAAGCGCTACCGGGTGAAGGTCAGAACCCGAGTACGGGAAGCCCTGGGCATGGCGGGAGCGCAAGCATGAAACGACTGATTCTGTTGTTGCCCTTGGTGATCTTCCTCGGTGTTGCGCTGTTTCTCTACCGCGGGCTGTTTCTCGATCCCGCCGAGCTGCCCTCGGCCCTGATCGGCAAGCCCTTTCCGCAGTTTTCCCTGCCGGCGGTGCAGGGTGGCCAGACCATCACCGCGGCCGATCTGCAGGGCAAGCCGGCGCTGGTCAATGTCTGGGCGACCTGGTGCGTGGCCTGCCGGGTCGAGCATCCGGCGCTGAACCAGCTGGCCAAGCTGGGCGTGACCATCCACGGGGTCAACTACAAGGACGACAACGCCGCCGCGCAGAAGTGGCTGGCGGAGTTCCACAACCCTTACCGGCTGAATATCAACGACGCCAGCGGCAGCCTGGGCCTGGACCTGGGCGTGTATGGCGCGCCTGAGACCTTCCTGATCGATGCCCAGGGCATCATCCGCCACAAGTATGTGGGGGTGATCGATGAGCAAGTCTGGCGCGAAAAACTGGCGCCGTTGTACCAAGAACTGGTCAATGAGGCTCAACCATGAGGCGTCTGCTGACTGCGGTGCTGCTGGGGTTGGCGTTGCTGGGCACGGCCCAGGCCGCCATCGACACCTACGAGTTCGCCAGCGAAGCCGAGCGTGAGCGTTACCGCGACCTGGTCGAGGAGCTGCGCTGCCCCAAGTGTCAGAACCAGAATATCGCCGACTCCAATGCGCCTATCGCCATGGACCTGCGCGCGCAGATCTATCGCATGCTGGAAGAAGGCCAGAGCAACGAGCAGATCATCGAGTTTCTGGTCAGCCGCTATGGCGACTTCGTGCTGTACAAGCCGCCGCTCAGCGCGCGCACCCTGTTGCTCTGGTACGGCCCGGCCGCGTTACTGGTCGGCGGCTTCGTCCTGCTCGGGGTCATAGTGCTGCGCCGTCGTGGCAAGCAGAGCGCCACCTCCAGCGGCCTGTCTGCGGATGAACAGCAGCGTCTGGCTGCTCTGCTCAGCCAACGGCCTGCCAACCAAGGGTCAGCCAATCAATCGCCTGTGGATAAGAAAGACTGATGATCGAATTCTGGTTAAGCGCCGGTCTGCTGTTATTGACCGCCCTGGCGTTTCTGCTGATCCCCGTGCTGCGCGGCCGCAAGGCGCAAGCCGAAGAAGACCGCACCGCCCTCAACGTGACCCTGTACCAGGAGCGCCTGGAGGAACTGCAAGGCCAGCATGATGCCGGCGCGCTGAACGACCAGCAGCTGCAGAATGGCCGCGATGAAGCCGCCCGCGAGCTGCTGGCCGATACCGAAGGCGCGCAGGGCCAGCCCCGGCAGCGGGTGCTGGGCAACAAGATTCCGCTGCTCGCCGCCCTGTTGATGCCGCTGTTGGGTTATGGCCTGTACCAGCATTGGGGCGCTATCGATGAGGTCGAGCGGGCGCAGACCTTCGCCGCGCAGCCGAAATCCATCGAGGAAATGACCGCGCGCCTGGAAGCCGCGGTGCAGAGCAATCCGCAGTCCGCCGAAAGCTGGTACTTCCTCGGTCGTACCTATATGGCTCAGGAGCGCGCGGGCGATGCCGCCGCGGCCTTCGAACGGGCTGTCGGCGTTGCCGGGCGTGAACCGGAGCTGCTGGGGCAATGGGCCCAGGCGCTGTATTTCGCCGGCAACAAGCAATGGAGCGCGCAGGTGCAGGTGCTGACCGACGAGGCGCTGAAAGCCGATCCGGCTGAGGTCACCAGCCTGGGTCTGCTGGGTATCGCCGCCTATGAAGCCGGGCGTTTCCAGCAGGCCATCGAGCATTGGCAGAAGCTGGTGGCGCTGTTGCCGGCGCAAGACCCTTCGCGCCAGGCGATTCAGGGTGGCATCGATCGCGCCCGCGAGCGCCTCGATCCGCAGGCCGCCGACGCCGCGCCAGTTGCTGCGGCACAACAGTTGAGCGTCAAGGTCGAACTGGCCGCCGAATTGAAAGACAAGGTGCAGCCGGGCGATGCGGTATTCGTCTTCGCCCGCGCGGTAGGCGGGCCGCCGATGCCGCTGGCGGTCAAGCGCCTGAGCGTGGCCGACCTGCCTGCCGAGGTCAGCCTGTCCGATAGCGATGCGATGATGCCGCAGCTGAAGATCTCCGGCTTCGCCCAGGTGCAGTTGGTGGCGCGCATCTCCCGCGGCGGCAATGCCACGGCCGGCGAGTGGATTGGCCGCAGCCAGCCGATTGCCAGCAAGACCACCGAGGCGCAGCACCTGCTGATCGACACTGCCGACGGCAAGACGCCATGAGCCGTTGGTTGCAGTTGGCCTTGCTGGCCAGCCTGCTGGGGCTTAGCGCCTGTTCGCTGGCCCCGCTGAACAGCACGCCAGCCAGCACGCCGAGCGGCGCCAACCATCCGCGTTTCGCCCCACCACCCGGGGCGCAAAGCCATTGGGATGCCGGCTTGGGTGTCTATGTGCTGGCTGGCGCGCGCCATCTCTACTACCGCGAGCGCACCTACTACCGCTGGAATGCCGGCTGGAGTTGGGCCAGCAATCCGCAGGGGCCCTGGCAGCCGACCGACAGCAGCGGCGTGCCGCCGGGCTTGCATCGCCGCTACGCGCAGTAGAACTCAGTGGGCGGGGCAGGGGGTGGCCGGGCGGTTTTCCCCGGGCAGTTCGAAGTCCTCGATCAAGCGGCAGATGGCCTGACCATCGGGGGCGCATTCGGGCTTGTCGGCCCAGTCGTTGAGCGCGTCGTGCATCACCAGGGCCAGGCGCTGGCATTCATCGATATGCGCCTGCAAGGCCGCCAGGCGTTCGCGCAACAGGTCGCGCACCTCGCCGCAAGGCGCGGCGCCGCTCTCGGCACGGGCCAGAATCGCCTGCACATCCTTGAGGCTGAAACCCAGACGCCTGGCGCGGGCGATAAAGCGCAGGCGCTGCAGGTCGGCCTGGGCGAATTGCTGGTAACCGTTCTGCGGGTCGCGGCCAGGCTGCAACAAGCCAAGGTCGGTGTAATGGCGCACGGTCTCCGCACTGACGCCGGCGGCTTTGGCCAGTTGGGCTACTCGCATAGACAATCTCCGGGTTAGGGTCTGTTGACGTTTCGCAGCGAGCCGCGTTGCTGCGCCAAATTGCGCCAGGCAAGGCGCAGGACGCCGGCAATGGTCGTTCCCTTGCCAAGTCCTGCAACACCGCCTGGCGCAATTTGCCGCGCAACCCGAAGGGCCGGGCCTGTTTTTGCGCGCTGCTGCGTTTCTCGTCGCTTATTTGGAACAACCAAACCTCGCTCCTCGTGCCTTGCCCCGCGCAAAAACAGGCTCCGGCGCGGCCGCAACGAAACGTCAACAGACCCTATGGCCGCGCCAGGCTAAAACCTGGGGGCGGCCCCAGGGTCAAGCCTGATCCTTTATTCGGCAATCAGCAGTTTGCGCGACTCGTGGTAGAAGAAGCGGATCTTCTCGTACTCGAACGGCGAGTTGAGCTGGCCATAGCGGAAATTCACAGTGGAGCGCTGATCCACCACTTCGAGCAGGCTGATCTCCGGGTGGCTGATGCTGGTTGCGGCGACGTTGAGCAGGTTGATCTGGCTTTTCGCGCTGAAATCCACCACCAGGCCGCCGGTGTCGCGCAGGTTGGAGGGACCGAGCAGCGGCAGCATCAGGTACGGACCGGCTGGGGCGCCATAGAAACCCAGGGTCTGGCCGAAGTCTTCCTTCTGTTTGGGCAGGTTGATGCGCGTGGCCGGGTCCCACAGGCCGGCGACTCCGGCCGTGGTATTGAGCAGCAGGCGCGCGCCGGTCTGCAGCGAACGCTTGGCCTTGAGCTGCAGCAGGCTGTTAAGCAGGTTGGGCACATCGCCCAGGTTGCTGAAAAAGTTGCTCACCCCGCTCTGCACCAGGTTGGGGGTGACGTAGCGGTAGCCGTTGACTATCGGCAGGAATACCCACTGATCGAAGCGGTAGTTGAAGTGATAGACGCGGCGGTTCCACGACTCCAGCGGGTCGTAGACCTGCAGGGCGTCCAGGCTGGAACGCTCGAACTCGCGCTGATTCAGCCCAGGGTTGAAATGCAGATGCTCCAGCGGTTGCTTGAAGCCGTCGTCATCGGCCTGGTGTTGCGCCTGTGCCAGGCCGCTGGTTAGCAGCAGGGCCAGCAGTAATGCGCTGCGAAAAGCCTTAGCCACGGAAGAACTCCAGCATGGCGTCGCTATTGACGCGGTAATTGAGGTTGCCGCAGTGCCCGCCCAGCGGGTAGAGGGTCAGGCGCTCGCCCAGGGTGCGGCGCAGGAAGCCCAGGTCGCCGGGGCCGAGAATCACATCGTCGGCATTGTGCATCACGGCGATCTTGCTGCTGTTTTTCAGGTAGTCGGCCACGGCATACAGGCTGACCTGATCGATCAGCTGGGCCAGGCTGCCGCCGTCGTAGCGCGCCCGCCACATGGGGATCAGCTGCTCGGTCAGGTAGCAGTCGAAGTTGCATTGCAGGGCGCGCTTGAAGAAGGGCGTCAGACTGGTGCCTTCCTCTATGGGGTAGCTGATCGGGGTGATCAGGCCGCGGCGATTGACCAGGTCCGAGGTGAAGGCGATGTCCGAGGAGGAGAAGCGGAACACCGCGCCGATCAGCATGGCCATCTGCTCATCGGACAGCTGCTCGCGGGAGTTCTGGAAGTCGTAGAGCAGGGCGTCGTTGATCTCGACGTAACCCTTGGCCTGGAAGTAACGGGTCAGCTTGTCCAGTACCAGCTGGTAGAAGGTGGTGCCGTTGTCTATGCCCTCGACCTGGGTTTGCACCAGGCGATCGAGATTAGTGATAGAGGTGTAGAGGTTGACCGGCGGGTTGAGCAGTAGCACACGCTTGAAATTAAAGCTGCGCCGGGTTTCGTCCAGTTCACTGACGAAGGCCGCCTGCAAGGCGCCCAGGCTGTAGCCGGTGAGGTGGAATTCGCTGACTTGCAAGCGCGGATGCTGCGCCCTCACGGCCTGCATGGCGCGGTACAGGTCGTCGGCGTCATCGCGGGTAATGCCCGGTGTGGCGAAGCGCGAGGCCGAGGTCATAAAGTCGTAGCTGGTCGGCGAGGACAGTTGCACCACGTGATAGCCCGCGCCGTAGAACAGCTTCTTCAGGTATTCCGGGGTGCTGCTGGCGTAATGCGCGCCGGTGCCGGCGATGATAAAGATCAGCGGTGCCTCGCCGCTTTGTTCGGCCAGGCGGTAGCCCATCTTGGTCACCGGCCAGAAGTTCTCCGACAGCTCGAACTCGCGTTCGGGGCGCAACCTGACCCGATAGTCGCTCTGATTGATTGCGCTATCGGCCGGCAGTTCGGGGCGTAGCTCGGGGGGCGTGGTGACCAGGGTCGCCTCGAACGGATTGATCAAGGGATAGCCATAGCTCGCCACATCTATATCGGCGGCGCTAAGCGATGAGGCTATGCCCAGGCAGCCGAGGAGGGCGAGCAGGCGGGTGAAATACGGCATGGTTAAGTCTCTCAAGAGAGGTGGCGCGACGGGTTTCGACCGCGCAAACCCGGCCGAGTGCCCCGGCTGCGCCGCGGCTTGAACATTGCGGCGTGCTCGACGTGCCTGAGGATGGCCTCCTGCGTAGTCCCTTACAAGCTCAGGGTATAAGGCTCAGCCGCTCGACCCAGATTAGTTCGCAGGCGCCATCGCCGCTGTCTTCGCGGCTGAGCGAGCTGACCCAGCGATAGCCATCGTCACCTTCGACACGCACCAGTAGCCCCGACAGGCTGATCTGCTGGCCGGCTTCGAGTTGCGCCAAGGTGTTGGCGACTTCGGGGGTGGCCGGTATCAGGTGCATATTGGCGCTATGGGTTTCTATCTGCCGGCGTTCGATGGGCAGCTGTTCGGCGTGCCAGAAGTACCAGCGGTTGCGCTGGCTGATGCTGATATGGCGCAGCACCTCGGGGTCGGCCATGGGCCCCCAACCCAGCGCCAGGTCGGTGGGGGATAGCTGGGCGCCGCGGTCGAAACGGTAGTCTTCGCGCGCCAGCACTCGCGCTTGCAGGTGAAACACCTGCAGGGCGGTGATCTGGTGCTCGGTCACGCGCCAACTGCCATTGGCCAGCGGGGTGCTCGGCGGCAGTCGGCTGGGGGCGGGCTGCAGCATGACCCAGAACAGCCACAGGCCGAGCAGACTGGCGGTGATTAAGATGAGTCGGCGTATCAGCATCTGTCGATTCTAGTTGCAGGATTGGGGTTGTAGGTGCCGGCGAGTTCGGTCTTCACAATTGGGTTTGGCCTGCCTTAGGTCGCGCCGGGGGTGTCATCCGTGGCGTTGCGGCTTATCCTACGCAGCCTTTCAATCTGTCAGAGCTTTTTATGTCTCGTTACTTGCCCTGGATCACGCTGATCATTGCCGCTGCAGCCTGTCTGTCGGCCAGCTTTGCCTTGCGCTATCAGTTGATGGAAAGCGATCAGTGGGTTGGCTTGTGCGTCGAGGCGCCAGAGCAGCTGGCCTGCGAGGTGCGCGCGCAGCTGGGCTGGTTGATCCATTTCGGCGTGCTGGCCTGGGGTTCGCTGCTGTCGGCGCTGCTGGCGTTCGCTTTGCCAGGGGCTTGGGGCAGACGCCTGGCGGCGCCGGCGCTATTGCTCGCCTTGCCCGCGCTGGTGTTGTACAGCGCCAGCCTCGGCGTATTTGCCCTGGTGCTGGCGCTGTTGCGCCTGGTGCGCGAGCCGCTGCCGGTGCAGCAAGGCGCCGCCAGCCTAGTTGTCGAGCGCTTTGACCCGCAGACTACGCCATAAGGCAGCCAGCAGCAGGCCGCTGGTGAGGGCCCAGCCCAGGGCTTGCAGGTTGCCCAGGGTTTCCTGATACAGCTGTGGGGCGATGCCGGCACCGATCAGCAGGGCGAGCAGGGCGATCTCCCGGCGATGGCCGCCCACCGGGTGGCACAGGTAAAACAGCGCCGGCAGCAGCAACGCGGCGCTGGGAAAGCTGCGATAGCGCGCGTCCAGCACCAGGGCCAGCATCATCACCGCGCCGGCAAAGCCGCTGAGGGCCAGCCACAGCGCGCCCTGGCCGTGCAGTCGCTGGAACAGGCGGGCACGCCAGCCGTTACGCTGGCTCAGCAGCAGCGCCCCGTGGCTGAGCACCAACAGGTTCAGCACTATCAGCGCCGCCGCCCATAACCATTCGCCGAGAAAACGGCTGGTGACCAGGGTCAATTCGCCGAACAGCGCGATGCAGGCGGAGCCTGTCGCCGCCAGCAGCGGTAAGACCAGGGCCGCGCGCGGGGAGTGCGGGCTACCGGCGAGCAGCAGGGTGGCGGCGAACAGCGCCAGGCTGAGTGCCAACCAGGCGGGCCAGTGCGGCAGATTGGACACAGCCCCGGCCAGAATGGATTTGTCCTGGCGATCGGCGTCGAACAGCCCCCAATACCCCCCGACCGCGCCTTCGCTGATGCGTTTCCAGGGTTGGTCGAAGGCTTCGATCAGGTTGTAGCGCCAGCCGTTCTGCTCGGCCATGGCGACAAAGCCGCGGATAAACTTGGCCTGGTTGACCCGGCTGGGCAGGGCGGTTTCCCGCTGGCGGCCTTCGCTGGGCCAGCCGGTTTCACCGATCAAAATGTCCTTGGGGGCGAAGGCGTTGCCGAAGGTCTGGCGCACCTGGGCCACCTCATGCAAGGCGCTG
Organism: Pseudomonas sp.; assembly: GCF_030696055.1. GTDB lineage: Bacteria > Pseudomonadota > Gammaproteobacteria > Pseudomonadales > Pseudomonadaceae > Aquipseudomonas. The sequence goes on along the minus strand of NZ_JAUYNP010000060.1, from coordinate 4,737 downwards.
TCGATACCGGCGGGATTGTCTTCCCAGTAGGGCAGCAGGTGAATGGTGAGGAAATCCACCGCTGGAGCGACTTCCGGGTGCTTGAGCCAGAATTCCCAGACATCGGCATAGGTCACCGGCTGCTCGATCTGCGCCTTGACCTGCTCGATCAATTCCACCAGCTGCTGGGGCGTGACCTCTTTGCGTAGCAGCGCCTCGTTACCCACTATTACCACCTGCACCACATCCGGATGGGCGTTGGCCACCTTGATCAGATTGGCAATCTCTACTGCTGTATCGGCGGGGTTACGGCTGACCCAGGCGCCCACTATCAGCTTCAGGCCATGCTTGCGGGCCATATCCGGCAAGCCTTCCAGGCCGGTCACCGAGTAGGTGCGCAGGCACTGGAAACGCTCGGCCAGCAGGGTTAGGTCGGCCTCCATGCGTTCCGGGCGCAGCTCTATCGGCTGCTCGAAGGGCGATTGGTCCTTGTCGAAGGGGGTGTAGGAGGCGCATTGCAACTTGTGGGTCGGCGTCGCGGCATCGGCCAACTCAACCGGCTGGCCGATGCCATACCAGAGCCCGCATAAAGCCAGCAGGCCGAGCAGGCAGGCGAAGGAATACAGGGCGACGGGAAAGCGGGCGGTAACAGGCATGATCGGGCGCATATGGTGGCTAAGCCGCGCATATTAACGGATTGCCCAGGCCAGCTGCTGGGTGTTTTCACCCGCCCCGGAGGTTCTTTGCCAAGGACGGAAGGCTGCAGCGGGCCAGGCCTGATGATGCAGCCAGACGATGCACTTAATCCGTATGGGTCTGACTTTAACGGAAATAAAAAAGCCCCAGGTTTTCACCTAGGGCTTTGAATTTGGCTCCGCGACCTGGACTCGAACCAGGGACCCAATGATTAACAGTCATTTGCTCTACCGACTGAGCTATCGCGGAATGACGGCGCGTATCCTACTGATTAACAAGGGGAAGTCAAGCACGTGCGGACTTCCCCTTGAGCCGGTTTAGAGCACCTGGGCGATAGCCTGGGTAACGGCCGGCAGGTTGCGCTGGTTTAGCGCGGCGACGCAGATGCGCCCGGTGCTGACGGCGTAGATGGCGAACTCGTTTTTCAGCCGTTCGACCTGTTCGGCGGTCAGGCCGGAGTAGGAGAACATGCCGCGCTGCTGGGCCACGAAGCTGAAATCACGCTTGCAGTTCAAGGCGGCCAGTTGCTCGACCAGGGCCATGCGCATGCCGCGGATGCGTTCGCGCATTTCACCCAGCTCGGCTTCCCACATGGCGCGCAGCTCGGGGCTGTTAAGCACCGAGGCGACAACCGTCGCGCCATGGGTCGGCGGGTTGGAGTAGTTGGTGCGGATCACGCGCTTGGCTTGCGATAGCACGCAGCCGGCCTCTTCTTTGTTGCCGGTGACTATGGACAGGGCGCCGACGCGCTCGCCATACAGCGAGAAGGACTTGGAGAAGGAGCTGGAGACGAAGAACGGCATGCCGGACTCGGCAAACAGGCGCACGGCAAAGGCATCCTGCTCGATACCGGCACCAAAGCCCTGGTAGGCGATGTCGAGGAAGGGTACGTGCTCGCGTTCGCGCAGCACCTCCAGCACGGCTTTCCAGTCGTCCAGCGACAGGTCAACGCCGGTCGGGTTATGGCAGCAGGCGTGCAGCACGACAACCGAGCGGGCTGGCAGGTTCTTCAGGTCTTCCAGCATACCGGCGCGGTTAACGCCATGGCTGGCGGCATCGTAGTAGCGGTAGTTCTGCACCGGGAAACCGGCGGATTCGAACAGTGCGCGGTGGTTTTCCCAGCTCGGGTCGCTGATGGCGACCACGGCACCCGGCAGTAGGCGCTTGAGGAAGTCGGCGCCGGTTTTCAGCGCGCCGGTGCCGCCAATGGCTTGGGTGGTGATCACTCGGCCGGCGGCGATCAGCTCGGAATCGGCCCCCAGCAGCAGCTTCTGCACGGCGCTGTCGTAGGCGGCGATGCCTTCGATCGGCAGGTAGCCGCGCGGTGCGTGGGCTTCGATGCGGGCCTTCTCGGCCTCGGCGACGGCGCGCAACAATGGGATGCGGCCTTCCTCGGTAAAGTAGACGCCAACGCCCAGGTTGACCTTGTTGGTCCGGGTATCGGCGTTGAACGCTTCATTGAGGCCCAGGATGGGATCGCGCGGTGCCATTTCGACGGCAGAGAACAGACTCATGGATGCGGCAGCTCTGAAGAGGAGAGATGAGGGTCAGGCAACGCCTTGCTACGAGGGTAGCCGGCAGATAGTTGAAAAGCTCAGCGGTTTTTCGACGGTCTGCTAGGGGTTGCGTAAGTGGGTCGGTAGTATAACGACCCATAACCTGTGTCGCGACAACGCGCACAGGCATTTCAGCTGTTATGACGCACGCTTTCAGATCGCGTCACAGTCGTTCGTCGAGGTCAGTTATGTCCGAGTTTCAATTGGTCACCCGTTTCCAGCCGGCCGGCGATCAGCCCGAGGCGATTCGGCAGATGGTCGAAGGCCTGGAGGCGGGTCTGTCGCACCAGACCCTGCTCGGTGTGACCGGCTCGGGCAAGACCTTCAGCATCGCCAACGTGATAGCGCAGATCCAGCGCCCGACCCTGGTGCTGGCGCCAAACAAGACCCTGGCCGCGCAGCTGTATGGCGAGTTCAAGAGTTTCTTCCCGAACAACGCGGTGGAGTATTTCGTCTCCTACTACGACTACTACCAGCCGGAAGCCTATGTGCCGTCGTCCGACACCTTTATCGAGAAGGACGCCTCGATCAACGACCATATCGAGCAGATGCGCCTGTCGGCGACCAAGGCCCTGCTGGAACGGCCGGACGCGATCATAGTCACCACGGTGTCGTGCATCTACGGCCTGGGCAGCCCCGAGTCGTACCTGAAGATGGTGTTGCACGTCGACCGCGGCGACAAACTGGACCAGCGCGCGCTGCTGCGCCGTCTGGCCGACCTGCAATACACGCGCAACGACATGGATTTCGCCCGCGCCACCTTCCGCGTGCGTGGCGATGTGATCGACATCTTCCCGGCGGAATCCGAGATGGAGGCCATCCGCATCGAACTGTTCGACGACGAGGTGGAGAGCCTGTCGGCCTTCGATCCGCTGACCGGCGAGGTGATACGCCGGCTGCCGCGTTTCACCTTCTACCCCAAGAGCCACTACGTCACCCCGCGCGAGGTGCTGCTGGAGGCGGTGGAGAAGATCAAGGTCGAGCTGGTCGAGCGCCTGGAGTATCTGCGTAGCAATAACAAGCTGGTGGAAGCCCAGCGTCTGGAGCAGCGCACCCGCTTCGACCTGGAGATGATCCTCGAGCTGGGCTACTGCAACGGCATCGAAAACTACTCGCGCTACCTGTCCGGACGCGGCCCCGGCGAGCCGCCACCGACGCTGTACGACTACCTGCCGGACCAGGCCCTGCTGGTAATCGACGAATCCCACGTGTCGGTGCCGCAGGTCGGCGCCATGTACAAGGGCGACCGTTCGCGCAAGGAAACCCTGGTGGAATACGGTTTCCGTTTGCCCTCGGCGCTGGATAACCGGCCGATGCGTTTTGAGGAATGGGAGGCGGCCAGCCCGCAGACCATCTTCGTTTCCGCCACGCCGGGCAACTATGAAGCCGAGCACGCCGGGCGGGTGATCGAGCAGGTGGTGCGGCCCACCGGCCTGGTCGACCCGCAGATCGAGGTGCGCCCGGCGCTGACCCAGGTCGACGATCTGCTCTCGGAAATCCACAAGCGCGTGGCCATCGAGGAGCGCGTGCTGGTCACCACCCTGACCAAGCGCATGGCCGAGGACTTGACCGACTACCTGGCCGATCACGGGGTCAAGGTGCGCTACCTGCACTCGGACATCGACACGGTGGAGCGGGTGGAGATTATCCGCGACCTGCGCATCGGCGCCTTCGATGTGCTGGTGGGCATCAACCTGCTGCGCGAAGGCCTGGACATGCCGGAGGTGTCCCTGGTGGCGATCCTCGATGCGGACAAGGAGGGCTTCCTGCGCAGCGAGCGCTCGCTGATCCAGACCATCGGCCGCGCCGCGCGCAACCTCAACGGCCGGGCGATTCTGTATGCCGACCGCATGACCGGCTCCATGGAACGCGCCATAGGCGAGACCGAGCGGCGCCGCAACAAGCAGATAGCCTTCAACCTGGCCAATGGTATTACTCCAAAAGGCGTGTTTAAGGACGTGCAGGACATACTCGAAGGCGCCAGCGTGCCGGGTTCGCGCAGCAAGAAGCGCAAGGGCATGGCCAAGGCGGCGGAGGAGAGCGCGCGCTACGAGGCCGAGCTGCGTTCGCCGAGCGAGATCGGCAAACGCATCCGCCAGCTGGAAGAGAAGATGTACCAGCTGGCCCGGGATCTGGAGTTCGAGGCCGCCGCGCAACTGCGTGACGAGATCCACAAGCTGCGCGAGCGTTTATTGCAGGTGTGAACCGGAGTTGTTGGTCGCTGTTGCCCCGCACGGCACGGCCGTAGCCCGGATGCAATCCGGGAGGATCGTGGGTGGAGCCCCCGGATTTTATCCGGGCTAGGCAATCGTTTAGCAGGCTGTTGAAAAATGTAGGCGAGGCAGCCGAGACAAGGCGCTACGTAGTAACAGCCTTCGGCTGGTCAAAACGGCGAGGAAGCGGAGTTTACGAGTTGTAAATGAGCATGACTCGTTTCACTCGCCCTTCGGGTCGCGCTGAAGCGCGTTAGCCGCAAGCGGCTTGCCGAGCCTGTTTTTAACGCCCC
>NZ_JAUYNP010000057.1 GCF_030696055.1 Pseudomonas sp. | reverse complement strand
TCCAACGACAAGGTCGCCGACGCGCGCATGGGCAACGTCTGGTTCCTCGTCGAGGCGCTGAAGAACACTCTGGAGCGTGATGAAGACGGCGACATGACCATCGAGGATGCCATCGGCAAGCTGGTGTTGCGCGACATGCTGGAACGCCAGCAAGAGGAAGAGGAAGGGGCCGAAGGCGTGCAGATGATGACCCTGCACGCTTCCAAGGGCCTGGAATATCCCTCGGTTTACATCCTCGGCGTGGAGGAGGAAATCCTCCCCCACCGCTCCAGCATCGAGGCCGACACGGTCGAAGAAGAGCGCCGTCTGGCCTATGTGGGCATCACCCGCGCCAAGCGCAACCTGACCATGACCTTCGCCGCCAAGCGCAAGCAGTACGGCGAAATCATGGACTGCGCGCCGAGCCGCTTCCTCGATGAACTGCCTCCCGAGGATCTGGTCTGGGAAGGCCAGGAAGACGCGCCCCCCGAGGTCAAGGCCGCCACAGGTAACTCGGCGCTGGCCAATATGCGCGCCATGCTGAAAAAATGACCGGGAGTCATTTTTAACGTCGCGTAGCGACGGCCCGCAGGGTGGCCGCCAGGGATGGCAGGCCATAAAAAATAGGCTTATATCAATAGCCCGACGCAGATCGGGCACCCCATCACTGAAGAGGGTAACCGCGTGGAAGCGCTGAAACAGAAGATTCGCGACGAAGGCATAGTGCTGTCCGAGCAGGTGCTCAAGGTCGATGCCTTTCTCAATCACCAGATCGACCCCGTGCTGATGCAGCAGATCGGCCACGAGTTCGCCCTGCGCTTCGCCGGGCAGGCCATCAGCAAGATAGTCACCATCGAAGCCTCGGGCATAGCCCCGGCGATCATGGCCGGCCTGGAGCTGGGCGTGCCGGTGATCTTCGCGCGCAAGTACCAGTCGCTGACGCTGAAGGACAACCTGTATATCTCCAAGGTGTTCTCCTTCACCAAGCAGACCGAGAGCACCATCGCCATCTCCGCCAAGCACCTGACCAGCGCCGACCACGTGCTGGTGATCGACGACTTCCTCGCCAACGGCCACGCCGCCAAGGCGCTGATCGACCTGATTCAGCAGGCCGGCGCGAGCATCGCCGGAGTCGGCGTGGTGATAGAGAAATCCTTCCAGGCCGGCCGCGCCGAGCTGGACAGCCTGGGTTTCCGGGTCGAATCCCTGGCGCGCATCAGCTCGCTGGCCGATGGCCAGGTCAGCTTTCTCGAATAAACGCCGGGCACAAAAAATTTCCGGGAGAAATTTTTAACGTCACCCAGCGACGGCCCGACGGCAGGCGCCCATGGAAGGCAAGCCACAAAGAAATCTCCGGGAGAGATTTCTGACGTCGCGCCAGCGACGGCCCGCAGGGTGGCTGCCATGGATGGCAAGCCATAAAAAAACCGCCCTCGGGCGGTTTTTTTGTCGGGATGTCGCCTTACAGGCCGGACATCTTCTGGATGGCTGCACGCAGCTCATCGTCGGAGCAATCCGCGCAGGTGCCTTTCGGCGGCATGGCGTTAAGGCCGGAGATGGCGTGCGCCAACAGGCCGTCGACGCCATTGGTGGCGCGGGCCTTCCAGGCAGCGCTGTCGCCAATTTTCGGCGCACCCAGCACGCCTGGGGTATGGCAAGCACCGCAATGCTTGGCGATGATGTCATCGCCGGTACGCGGCGCGCCGCCAGTGGCAGCCGCCACGGCGCCGACGCCTTTGCATTCTTCGCCCATCACGCAGACTTCACCGACCGGCTTGAGACGCTCGGCAATGGCTTCGTCGGTCGTGGCCTGAGCAGTCACAGCCCACAGGGCCAGTACAGCAGCCGGTGCTATCAGGATCTTTTTAATCAGGTTCACGGTACACCCTCATCGTGGCTAGTCACGCTCGCGGCCACGGCTTCGCGAGCGGGCGACAGTATAACGGCAAGCCGCGGCGGCTGAAACAACCCAGATTGCCGCAGGGTTATTAGCCAGCGGCTAGCACTGAACGCTTAGAAGTTCGCCGGCGTAGTGGCACTGATCAGCCGCGCGGGCCCCTCGAAGGGGTTACGGAAGCGGTGCGGCTTGCTGCTCTCGAAGTAGTAACTGTCGCCCGGTTCGAGGATAAACACCTCCTCGCCCACGGTCAGTTCGAGTTTGCCCTCGACCAGCATGCCGGCTTCCTCGCCCTCATGGGTGTACATCTCATCCCCGGTATCGGAACCGCTGGGATAGATTTCATCGAGGAAGGAAATAGCCCGGCTCGGGTGCGCCTTGCCCACCAGTTTCATGGTGATGGCGCCGCTGCAGATATCGGTGAGGTCGGCGGCCCGATAGACCACCTGGGACTGGTTGTCCGGTTCCACATCCAGGGAGAAGAACTCCACCAGCGACATGGGGATACCCGCCAACACCTTTTTCAACGAACTGATCGAAGGGCTTACGCTGTTCTTCTCGATCATCGAAATGGTGCTGTTGGTCACGCCTGCCCGCTTGGCGAGTTCACGCTGGGACAGACCTTTGAGTTTGCGAATGGATTGCAGTCGAACACCGACGTCCAATGCTGGAGTCCCCCTCGGGAAGATACGGAAAAGTAGCCGTATCATGGCAACAGCGTTCAGTATTTACAACAGCTGAATAGAATACCTAGGCAAACGGTTGTTTAACTCCCGTTATAGAGCAGCGGCACCCGGCGCAGGTTGCAGAAAATCTGGTAGGGAATGCTGCCGGCCTGGAGGGCCACGTCGCTGGCCAGCACCTGTTTGCCCCACAATTCGACCCGGCTGCCCAGGCCCGCCTGGGACAGATCGCTCAGGTCGAGGGTAAGCATATCCATGGACACCCGGCCGATCAGGCGGGTCAGTTGGCCATCCACCGCCACCGGGGTGCCGGTGGGTGCATGGCGTGGGTAACCATCGGCATAGCCCATGGCGACCACGCCGACCCGGGTCGGGCGCTCGCTGACAAAACGTGCGACATAACCCACAGGCTCGCCGGCCGGCAGTTCACGCACGCTGATAATTTTCGACTCCAGGCACATCACCGGCAGCAAACGCGCAGCCGCAGCCTGCTGTTGCTCAAAGGGCGTGGCGCCGTAGAGCATGATGCCGGGGCGTACCCAGTCGCTCGGCTGTTGGTTTTGGAAGAGCCGTGGCCAACCCAGCACCGCCGGAGAGTTGCGCAGGCTGACCTCGCCCACCAGGCCCTGGCGCGCCAGCTGAAACACTGCAAGCTGCTCCTGGCTGCGCGGGCAATCCAGCTCGTCGGCGCGGGCGAAGTGGCTCATCAGGACGATTTTCGCCACCTTGCCGCTGGCCTGCAGGCGCTGGTAGGCGGCCTTATAGTCGGCCGGATGGAGGCCGACGCGGTGCATGCCGCTGTCCATTTTCAGCCAGACGCACAGCGGCTTGCTCAGCGCACTGCGCTCGATGACCTCCAGTTGCCACAGCGAATGCACCACGCACCAGAGCTCGTGCCGCTCGATCAGCGCTAATTCATCAGCCTCGAAGAAACCTTCCAGCAGCAGGATAGGCCCGCGAATGCCGGCCTCGCGCAGCTGCAGCGCCTCCTCGATACAGGCCACGGCGAAACCATCGGCCTCGTCCTGCAGGGCCTGGGCACAACGCACCGCGCCATGCCCGTAGGCATCCGCCTTGACCACCGCCAGGGCGCGCGCGCCGCTCAGCTCACGGGCCAGCCGGTAGTTATGACGCAGGGCTTGCAGGTCGATCAAGGCACGGGCGGGACGCATGGTCTTCTCGTATATCGGGCGTAGGCTGGCTGGAGCCATTTCCTGGCGCAACCCAGCACGGAGTTGCAGATTAAAAAAGCCCAGCGGGACAGCCAGGCAAAGGCTTTATCGGGGCCGCCCTCAGAGCGCGGACACCACCATCATTTCCACCAGCACCTCGGGTTTGTACATCTTGGCTTCGACGCAAGCCCGGGCCGGCGCGGCGCCTTCGGCCACCCAGGCATCCCATACCTGGTTGAGGCCGGCGTAGTCGCGGTCCAGGTCCTTCAGGTAGATGGTCACCGAGAGAATCTTCGCCTTGTCGCTGCCGGCCTCGGCCAGCATGCGGTCGATATTGCCCAGGGTTTCCCGGGTTTGCTGCACTATCTCGCCGCTAAGATCGTCGGCCAACTGCCCGGCCAGATAGACGGTGCCGTTATGAATGACGATTTCGCTGTAGCGGCTTTCAGTGCGCAGGCGCTGTACTGACATGTTTGCGAGTCTCCTGGGTACGGCTGTAACGGGAAATATCCAGACCTTCGGCGCTGATCTGCGGACGCTTCTTGCCGATCAGATCGGCGAGGAAGCGACCGGAGCCGCAGGCCATGGTCCAGCCCAGTGTGCCGTGTCCGGTATTCAGGAACAAATTGCGGAAGCTGGTGGCACCGACAATCGGCGTGCCATCCGGAGTGGCCGGGCGCAGGCCGGTCCAGAATTCGGCCTGGCTGAGATCGCCGCCTTGCGGGTAGAGATCGGCGGTGATCATTTCCAGGGTCTCGCGGCGACGCGGGTTGAGGCCCAGGTCGAAGCCGGCGATTTCCGCCATGCCGCCGACGCGGATGCGGTCGTCGAAACGGGTGATGGCCACCTTGTAGGTCTCATCCAGAATGGTCGAGGTCGGCGCCATCGCGGCATTGGTGATTGGCACGGTCAGCGAGTAACCCTTCAGCGGGTACACCGGCGCGCGCACGCCCAGCGGCTTGAGCAGTTGCGGGCTGAAGCTGCCGAGAGCCAGGACGTAGCGGTCGGCGGTTTCCAGCTTGCCATCGATCCACACGCCATTGATGCGGTCGCCGGCGAAATCCAGGCGCTGGATATTCTGCCCGAAGCGGAACTCGACGCCCAACGACTTGGCCATGTCCGCCAGCTTGTGGGTGAACATCTGGCAGTCGCCGGTCTGGTCATTGGGCAGACGCAGGGCGCCGGCCAACTTGTCGGTGACCGAGCCCAGGGCCGGTTCGACCCGAGCGATGCCGGCGCGATCGAGCAATTCGTAAGGCACGCCGGACTGCTGCAGCACGGCGATGTCCTTGGCGGCGTTATCCAGTTGCGCCTGGGTGCGGAACAGCTGGGTGGTGCCCAGGCTGCGGCCCTCGTAGGCGATGCCGGTCTCGGCGCGCAGTTCGTCGAGGCAGTCGCGGCTGTACTCGGACAGGCGCACCATGCGCTCCTTGTTCACCGCGTAGCGGCTGGCGGTGCAGTTGCGCAGCATCTGCGCCATCCACAGGTATTGGTCGATATCGGCGGTGGCCTTGATCGCCAGCGGCGCGTGCCTTTGCAGCAGCCACTTCATGGCTTTCAGCGGCACGCCCGGGGCGGCCCAGGGCGAGGCATAGCCAGGGGAGACCTGGCCGGCGTTGGCGAAACTGGTTTCCATGGCCGGCGCCTGCTGCCGATCGACCACCACCACCTCGAAACCCTGGCGCGCCAGATAATACGCACTGGCCGTACCAATCACACCGCTACCCAGAACCAGAACCCGCATGACTCTCTCCTCGCCGCGACCCAGCGCGACGGACAATGCCGAACCTCGATTGGGCGCAGTATAAGAAGAGACGAGCAGTGCAATTCACTATATAAACAGCTATCTTTGGCGAGAATTCTTGGCAAAAACGCCTTCTGTAGAGGGGTATCCACCATGCGCACTCAACATCAAAGCCGCCGCGAACTGGACAAGATCGACCGCAACATCCTGCGCATCCTGCAGGAGGACGGGCGCATCAGCTTCACCGAGCTGGGCGAGCGGGTCGGCCTCTCCACCACGCCCTGCACCGAGCGGGTGCGCCGCCTGGAGCGCGAAGGCATCATCATGGGCTACCACGCCCGCCTCAACCCGCAGCAGCTCAAGGCCAGCCTGCTGGTGTTCGTCGAGATCAGCCTGGATTACAAGTCCGGCGACACCTTCGAGGAGTTCCGCCGCGCCGTGCTCAAGCTGCCCCACGTGCTGGAGTGCCACCTGGTGTCCGGCGACTTCGACTACCTGGTGAAGGCGCGGATCAACGAGATGGCCAGCTACCGCAAGCTGCTCGGCGACATCCTGCTCAAGCTGCCCCATGTGCGCGAGTCGAAGAGCTATATCGTCATGGAAGAGGTCAAGGAGAGCCTTAGCCTGCCGATCGCCGACTAGGCTGCAAGCGAATCAACCGTAGGTTGGGTTGAGGCGCGTAGCGCCGAAGCCCAACGAGCGATGGTCGGAGCCCAGGTGTGTCGATCAGTGTCGGGCTTCGCTGCGCTCAACCCAACCTACACCAAGCGCTGCCGGGTGGTGGCGATCAGCCGGTGCACCTGCTGCTCCACCGCCGGCTCGGTCATCTGCTCCGGCCCCTGGCCGCGCGGGCACGGCAGGCTGGGGGTGGTGCCGAACAGGCGGCAGATCAGCGGGCGCTGGTCGTACACCTGGCAGCCCTGGGGCCCCAGGTGCACGCAATTGAATTCGGCCAGGGCGGCATCGTGCTCGGCCTCGCTCTTCACCGGCAGCCGCGCCATCTCCTCGGACGAGGCGGTGACCGGGCCGCAGCAGTCATGGCAGCCCGGCACGCAGGCGAAACTGGGGATCTGCAAGCGCAGCTGGTCGATCTTGCGGCTGGTGCAACTCATGGGCGCGGTCCTGGGTGAATGCTGCGCATGGTACTGCGCCCAGGCCTCGATCGCGGCAGTTCACTGGGTTTAACCGACGGAAAACGCTTTTTTTGCTTATTGCCTCTTGGCGTAGGGCAAAGCCCATGCTTATGCTTCGTAAAATTTTCCAAACACAATAATCAGGATTCCACACATGAACGCCCGCGTTCACCAGCCGGTTCACAGCAGCCAACACGCCGCCTCTTATTACGCCGCCAGCGTCAATCGACAACTGGCCTACCCGCCGCTGAGGGGGGAAATGCGCGTCGACGTGTGCATAGTCGGTGGCGGCTTCTCCGGGCTCAATACCGCTATCGAACTGGCGCAGAAGGGCCTGTCGGTGGCGCTGCTGGAAGCCCACAAGATCGGCTGGGGCGCCAGCGGGCGCAACGGCGGGCAGCTGATCCGCGGGGTCGGACATGGCGTCGAGCAGTTCGAATCGGTGATAGGCAGCGAGGGCGTGCGCGAGCTGAAACTGATGGGCCTGGAAGCGGTGGAAATCGTTCGCCGGCGCATCGAGCAGTACAGTATCGATTGCGACCTGACCTGGGGTTACTGCGACCTGGCCAACAAGCCGCGCGACCTGGCCGGCTTCGCCGAAGACAAGGCCGAGCTGGAAAGCCTCGGCTACCGCCACCCACTGCGCCTGCTGCAGCCGGAGCAGATGCACGAGGTGGTCGGCTCCAGCCGCTATGTCGGCGGCCTGATCGACATGGGCTCCGGCCACCTGCACCCGCTCAACCTGGCGCTGGGCGAGGCGGCGGCGGCGCAGAGCCTGGGCGTGCAGCTGTTCGAAGATTCGGCGGTGACCCGCATCGACTACGGCAGCGAGGTCAAGGTGCATACCGCCCAGGGCGTGGTCCGCGCGGCCAATCTGGTGCTCGCCTGCAACGCCTACCTGAACGGCCTGAACAACAACCTGGGCGGCAAGGTGCTGCCGGCCGGCAGCTATGTGATAGCCACCGAGCCGCTGTCCGCTGCCGAGGCGCGGGCGCTTATTCCGCAGAATATGGCGCTGTGCGACCAGCGCGTGGCCCTGGATTATTACCGCCTGTCCGCCGACCGCCGCCTGCTGTTCGGCGGCGCCTGTCACTATTCCGGGCGCGATCCGGCGGATATCGCCGGCTATATGCGGCCGAAGATGCTGGCCGTCTTCCCCCACCTCGCGGACGTGAAGATCGACTACCAGTGGGGCGGCATGATCGGCATAGGCGCCAACCGCCTGCCGCAGATCGGCCGGCTCAAGGGCCAGGCCAATGTCTATTACGCCCAGGCCTACTCGGGCCACGGGGTCAACGCCACTCACCTGGCCGGCAAACTGCTCGGCGAGGCCATCGCCGGCCAGGCCAGCAGCGGCTTCGACCTGTTCGCCAAGGTGCCGCATATGACCTTCCCCGGCGGCAAGCACCTGCGCTCGCCGCTGCTGGCCCTGGGCATGCTCTGGCACCGGCTTAAAGAGCTGGTCTAAGAACCGGCCTCGGATCTGCTGCGCGTCGGCGATACTGCGTTAAAAATGGCCTCGGGATGCTCATTTACAGCTCGTAAACTCCGCTCCCTCGGCCATTTTTGCCTTGTCTCGCTCTAGCTCGCGAGGTCCGAAACAGGTTCTAAGCCCTCTCGCGGCACAGTAGCCCGGCATTACTTCCTTGCTTAAAGCGTCCAGAACGGCCGCAAGGCCTCGCTACGCGCCTGCTCGCGGGTCAGCCCGACATCCTTGAGCTGCTCATCGCTCAGCTCGAGCAGCGCGCGGCGGGTGCTTAGGCGGCGGTAGAACAGCTGCCAGCGTTCGACCAGGGTTGCGCCCTTGCTCGAGCGGCCATACAGATGCCCCGCGCGGGCATCCTCCTGCAACTCCTCCGCCTTGACTGTCAGCCTCACATCGCTAAGCCCGTTCATCGCATTCTCCTGCTCGAAAGCCTGATGGGAGATCATGATGAGGGGCGCAGAAAAAGCATGACAGATTCAAAAATATCTTTTTAACTCCATACAGATTTCTGTGATCAGCCTCTGAATGGCGGATTTATCGCCTATCTGTACTGGCTTGCTGAATTGCATGGCACAACGCGAGGGAACTGTCATGACGCTCTACGTCAACCTGGCCGAACTGCTCGGCGCGCGCATCGAACACGGCTTGTATCGCCCCGGCGATCGCCTGCCCTCGGTGCGCGCCCTCAGCCTCGAACACGGGGTCAGCCTGAGCACGGTGCAGCAAGCCTATCGCCACCTGGAAGACCGGGGCCTGGCCACCCCAAAACCTAAGTCCGGCTACTTTGTGCCGCTGGCCCGGCAGCAGCCCGCATTGCCTATGGTCAGCCGCGCCGCGCAACGGCCGGTGGATATCTCGCAGTGGGATCAGGTGCTCGAGCTGATCAGCGTGCCCCCGGGCGGCGATGTGCTGCAGCTGGGCCGTGGCATGCCGGACATCAGCAGCCCGACCCTGAAACCGCTGCTGCGCAGCCTGTCGCGCCTGAGCCGGCGCCAGGCGCTCAAGGAACTGAGCTATGGCTGCCTGCAGGGCGATCCGGGCCTGCGCGAGCAGCTGTCGCGGCTGATGCTCGACTCCGGCTGCCAGATTCCAGCCCAAGACATAGTCACCACCACCGGCTGCCACGAGGCGCTGGCGGCGGCCATACGTTCGGTGTGCGCGCCGGGCGATATAGTCGCGGTGGATTCGCCGAGTTTCCACGGCGTCATGCAGGCGCTCAAGGGCTTCGGCATGAAGGCCCTGGAATTGCCCACCGACCCGCTCACCGGAATCAGCCTGGAGGCCCTGGAACTGGCCCTGGAACAGTGGCCGATCAAGGCCATCCAGCTCACCCCCAACTGCAACAACCCGCTCGGCTATATCATGCCGGATGCCCACAAGCGCGCGCTGCTGGCCCTGGCCCAGCGCTATGACGTGGCGATCATCGAGGACGATGTCTACGGCGACCTGGCCTACAGCTACCCGCGCCCGCGCACCATCAAGTCCTATGACGAAGACGGTCGCGTGCTGTTGTGCAGTTCCTTCTCCAAGACCCTGGCCCCCGGCCTGCGCATCGGCTGGATAGCCCCCGGGCGCTACCTGCAACAGGTGCTGCACATGAAGTACATGGGCACCGGGACGACCGCGCAGCTGCCGCAGCTGGCCCTGGCCGAATTTATCGAGAGCGGCCATTACCAACCGCACCTGCGGCGCATGCGCAGCCAGTACGCGCGCGGGCGCGACCTGATGACCGAATGGGTCAGCCGCTACTTCCCGGCCGGCACCCGGGTCAGCCGGCCCCAGGGCAGTTTTATGCTGTGGCTGGAGCTGGAGCCAGGCTTCGACAGCCAGCGGCTGAACCGCCTGCTGCTGCCGCACAAGATCCAGATCGCCCCCGGCAGCATCTTTTCCGCCGCGGGCAAATACCGCAATTGCCTGCGCCTCAACTACGCCGCCCAGCCCAGTGCGCAGCTCGAACAGGCCATACGCCAGGTCGGCGCCTGCGCCGCCGAACTGCTGGCCGAGCAGCAGGAGCCGGACGTGCGCAGCTGAAGAGGATCAGGCCCCGGTTGCCAGCCTCTGGCTGAACGCACCGCGGCGAAACGCCAGCCAGACGAAGCCCGCCGCGCCAAACGCCATCAGCATCGGCAGCGCATGACCGCTGACCCATTGGCTGGCGGCACCGGTGCTCAGCGGCCCGAGCAGGCAACCCGCGCCCCACAGCAAGGCGATATGGGCATTGGCGCGCACCAGGGCGTCATCCCGATAGCGCTGGCCGACCAGGATCAGCGACAGGGTATAGAGCCCCCCCGCACTGGCGCCGAACAACAGCAGCAGCGGCCAGATCAGCGGCGTATGCAACAGCGGCGCAATGCTCAGGCTGGACAACAGCAGCACCACGCCGCAACAGCGGAACAGGCTCTGCCGCGGCACCCGGTCGGCCAGCCAGCCAATCGGCAGCTGCAAGGCGGCATCCCCCACCACCACCACGCTGACCATCAGCAGCGCCAACTGCTGGGCAAAGCCTTCGCGCAGCAGGTACACCGGCAGCAGGGTCAGCACCATGGCCTCGAAGGCGGCAAACAGCACCACCGCCCAGGCGATCGCCGGAGAGGCCCGGCAGAACAGCACCACCCCATGCCCCGCCGCGCTTTGTGCATTGACCTTGGGCGCGCCCGTGCGCCCCAACAGCAGCAGGCTGCCGGCCACCAACAGGCCAGCGGAAAACCAGAAACCGCGATCGCTTTCGGTACCCAGCAGGGTCAGTAGCAAGGGCCCGCACAGCTGGCTAAGGGCGAACCCAGTGCCATATAACGCCACCAAGCGGCCGCGCAGACGGTCCTCGACCAGCTGATTGATCCAGCTTTCGCCGAGCACGAACACCACGGTCAGGGAGACGCCGATCAGCAGGCGCAGCACCAGCCACAGGGCATAGCTCGGCATCACCGTCAGCAAGCCGACCGAGACCGCGCTGGCCAGCAGGCACAGGCGCAGGGTTTGCGGCGTACCGAACCAGCCGGCCAGGTGCCCGGTCAGGCGCGCGCCCAAGAGCACGCCGATCGCCGGCATACCGGCCATCACGCCGATAGCGAAGGGCCCGTAGTCCCAGGCCTCGAGGCGGAAAGACACCAACGGCAGGGTCACCCCCAGCGCCAGGCCGACTATCACCACCGCCGCGCTGACGGCGAAATAGGTTGCCCAATTCATCTGTTCAACTCCCATCCCATGGAGCTAAAGGCCCCGGGTTAGCGCTAACCCGGCGCAAAAAAACGCGGCCAGGCTTCCATTCAAGGAAACCCGGCCGCAGGTGTGGCTCGCCAGAGCCGGCCCCTCAACTTAGGGACAGACCTCACAGGAGGACAAAACGTCCCCCTCAAAACAGATTCCCGGCCAAACCTCGACCTAATCCGACACCACCAAAGATCTCCTGGGCTAAGGCCAGACAAGGCGCCCCGGAGCTTTTAAGCGCAGCGTACTGCAGTACGTGAGCATTAAAAGCGAGGACGCAACGC
>NZ_JAUYNP010000044.1 GCF_030696055.1 Pseudomonas sp. | reverse complement strand
CGGGCTGGAGAGCATTTCTTTCCAGTGGGCGATCCAGCCGACGGTCCGCGCCATGGCGAAGATCACGGTGAACATGCTGGTCGGAATGCCGATGGCCTTGAGAATGATGCCCGAATAGAAGTCGACGTTCGGGTACAGGTTGCGTTCCTTGAAGTACGGATCGGTGAGGGCGATCTCTTCCAGGCGCATGGCCAGCTGCAGCTGCGGGTCGTTCTTGATGCCCAGCTCATTCAGCACTTCGTCGCAGGTCTTCTTCATCACGGTGGCGCGCGGGTCACGGTTCTTGTACACGCGGTGACCGAAGCCCATCAGCTTGAACGGATCGTTCTTGTCCTTGGCTTTGGCGATGTACTTGTCGATGTTCTCGACGCTGCCGATCTCGTCCAGCATGCTCAGCACGGCTTCGTTGGCACCGCCATGCGCCGGGCCCCAGAGGGCGGCGATACCGGCGGCGATACAGGCGAACGGGTTGGCACCCGAAGAGCCGGCCAGGCGTACGGTGGAGGTCGAGGCGTTCTGCTCGTGGTCGGCGTGCAGGATAAAGATCTTATCCATGGCCTTGGCCAACACCGGGCTGATCGGTTTGATCTCGCAGGGGGTGTTGAACATCATGTGCAGGAAGTTTTCCGCGTAGTTCAGGTCGTTACGCGGGTACATCATCGGCTGGCCCATGGAGTACTTGTAGGCCATGGCAGCGATGGTCGGCATCTTGGCGACCAGGCGCATGGCCGAGACTTCACGATGCTGCGGGTTATTGATGTCCAGGGAGTCGTGGTAGAAGGCCGAGAGGGCGCCCACTACACCGCACATGATGGCCATTGGGTGGGCATCGCGGCGGAAACCGTTGAAGAAGCTCTTCAGTTGTTCGTGAACCATGGTGTGGTTCTTGATGGTGCTGACGAACTGGGTCTTTTCCTCTGCGCTCGGCAACTCGCCGTTGAGCAGCAGGAAGCAGGTTTCCAGGTAGTCAGACTTATCGGCCAACTGCTCGATGGGGTAACCGCGGTGCAGCAAAATGCCCTGATCGCCGTCGATATAGGTGATCTTCGACTCGCACGAGGCGGTGGACATAAAGCCAGGATCAAAAGTGAAACGGCCCGTGGCGGTTAAGCCCCGCACGTCAATTACATCGGGACCAACGGTGCCGGTTAAAACGGGCAGCTCGACGGGGGCTGCGCCCTCGATGATCAACTGCGCTTTTTTGTCAGCCATGTGTGGCCTCCTAGTTATGCTTGAAATCATCTGACAGCCCCCCACGCAGGGCCCGCACCACTATAGTGGGATAAATTCTAATGTCAATTTGCGAAAACCCAGACGGCAGAAGGGTTTGCGGGTGGTTTTCGGCGAAAATGCCGGGCTCTTTACGCCATTTATACAGGCTGCGCAATGCGCTTTTAGGTAGGGGGCTTCGCATTGTCATTAGTAACCTAACTGTCTATACTCTGCGCCCAACTACCAAGGGCTATAAAGCCCGTATTCTGGTGGTTGTCACTCCTTGGGTGATGGGTACCTGACCAGTGCACTTCCCGACAACTTTGCCCTGATAGTTAGGGGCTCTCAGTGTGATAAAAAAGCCGTGAATAGCCAAAGACCTGTAAACCTAGACCTTAGGACTATCAATCTCCCAATCACTGCTTACACGTCCATTCTTCACCGTATCTCCGGTGTCATCCTTTTCGTTGGCATTGCCGTGCTGCTGTACGGGCTCGACAAGTCGCTGGCGTCCGAGGAAGGCTTCGCTCAGGTGCAAGAATGCCTGACCAGTGCGCTGGCCAAGTTCGTGATTTGGGGTTTGTTGTCCGCTCTGCTGTACCACCTGGTGGCCGGTGTACGCCACTTGATCATGGACATGGGCATCGGTGAGACGCTGGAAGGCGGCAAGCTGGGCTCGCAAATCGTTCTCGTCGTCTCGGCGATCGTGATCCTGCTGCTGGGGGTGTGGATATGGTAACCAACGTCACGAACTTCTCGCGTTCGGGTTTGTATGACTGGATGGCACAGCGTGTATCGGCTGTCATTCTCGCGGCTTATGTGTTGTTTCTGCTCGGTTTCGTCGTGCTTCACCCGGGTCTGGGTTACGCCGAGTGGCAGGCGCTGTTCTCCAATAATGCGATGCGCATCTTCAGTCTGTTGACCCTGGTAGCGCTCAGCGCTCACGCCTGGATTGGCATGTGGACGATTTCCACCGACTACCTGACGCCAATGGCGCTGGGTAAGTACGCGACTGTCGTGCGTTTTCTGTTCCAGGCCGCGTGTGGCATCGCCATGTTCGCGTTCTTCGTCTGGGGCGTGCTGATTCTTTGGGGTATCTGATCCATGGCTAGCATTCCTACTCTTTCTTATGACGCCATCATCGTTGGCGGCGGCGGCGCGGGTATGCGCGCGGCCTTGCAGTTGGCCCAAGGCGGTCACAAAACTGCAGTGGTGACCAAGGTCTTCCCGACCCGCTCGCACACCGTATCCGCTCAGGGCGGCATCACCTGCGCCATCGCTTCGGCCGACCCGAACGACGATTGGCGCTGGCACATGTACGACACCGTCAAGGGCTCCGACTATATCGGTGACCAGGACGCCATCGAATATATGTGCTCGGTGGGTCCCGAGGCCGTGTTCGAACTGGAACACATGGGGCTGCCGTTCTCCCGTACCGAACAGGGCCGCATCTATCAGCGTCCGTTCGGCGGTCAGTCCAAGGACTTCGGCAAGGGTGGTCAGGCCGCTCGTACCTGCGCCGCGGCCGACCGTACCGGTCACGCCCTGCTGCACACCCTGTACCAGGCCAACCTCAAGGCTGGCACCTCGTTCCTCAACGAGTGGTACGCGGTCGATCTGGTGAAGAACCAGGACGGTGCCATCGTCGGCATCATCGCCATCTGCATCGAGAACGGCGAAACCGTCTATATCCGTTCCAAGGCTGTGGTTCTGGCCACCGGCGGTGCCGGGCGTATCTACGCCTCCACCACCAACGCCCTGATCAACACCGGTGACGGCGTGGGCATGGCCCTGCGTGCCGGCGTGCCGGTGCAGGACATCGAAATGTGGCAATTCCACCCGACCGGTATCGCCGGCGCGGGCGTGCTGGTGACCGAAGGTTGCCGTGGTGAGGGTGGTTACCTGATCAACAAGCACGGCGAGCGTTTTATGGAGCGCTACGCGCCGAACGCCAAAGACCTGGCCGGTCGCGACGTGGTGGCCCGCTCCATGGTCAAGGAAGTCATCGCCGGCAACGGTTGTGGCCCGGATGGCGACCATGTGCTGCTGAAACTCGATCACCTCGGCGAGGACGTGCTGCACAGCCGCCTGCCGGGTATCTGCGAACTGTCGAAGACCTTCGCCCATGTCGACCCGGTCGTCGCCCCGGTTCCAGTGATCCCGACCTGCCACTACATGATGGGCGGCGTGCCGACCAACATTCATGGCCAGGCCATCACTCAGGATGCCAACGGCAACGACAAGATCATCGACGGTCTGTTCGCCGTGGGTGAAGTCGCCTGCGTATCGGTGCACGGTGCCAACCGTCTGGGCGGCAACTCGCTGCTGGACCTGGTGGTATTCGGCCGCGCGGCTGGCCTGCACTTGGAAAAAGCCCTGAAAGAGGGCGTGGAAGTCCGTGGCGCCAGCGCAACCGACATCGAACTGTCGCTCAAGCGTCTGTCCGGGGTTAACGAGCGCACCACTGGCGAAGACGTGGCGCCGCTGCGTAAAGAGCTGCAACAGTGCATGCAGAACTACTTCGGTGTGTTCCGCACTGGCGAGTACATGCAGAAGGGCATCGCCCAACTGGCCGACCTGCGTGAGCGTATCGCGACCGTCAAGATCGCGGACAAGAGCCAGGCATTCAACACGGCGCGTATCGAAGCGCTGGAACTGCAAAACCTTCTCGAAGTGGCCGAGGCGACCGCTATCGCCGCCGAGGTTCGTAAAGAGTCCCGTGGTGCCCATGCCCGCGAAGACTTCGAAGAACGTGATGACGAGAACTGGCTGTGTCACTCCCTGTACTCCCCAGGTGAGAAGCGCGTAACCAAGCGCGCTGTCAATTTCTCGCCGAAGACAGTTCCGACCTTTGAACCCATGGTTCGGACTTATTAAGGGTGGCTGATATGTTGCAAGTCAGTGTTTATCGCTACAACCCGGAGCAGGATACTGCTCCGTTTATGCAGGACTTCCAGGTCGACACCGGCGGCAAGGACATCATGGTCCTCGACGTACTGGCGCTGATCAAGGAACAGGACGAAGGCTTCTCCTACCGTCGTTCCTGCCGTGAAGGCGTCTGTGGTTCCGACGGCATGAATATCAACGGCAAGAATGGCCTGGCCTGCATCACGCCGATTTCGGCGGCTGGCCTGAAAGGCGGCAAGCTGGTGATTCGTCCGCTGCCGGGGCTGCCGGTTATTCGTGACCTGGCTGTCGATATGAGCATCTTCTACAAGCAGTACGAGAAGGTGCAACCGTTCCTGCAGAACGATACTCCGGCTCCGGCCATCGAACGTCTGCAATCCCCGGAAGAGCGCGAGAAGCTGGACGGTCTGTACGAGTGCATCCTGTGCGCTTGCTGCTCGACCAGCTGCCCGTCCTTCTGGTGGAACCCTGACAAGTTCCTTGGCCCAGCGGCGTTGCTGCAGGCCTACCGTTTCCTGGCGGACAGCCGCGATACCAAGACCGAAGAGCGTCTGGCAGCGTTGGATGACCCGTTCAGTGTGTTCCGTTGCCGCGGCATCATGAACTGCGTGAACGTTTGCCCTAAGGGTCTCAATCCGACCAAGGCAATCGGCCACGTACGCAATATGTTGCTGCAAAGCGGTACTTGATTCGCCGTTTCTCTAGTTGGCTGTGGGTAACCACCGCTGGCTAGTGCTGTAACACCTACGGCGCTGGGTTCAACTCCAGCGCCGTAGTTTCAGCTAGAACCGCAGCTCACAAAGCCGCGGTGCTTAATTCGAAAAATATAACGACCAGCAGGGGCATCCGGGCTGGTGCCCGGACTATCTGCGGGATCCGTGGTGGCTTCAGTCGCTGCTTCAGGACTCAGGAAGCCATGCGGTTTCTACGCCGGTGGTGTCCCCTTACCGAGGGTGACCAAGCATGCAAGAAAGCGTGATGCAGCGCATGTGGGACAGTGCCCACCTATCCGGTGGTAACGCTGCCTATGTGGAAGAGCTCTATGAGCTTTACCTGCACGATCCCAACGCTGTGCCAGAAGAGTGGCGCACCTACTTCCAGAAGTTGCCGGCTGACGGCAGCGCCGCCACAGACGTATCGCATTCAACGATTCGCGATCACTTCGTCCTGCTTGCTAAAAACCAGCGGCGCGCCCAACCGGTGTCCGCCGGCAGCGTCAGCAGTGAGCACGAGAAGAAGCAAGTCGAAGTCCTGCGTCTGATTCAGGCTTATCGCATGCGTGGCCATCAGGCCGCCCAGCTCGATCCGCTTGGCCTCTGGAAACGTCCGGCTCCGGCCGACTTGGCGATCAACCACTACGGCCTGACCGACGCCGACCTGGACACCACCTTCCGTACCGGTGGTCTGTTTATCGGCAAGGAAGAGGCTACTCTGCGCGAAATTCGCGATGCGTTGCAGCAGACATATTGCCGCACCATAGGTGCCGAGTTCACCCACATAGTCGATTCCGAGCAGCGCAGCTGGTTCCAGCAGCGTCTGGAAAGCGTGCGCGGCCGTCCGCAATTCTCCGTCGAAGTGCAGAGCCACCTGCTCGAGCGCCTGACCGCGGCCGAAGGCCTGGAAAAGTACCTGGGCACCAAGTACCCGGGCACCAAGCGTTTCGGTCTGGAAGGCGGCGAGAGCCTGATTCCGCTGCTCGACGAAGTGATCCAGCGTTCCGGCTCCTACGGCACCAAGGAAATCGTCATCGGCATGGCCCACCGTGGCCGCCTCAACGTGCTGGTCAACACCTTCGGCAAGAACCCGCGCGACCTGTTCGACGAGTTCGAAGGCAAGAAGACCGACGGGCTGTCTTCCGGCGACGTGAAATACCACCAGGGTTTCTCCTCCAACGTGATGACCGCGGGCGGCGAAGTTCACCTGGCCATGGCGTTCAACCCCTCGCACCTGGAGATCGTTTCGCCGGTGGTCGAGGGTTCGGTACGCGCTCGTCAGGATCGTCGCAGCGATGCGATTGGCGAGAAAGTGTTGCCGGTTTCCCTGCACGGCGACGCGGCGTTCGCCGGTCAAGGCGTGGTCATGGAAACCTTCCAGATGTCGCAGACCCGCGGCTTCAAGACGGGCGGCACCATCCATATCGTGATCAACAACCAGGTCGGTTTCACCATCAGCAACCCGCTGGACTCGCGCTCCACCGAGTACTGCACCGATGTGGCGAAGATGATCCAGGCGCCGATCCTGCACGTGAATGGCGATGATCCTGAGGCGGTGCTGTTCGTCACCCAGCTGGCCGTCGACTACCGCATGCAGTACAAGCGCGACGTGGTCATCGACCTGGTGTGCTACCGCCGCCGTGGTCACAACGAGGCCGACGAACCCAACGGTACCCAGCCACTGATGTACCAGAAGATCGGCAAGCAGCGCACCACCCGCGAACTGTATGCCGATGCCCTGACCGCAGCAGTGCGCCAGAGCGCCGATGAGGTGCAGGCCAAGATCGACGACTACCGCACGGCGCTGGATAACGGCCAGCACGTGGTCAAGAGCCTGGTCAAGGAGCCGAACAAGGAACTGTTCGTCGACTGGCGGCCCTACCTGGGCCACGCCTGGACCGCGCGACACGACACCCGTTTCGAGCTGAAAACCCTGCAGGAACTGTCGAACAAGCTGCTGGAAATCCCGGAAGGCTTCGTCGTTCAGCGCCAGGTCGCGAAGATCCTCGAAGACCGCCAGAAGATGAGCGCAGGCGCGCTGCCGATCAACTGGGGCTACGCCGAAACCATGGCCTACGCCACCCTGTTGTTCGAAGGCCACCCGATCCGCATGACCGGCCAGGACATAGGTCGCGGCACCTTCTCGCACCGCCATGCGGTGCTGCACAACCAGAAGGACGCCGCCGCCTACCTGCCGCTGCAGAACCTCTACGAGGGTCAGCCGCGCTTCGATCTGTACGACTCCTTCCTCTCCGAAGAAGCCGTGCTGGCGTTCGAGTACGGTTATGCCACTACCCAGCCACAGTCGCTGGTGATCTGGGAAGCCCAGTTCGGCGACTTCGCCAACGGTGCCCAGGTGGTGTTCGACCAGTTCATCTCCAGCGGCGAGCACAAGTGGGGCCGCCTGTGCGGTCTGACCATGCTGCTGCCGCACGGTTATGAAGGGCAGGGGCCTGAGCACAGTTCGGCGCGTCTGGAACGTTATCTGCAACTGTGCGCCGAGCACAATATGCAGGTCTGCGTGCCGACCACCCCGGCGCAGATCTACCACCTGCTGCGTCGTCAGGTCATCCGCCCACTGCGCAAGCCATTGGTCGTATTGACTCCGAAGTCGCTGCTGCGCCACAAATTGGCCATCTCGACCCTGGAAGATCTGGCCGAAGGTTCGTTCCAGACCGTGATTCCAGAAACCGATGCACTGGATCCGAAGAAGGTCGAGCGTCTGGTGCTGTGCAGCGGCAAGGTCTATTACGACTTGCTGGAGAAGCGTCGCAACGAGGGCCGCGACGATATCGCCATCGTGCGTATCGAGCAGCTCTATCCGTTCCCGGAGGACGATCTGGCCGAGGCGTTGGCGCCGTACAAGAACCTCAAGCACATCGTCTGGTGTCAGGAAGAGCCGATGAACCAGGGGGCTTGGTATTGCAGCCAGCACCACATGCGTCGCATGGCGACAGCGCACAAGAAAGCGCTGTTCCTCGAGTACGCCGGTCGTGAAGGCTCTGCCGCTCCGGCTTGTGGTTATGCCTCGATGCATGCGGAACAGCAGGAAAAACTCCTGCAGGACGCCTTTACTGTTTAACGCCTTCGCGTAATAGGCGGCCCACAAGGGCCGCCTTGTGAAGAAACCGAATTTAAGGAATTACTGACAATGGCTATCGAGATCAAAGCCCCTACTTTCCCGGAATCGGTTGCCGATGGCACCGTGGCGACCTGGCACAAGAAGCCGGGCGATGCGGTCAAGCGCGACGAGCTGATCGTCGACATCGAGACCGACAAAGTAGTGATTGAAGTACTGGCCGAGGCCGACGGCGTCCTGGCGCAAATCATCAAGAACGAAGGCGACACCGTACTCAGCAACGAGCTGCTGGGCACCCTGAATGAAGGTGGTGCTGCCACGCCGGCCCCGGCGGTTGCCGCACAAGCCGCTGCCCCAGCCGCTGCCGCTGTTGCCGGCGACGAGCAGATCCTCTCGCCAGCCGCGCGCAAGATCGCCGAAGAAAACGCCATCGACCCGAACAGCATCGCCGGCACCGGTAAAGGCGGGCGCGTGACCAAGGAAGACGTGGTCGCCGCCGCCTCCGCCAAGAAAAACGCTCCGGCCGCTGCGCCAGCTGCCAAGCCTGCTGCGCCGGCTGCCGCCGCGCCGCTGTTCGCCGCCGGCGACCGCGTCGAGAAGCGCGTGCCTATGACCCGCCTGCGCGCCAAGGTGGCCGAGCGTCTGGTTGAAGCCCAGTCGTCCATGGCGATGCTGACCACCTTCAACGAAGTCGACATGACCGAAGTCATGGCGCTGCGTTCGAAATACAAAGACCTGTTCGAGAAGAAGCACAACGGCGTACGCCTGGGCTTTATGTCGTTCTTCGTCAAGGCGGCCACCGAAGCGCTGAAGCGTTTCCCGGCTGTCAACGCCTCGATCGACGGCTCCGACATCGTCTACCACGGCTACTCCGACATCGGTGTTGCCGTGTCCAGCGACCGTGGCCTGGTGGTACCGGTACTGCGCAATGCCGAGCTGATGAGCCTGGCTGAAATCGAAAGTGGCATCGCTACCTTCGGCAAGAAAGCCAAAGACGGCAAGTTGTCGATCGATGATATGACTGGTGGCACCTTCACTATCACCAACGGCGGCACTTTCGGTTCTATGATGTCGACCCCGATCGTCAACCCACCGCAAGCAGCCATCCTGGGGATGCACAACATCCTGCAACGCCCGATGGCGATCAACGGTCAGGTTGTTATCCGCCCGATGATGTACCTGGCGTTGTCCTACGACCACCGCCTGATTGATGGTAAGGAAGCCGTGACCTTCCTGGTGACCATCAAAAACTTGCTTGAAGACCCGGCTCGCCTGTTGCTGGACATCTAAAAGCCAGTCTCTCCCACGGCGGCCCTGAAACAGGGCCGTCCGGTTTATTCGAGAAGGAATACGTTATGACCCAGAAATTCGACGTGGTAGTCATCGGTGCCGGCCCTGGTGGCTATGTAGCCGCCATCAAAGCAGCTCAGCTCGGCCTGAAGACTGCCTGCATCGAGAAGTACCAGGACAAAGAGGGCAAGATCGCCCTCGGCGGTACTTGCCTGAACGTCGGTTGCATTCCGTCCAAGGCGCTGCTCGACAGCTCCTGGAAATACCACGAAGCGCACGAAGGCTTTGCCATCCACGGCATCGAAGCCAAGGGCGTGACCATGGACGTGCCGGCCATGATTGCGCGCAAGTCGAACATCGTGAAAAACCTCACCGGCGGTGTCAGCACCCTGTTCAAGGCCAACGGCGTAACGCTACTGGAAGGCCACGGCAAGCTGCTGGCGGGCAAGCAGGTGGAAGTCACCGCGCTGGATGGCACCACCCAGATCATCGACGCCGCGCACGTGATCCTGGCTTCCGGCTCCAAGCCGGTGGACATTCCGCCGGCTCCGGTCGATCAGGACGTCATAGTCGATTCCACCGGTGCCCTGGAATTCCAGAGCGTGCCGAAGAAGCTGGGCGTGATCGGCGCCGGCGTGATCGGCCTCGAGCTGGGCTCGGTCTGGGCCCGTCTGGGTGCCGACGTCACAGTGATCGAGGCCCTGGACAAGTTCCTCCCGGCCGCCGACGAGCAGATCGCCAAGGAAGCGCTGAAAACCCTGACCAAGCAAGGCTTGAAGATCCGTCTGGGCGCTCGCGTCACCGGTTCGGAGGTGAAGAAGAAGCAGGTCACCGTCAACTTCACTGACGCCGATGGCGAGCAGAAGCTGACCTTCGACAAGCTGATCGTAGCGGTCGGCCGCCGCCCGGTAACCACCGATCTGCTGGCTGCCGACAGTGGCGTGGACATGGACGAGCGCGGCTTTATCTTCGTTGACGACCAGTGCGCGACCAGCGTACCGGGCGTCTACGCCATCGGTGACGTGGTGCGTGGCGCCATGCTGGCGCACAAGGCCTCGGAAGAGGGCATCATGGTCGCCGAGCGCATCGCCGGCCACAAAGCCCAGATGAACTACGACCTGATCCCGTCGGTGATCTACACCCACCCGGAAATCGCCTGGGTCGGCAAGACCGAACAGCAGTTGAAGGCCGAGGGCGTTGCGGTCAACGTCGGTACCTTCCCGTTCGCCGCCAGCGGCCGCGCCATGGCGGCCAACGATACCGGCGGTATGGTCAAGGTGATCGCCGATGCCACTACCGACCGCGTACTGGGTGTACACGTGATCGGCCCGAGCGCTGCCGAGCTGGTTCAGCAAGGCGCGATCGGCATGGAGTTCGGCACCAGTGCCGAGGATCTGGGGATGATGGTGTTCTCCCATCCGACCCTGTCCGAAGCGCTGCATGAAGCTGCGCTGGCAGTGAATGGCCATGCCATTCATATCGCCAACCGTAAAAAACGTTAAGTAGTTGTTTGTTTGAGCCCCAGCCTTCACTGGAGGTAGTGTGCCAGCGAAGGCCAGGGCTTATGCAGGAAGAACCACGGCAGACCGCCCGCGTACAGCTTAGGTTGCTGCGCGGAACGTCAGTCGGATTGCTGGAAAAGGCAATCACAGGTGGTGCGGCACCATAAGTGCAGCACCGTATGCGCAATACCTAAACGAAGACGGTAGACAAGCATGAATCTCCACGAGTATCAGGGTAAGCAGCTGTTCGCTGAATACGGCCTGCCCGTATCCAAGGGCTTCGCCGTAGACACCCCAGAAGAAGCCGCAGCAGCTTGCGAAAAAATCGGTGGCACCGAATGGGTCGTCAAGGCTCAAGTGCACGCCGGTGGCCGCGGTAAAGCGGGCGGTGTCAAACTGGTTCGCAACAAGGAAGACGCCAAAGCCTTCGCCGCCAACTGGTTGGGCAAGCGTCTGGTGACTTACCAGACTGACGCCAACGGTCAGCCTGTGACCAAGATTCTGGTCGAATCCTGCACCGATATCGCCAAGGAACTGTACCTGGGCGCGGTAGTCGACCGTTCCAGCCGCCGCATCGTGTTTATGGCTTCCACCGAAGGTGGCGTGGACATCGAGAAAGTGGCGCATGACACCCCTGAGAAGATCCTCAAGGCCACTATCGATCCGCTGGTCGGCGCGCAGCCGTTCCAGGGCCGCGAGCTGGCGTTCCAGTTGGGTCTGGAAGGCAAGCAAGTCGCTCAGTTCGCCAAGATCTTCGTGGGCCTGGCCAAGCTGTTCCAGGACCATGACCTGGCACTGCTGGAAGTGAACCCGTTGGTGATCAAGGCTGACGGCGATTTACACTGCCTGGATGCCAAGATCAACATCGACGCCAACGCCATGTACCGTCAGCCCAAGCTGAAGACCTTCCACGATCCGTCGCAAGACGATCCGCGCGAAGCACACGCTGCCAAGTTCGAGCTGAACTACGTAGCGCTGGAAGGCAACATCGGTTGCATGGTCAACGGTGCCGGCCTGGCCATGGGCACCATGGACATCGTCAACCTGCACGGCGGCAAGCCGGCCAACTTCCTCGACGTGGGCGGCGGCGCTACCAAGGAACGCGTAACCGAAGCGTTCAAGATCATCCTGTCCGACAGCAACGTCGCGGCCGTACTGGTCAACATCTTCGGCGGTATCGTGCGTTGCGACATGATTGCCGAAGGCATCATCGGCGCAGTGAAAGAAGTCGGCGTGAAAATTCCGGTGGTTGTGCGCCTCGAAGGCAACAACGCCGAGCTGGGCGCTAAAGTACTGGCAGAAAGCGGTTTGAACATCATCGCGGCTACCAGCCTGACCGATGCTGCTCAACAAGTCGTTAAAGCTGCGGAGGGCAAATAATGAGCGTCCTGATCAATAAAGACACCAAAGTTATCTGCCAGGGTATTACCGGTTCGCAAGGTAGTTTCCACACCCAGCAAGCCATCGAGTACGGCACCCAGATGGTCGGCGGCGTGACGCCGGGCAAAGGCGGCACCACTCACCTGGACCTGCCGGTCTTCAACACCGTGAAAGACGCCGTAGCCGCCACTGGCGCCACCGCCAGCGTGATCTACGTTCCGGCACCGTTCTGCAAGGACTCCATCCTTGAAGCGGCGTTCGGCGGCATCAAGCTGATCGTGTGCATCACCGAAGGCATCCCGACCCTCGACATGCTCGACGCCAAGGTCAAGTGTGACGAACTGGGCGTGGTCCTGATCGGCCCGAACTGCCCAGGCGTTATCACTCCGGGCGAGTGCAAGATCGGCATCATGCCGGGCCACATCCACCTGCCAGGCAAAGTAGGCATAGTGTCGCGTTCCGGCACCCTGACCTATGAAGCCGTCAAGCAGACCACCGACGCCGGTTTCGGCCAGTCCACTTGCGTGGGCATCGGCGGTGACCCGATCCCGGGTTCCAACTTTATCGACATCCTCAAGCTGTTCCAGGCAGACCCGAAGACCGAAGCGATCGTGATGATCGGTGAGATCGGCGGTTCGGCTGAAGAAGAAGCGGCTGCCTATATCAAGGCCAACGTGACCAAGCCGGTGGTGTCCTATATCGCCGGTGTGACTGCCCCTGCGGGCAAGCGCATGGGCCACGCCGGTGCGATCATCTCCGGTGGTAAAGGCACTGCGGACGAGAAGTTCGCCGCGCTGCAGGACGCCGGTGTGAAAACCGTGCGTTCCCTGGCTGACATCGGCAAGGCCCTGGCCGAGCTGACCGGTTGGGAAGTCAAGAACGCCTAAGGCGTTTCTTGCTGGACAAGAGGCCACCTTCGGGTGGCCTTTTGTTTTTCAGGCTTTGGCTCTCCAGCTTAATAACAGGTCGCACTCTACTAAGATCATTGGCAGGACAGGCTATAGGCTCAAGCATTGGCTCGATGCAGTCGATAAGCACTGCAGACGGGGTATCGAGCCGCCGCCTGCCTTTCCCGCTGCCAGAGGAAGCCTCTTTATGCGTTGGTTCGCCGATCTGCGGATTGCCTACAAGATCGCCATAGTGCCGGCGGTGCTCTGCACCCTGCTGGTGGTACTGGGCCTGGTGTCATCCCTGTCGCTGCGCAGCATTGCCGATCGGGTCGAGGTCGTGACCCGCGATCTCGGGCCGAGCATGGATCTGGTGGCCCAGGTCAGCGACAGCATGGCGCGCCTGCAACTGTCCGTGAGCCAGTATGCGCGCAGCGGCGAGGCCGGCGCCGAAGGCCAGTTCACCGAGCTGGACGCGCGTTTGCGCACCGCCCTGCAACAGGCGGGTGCGCGCCTGCATGATGCCGAGCACAGGCGCATGCTCGACGCCATGGGCGATTTGCATGGGCAGTACAGTGCGCTGTTTCGCGAGCGCCTAGTGCCCTTGAGCCAGCAGCGGCAGGCCCTGGTCAGCGGCGAGCTGAGCCAGCATGGGCCGGCGATTGAGCAGGTGTTGTCGGCGGTGCTGAGCAATGCCCAGCAAAGCTTCAACCTGGATGCGGTGTTCTACGCCAGTGCTGCCATGCGCAACCTGCTGCTGGGCAGCCAGTACCTGTATCGGTTCTTACAGGAAAACCAGGAAGAGCAAGTCAAGGCTTTTACCCTCGAGCTGGACAATGCGCAGAGCATGATCAGCGTGTTGCGCGACCGCAGTAGCAGCGAACGCCTCACCACCCAGCTCAACCAGGCGCTGGAAAGCCTGGAGCTGTACAAGGCCGCGGCGGCCAAGGTGGTCGAGTTGGTGCGGGCGCGCAATGACACCCTGCAGCAGATGGATCGCATCGATCCGCAAATCTCCGACCTCGCCAGTCGCTTGCAGCAGAGCCTGATGGGCGCGATGCAGGAGGCGGCCAGTACGGCGGATAATACGGTGCTGCAGGTCAATCAATTGCTCTGGAGCCTGCTGGCCGCGGCCCTGCTGTTTGGGGCATTGCTGGCCTATGGGGTGGGTGCTGCCCTGGTGCGCGGGCTTAGCCAGATCAACCTGATGCTGCAGGACATGGCCGAGGGTGAAGGCGACCTGACCAAGCGCCTGCCTATCCATGGGCGTGATGACATCGGCCTATTGGCCAGCAACTTCAATACCTTTGTCGAGAAAATCCGCGTCACTGTGGCCGAAGTGGCCCAGGCTTCACACACCCTGGAGCAGGCCGGGGAGGACCTACAAGGCTCGGCGCAGCGAGCCCACCAGGATGTCGAACAGCAACGCGACGAGAGCACTCAGATCGCCTCGGCGATGATTCAGATGGCGGCCAGTGCCCAGCAAATGGCGCAGAGTGCCGAGCACGGCCAGCAACTGTCGCGGGAAACCCGCAAGGCGGCCGACGACGGCCTGCATCGCGTGCAGGGCAATCGCCAGGCCATGAACAGTCTGACCGACAAGGTCGGCCGTCTGGCCGAAGTAATAGAGTCGCTCAGCGCCGACAGCGAGCGCATCGGCTCGGTGCTGGCGGTGATCCGCTCGATTGCCGAGCAGACCAATCTGCTGGCCCTCAACGCCGCTATCGAAGCGGCGCGAGCCGGCGATCAGGGGCGGGGGTTCGCCGTGGTGGCCGATGAGGTGCGCAGCCTGGCCCAGCGCACCCAGGCCTCGACGGAAGAAATTCAGGACATTATCCAGACCTTGCAGCGGCGCAGTCAGTCCTCCATCGAGATGATGGGCGAGAGTCAGCAGGCGGTGGACTTGGCCCGCGACAGCGCCGAGCAGACCAGCAGTTCACTGCAACGCATCACCTCGGCGGTGGATGCCATCGACCAGAATATCCAGCAGATGGTCGCGGCCGCCGCCGAGCAGGCGAAGGTGGCGGAGGAGGTCGGGGCTGGCGTGGTGCGCGCCAACAGCATCAGCGAGGATACCTACGCCACTGTCGAGCAGACCCGGGCGGCGGCGCAAAGCATCCGCGAACTGGAAAGTCAGCTGAGTCGGCTGATCGAGCAGTTTCAGACCTGAGTCGATCTCCAGCGGGCAGGTTGAAGTGATGACCGCCGCTTGGGCAAAGCGCAGAGCGTGCCGGCCTAAAGCCAAACAGGCCAGTGCACTTTGGTGCA
>NZ_JAUYNP010000041.1 GCF_030696055.1 Pseudomonas sp. | reverse complement strand
GACAAGGCAAAAACGGCCGAAAAAGCGCAGTTTACGTGTTGTAAATGAGCATTTTAAGGCCGTTTTTAACGCCCCTTTCGTTTATCGAGAGGGGCAACGTAGGTAGTTTTTCAACGGCCTGCTAAAGGTGCCAATGGACAGCATAAGCAGCACCGCCACCCGGGTGGCCATGGGGATCTGCTGGATGCGCCGCCCGCCGCACTGACGTCCGGCTTAACCGCGGCGGATCAGCCAGATGCCGACGATGATCAGCAGCAGGCCGCCGAGCTTGCCCAGGCTGATCGGCGCCTCGCGAAAGCCGGCCCAGCCGAAGTGGTCCAGGGTCAGGGCCATGCTCAGTTGCCCGGCTATCACCAGCACCATAAACAGCAAGGCGCCGACCTTGGGCCCGGCGAAGGCGGCGGTGGCGATAAACATCACCCCCAGCAGACCGCCGCTCCAGTGCCACCAGGTCAGGCCTTTCAGCGTGCCTATTGCCGGGGCCTCGCGTTGCACCAGCAGCAGAATCAGCAGCGCCAGGGTGCCCACGGCGAAGGAGATCAGCGCGGCGGCCAGCACGCTGGAGACCTGCTTGGCCAGTTGGCCGTTGATCCCGGCCTGCAGGGGCAGGCAGGCGCCGGCGACAAACGGCAGGGCGAGTAACCACCAGAGCGGGGCGGGCATTGCGGCATCTCCATAGGGGCGCGAGGGGCGCGATTATGGCGCAAGACTGGCCGTTCCGTCAGGCTTCCAATGGCCTAGAGCGCCTTGCTGAACTGGATCAAGGCCACCCGCAGATCCTGCCGGTCGCGGCGCTCGACCACGCCCGTGGGGCTATAGCCCAGTTGTGGATAGAGCAGCAGCCCGGCGCTGTTGGCGTTGAAGCAGGACGCCTGCATGCGCGTGGCGTGAAAGTGCTCGCGGGCCAGTTGCTCCATGGCCGCCACCAGATAATGCGCCACGCCCTGGCCGCGAGCCCAGGGGGCGACCATCAGATTGCCCAGGGTGCAGCAGTCGCCGTATTGCCATTGGTAGAAGTTGGCGAAGCCCGCCACCCGGCCGTTCAGCAGCGCCACCGTGCTGTCGCGGCGCGCGGCCATGGCGGCGGCCAATTGGCCGACACTCAGCGGCCAGTCGGCTTTCGGGTAGCAGAAAAACAGCTCTTCGGCGTTCTGCGGGAAGCTGACTATTGTTTCCAGATCCTGAGCCTGGGCCGGCCGGTGACTGAGTAGCGGGTTGGGATTCATAGAGCGTCCTTGTCGTGATTGTCCGTGATGGTGCCCGCTCAGTGTGGCGGATACTGGCCGAGTATTTTGCCGACCGTGGCGCGAATCGCCGCCTCGCGCTCGGCCGGGTTGGGCCGCTGGTTGCGCAGCACCTGCTCGGCGCTGCCGCGCCAGACCAGCTTGCCGTCCTTGCCGTCGAGCAGGTCGATCTGCAGGGTGGCGACCTGGTAATCCAGGGTGCGCGTCTCGACATAGCTGGGGCCGCCCCAGAAACCGCCCGCCCAGGGATCGCCCCAGGCGCCGCCGAATTGGGTGCTGACCTGCTGCTGGCGGTTATCGATGATCATCCACACCTGCACCTTGAGGTCGCCGCCAGTGCCTGCCGCCGCCGGGCGCAGGCCGCGCTGATCGAGCTGTTCGGCCACCGCGCTGCGGATGCGTTGGCCGGTCAGGTCGCTGTTGATCCGCGGGTCATCGGGTTTGTACTGCACTGCCGGCTCCTGCCAGCTCCAGCTGCGGTAGGCGGCGAAATCCCGATTGGGGTCGAAGTCGCGCTCCAGCTGCGCGGTCTGGCAGGCGGCCACTATCAGCAGCAGGGGCAGTAGCAACAGCCTGTAAAGGCGCATGGGCTTTCTCCGGGTTTGGGGCTGCGGATAAGGGTTCAGGATAACGCGCTTCAGTCCGGCGGATAAGCGCTCAGGGCCTGGCGCAGCGCCGTGCGCAACGCCGCCGCGCGTTCGCCCTGGCGGCCCGCGCCGAGGGCTTCTGCGCTGCCGCTCCAGACCAGTTGGCCGTCCTGGCCATCGAACAGCTCGATGCGCGCCACTATGACCTCTTCCGCGTAGCTGCGCACCCGCGGCGCGCTGCCCCATAGGCCGTAGTCCGCGCCATAACGGCTGTGGCCATAGCGGCTGCCATAGCGCTCTTCGACCTGGCGGATGCGGGTTTCCAGACGCAGCTCGGCGCGCACCTTGAGATCGCTGACACCACCCGTGCGCTGCGGGCGCAAGCCGCGTTGGTCGAGGGCATGGCTCAGGGCTTCCTGCACGTGCGCGGAACTGGCCCAGGCGCTGCCGGCGGGCAGGCTCAGCCAGCTCCAGCTGCGGTAACGCCCATAGTCTCGCGCTGGGGCCGGGTAGGCGCTGCGGTCGAAAGGCTGGGCGGCCTGCGGCGGCGCGGGCGGTAACGGCCTGGATTCGGCCCTGTAGGGATTCTGGCTATGGCAGGCGGCCAACAGTGCCAGCAGCAGTAAAGCGCAGAGGGTTTTCATATGGCATGTCTCGGTTACGCGTTGCTGGTAGACCTTGGCCAGAATCGTAGGTTGGGCTGAGCTGCGCGAAGCCCAACAAAGTCCAACAAGGTACAAATGAGCCCGATCCTCGCTGTTGGGCTTCGTCGCTACGCTCCTCAACCCAACCTACGCGGACGCTATAAAGGCTCAATATGTAACGGGTATATAGCTTTTCATATTGCTCTCCAGCCTCCAGCCTCCAGCCTCCAGCCTCCAGCCTCCAGCGCTAGGCTATGGCTATGGCTATGGCTATGGCTATGGCTTTAGCGCGGCCGGCAGATCCAGTGCAGATAGCGCCCCAGCCCGGCAAAGCTGGGGTGGCGGCGGTAGGCCAGCTCCATTTCCAGCAGGTCGAGCAGCTCGGCCTTGGCCTGGAAGGGCTGCGGCATATAGTCGTGGAATACCCGCACGCCGCTCTGGCTTTCGACCTGCCAATGCCCGTCGAGTTGCGCCGCCAGTTCGCGTGGGTCGAGGGGCATCTGCGGGGTCAGGCTCTGCTTCTCGCCGGCGAACTCGGCCTTGCGCAGCTTGCGGAAATGCCCCTTGAGCAGGTTGCGGTAGATCAGCGCGTCCTTGTTGTAGAAGGCCAGCGACAGCCAGCCGCCGGGGGCGCAGAGCTGGTGCAGCACCGGCAGGATGCGCTGCGGCTCGGCCAGCCATTCCAGCACGGCGTGACAGATCACCAGGTCATAGGGTTGCTCGAGCTGGCCGAGCAGCTCCTGCCAGGGCGCCTGGATAAAGGTCGCGGTCTGCCCGGCGGCGGCGAAGCGCTCGCGGGCGCCTGCCAGCATGGGTTCGGCCGGTTCGGCCAGGGTCAGTTGATGGCCGCGTTCGGCCAACCATAAGGACATATGGCCCAGGCCGGCGCCGACATCCAGCACCCGCAGCGGGCGCTCGGGCAAGGCGTCGGCCAGGTCGGCCTGAAGCACCGCCAGGCGAATCGCGCCCTTGGCGCCGCCGTAGATCTTCTCGGCGAAACGGGTGGCCAGCTCATCGAAATGCCGATCGCTCATTGGGCGCTCACCCCTAGAAAGCGCCTTTCGTTGTCGGCCAGCTTGGCGCGCACCACCTGCTCCATATCCAGGCCCAGCTCGCTGCACAGCAGCAACAGGTAGAGCACTATGTCGCCGACTTCCTGGCCGGCATGGGCCAGTTGTTCGGCGGGCAGTTGGCGCGACTGTTGTTCAGTCAGCCATTGGAAGATTTCCACCAGTTCGGCCATTTCCACGCTGGCGGCCATGGCCAGGTTCTTCGGGCTGTGGAATTGCCGCCAGTCGTTGTGATCGCGAATGGCGTGCATGCGGGTGGTCAGTTCGGCGAGGTTCATCGGGCGCTCCAACAAATAGGCGCCTAGCTTCGGGCTTTGCCGGCCTGGCTACAAGCCGGCAAAGGCGCCACGTGCTTAGAACCTGTCTCGGATCTGCTGCGCGTCGGCGATACTGCGTTAAAAACAGCCTCGGAATGCTCATTTACAGCTCGTAAACTGCGCTTCCTCGGCTGTTTTTGTCTTGTCTCGCTCTAGCTCGCGAGGTCTGAAACAGGTTCTTATGGATAGCCGCTTTCGTTGGGATCGTTGGTCACTTCCATCACCCGCCATACGTTGGCGTAGACGCTTTCCTGGGAGAAGGTGATGCGCCCCTTGCCCTTGTACAGCGAGACCACGCGGGCCACGTCCTTGCCCTTGAAGTTGAAGGGGATCCAGGCTTTGCCGGTCTGATGGGTGTAAGTCGCCGAGGGCGCGCCGAGCAGGGCGTTGACTTCATCCATGCTCATGCCGCTGCGGATATCGCTAAACGAGCCGCTGCCCTGGGCCATAGCCACTTGGGTGGGGGCGACTGCGGGTGCATTGGCGGCCGGTCGGCCCTTGCCGCTGCGGTAGGCCTCCAGGTTGACGCTGCCGGCGCGGTAAGCCGCGCCGCCGGCGCTGAGGCTATCGGCGGCCTTCTCGCAGTGACGGTCGAGCTTGCCGTTGTTGGAGTTGGCCACCACCTCGTCGAGCACCGGCTTGTAACGGCCATTGCCGGAGGCGCCGAGGGCCTTGCAGACCCAGGCCAGGGCGTCGGCGCTGGTGCTGTCGGCGGCGCTGCGGTACTTCTGCAGCAGCACTTCGGCGGCCACATCCAGGGTTTCGCTGTCGCGGTAGCCGCTGTGGTAGATATTCTGCGCCGCCTCGCGGATGGAGACCGGGCCGCCCTGCACCAGTTGATCGACATAGCGCTGCCCGGACGCATCCAGGGCGTGGGCCTGCAGGGCGGTGCAGGCGAGGGCGAGGGAGGTAGTGAATGCCGCTGTTTTGTTCATGCTGATGCTCTCTTCTTCCATTGGAGTCGCCTGGCGGGTCAACCATGACCGCACGGGCAGCGAGCGGACACGATAATGCCGCCCCGGCAAAAGGCCAAGAGCCCGCCCGCAATTGCCGCGCTGGCTAGCAGGCCGTTGAAAAATGTAGGCGAGGCAGCCGAGACAAGGCAAAAACAGGCGAGGAAGCGGAGTTTACGAGCTGTAAATGAGCATTCCGAGCCTGTTTTTAACGCCGTATCGGCAACGTAGGTAGTTTTTCAACGGCCTGCTAGTTGAGCGGGCTCCAGCTGCCGCTCATATGCGTCTGCTGGTTCGTGCCGAGCAGGCTGAACTGGCCGCTGGGCGCCAGCTCGCTGGCCAACAGCTGCACCGCGCCGGGCAGCAATACCGGCTTGTGGAAGCGCACCTCCACCTGATAGCCGGCGCTGGGCAGATGCGCGCTCAGTTCGGCCAGGGCGCGGGCCTTGTTCCACAGGCCATGGGCGATGGCGCGGGGAAAGCCGAACAGCTTGGCGCTGAGGGCGGACAGGTGAATCGGGTTGTAGTCGCCGGCGACCCGGGCATAGCGCCGGCCGATATCCGCCGGGGCCTGCCAGTGGGCCAGGGGGCTTTGCGCCAGCTCGGCGGCCGCTTCGCGCTCGGGCAGCTGGCCGTTCAGGCGCAGGGCGCGGCAGAGGATGCGGCTGTCGCCTTCCCAGAGCAGGCCGAGCTGATCGTGCAGCTGGGTGATCAGGCTGAAGGTCGCGCCCTTGTCATGGGGCTGCAGGTCGCGCACCTGCACACTGACCGTGAAGGGGCCCAGGCCGCCTAAGGGGCGCAGCACGCGGATGCGGTTCTGCAGGTGCACCAGGCCGAGCAGCGGAAAGGGGAAACGCTGGTCGCTGAGCAGGCGCATTTGCAGGGCGAAGGCCTGGATATGCGGGTAGGTGGCGGGCAGCAGGCCGTTGTCGGCGAAACCGCACAGCTGCCGGTAGCGCGCCAGGTGCGCCGGATCGACGCTGACCTGGCAGCGCAGGCCGCTGCTCGGCAAGGTCCGACCGCTGACGCCGCGGCGCAGGGCGGCGCGGGCAAACAGGGCGGGTAAGGCGGGCGGGGCGGGCAGGTCGAGCCAGTCGATGGCCATGGGCAAACTCCTCTGAATGGGTGGCAGCAGCTTAGTCGGCCGCCACAGTAGTGCATTGGCCGCATCGCCCGGAGCTACGGCAGGCCAGTCAATCGTCCGGCAACCGGGATTCACGCCTTGAGCGCAGGGGCTAAAGCTGCCTAAGATGGCCGCGCCTCGCGGACATAAGAATTCCTAAAAAATGCGTGACCTGACTGACGACGTGGCGCTGATGCGCCCGGTGATCGACGCCTTGCGTGCCAGCGGTAACGACCCCGAGCGGGTGCTGGCGCGCCTTGGTTTGCCGCCTGGTGGCTTGCCGGCCGGGCGCTTCCCTCATGCCGCCCAGGCCATGTTCTGGAAAGCCGCCATCGAGGAATGCGGCGAAGAGCACGTCGGCCTATTTCTGGCCCAGCACCTGCCGGCCTTCCATGGCCTGCTGCTGGAGTATCTGTTTCTCTCCAGCGAGACCTTCGGCGAAGGCTTGCGCCATGCCCTGCGCTATGTGCGCCTGCTCTCCGACACCCTGAATGCCCGGTTTGAGGTGCACGGCGAGCGCGCGGTGCTGAGCCTAGGGCTGGGACCCGGCACTCCGCGGCATTTCCCGGAAATGCTCGCCGGCGCGGTGATCCACCTGTTCGATGCCCTCACCGAGGGCGACTTCAGGCCCCATGAAGTGCAGCTTATGCATGAGGTCGGCGCACCCGCCGAGCGTTATCGGCAGGTCTATGGCTGCCCGGCGTTATTGGGCAGCGCCGGCTACGCCCTGGTGTTCAATGCCGCGGTGCTGGACAAGGCCTCGCGGCACGCCGCGCCCGAGTTGCTGCGCATCCACGAGTCGCTGGCGCGGCGGCAGCTGGCCGAGGTCGAGCGCCTGGACCTGGTGCGCAAGGTGCGCGAGTTGATCGGCGAGCTGCTGGTCGACAGCGGCGCCACCCTGGAGCAGGTCGCCGCGCGACTGAATATGCCGGCGCGGCGTCTGCGCGAGCGCCTGGCCATGGCCGGGGTGCGCTTCAATGATCTGGTCACCGACTACCGCTGCCGCCTGGCCAAGAACCTGCTGCTCAATACCGACGAGCGTATCGAGGTGATAGTCGAGCGCACCGGCTTCTCCGAGCCGAGCACCTTCTACCGCGCCTTCAAGCGCTGGGTCGGCGAAACCCCGGTGGAATTCCGCAAGCGCGGCAAGGTTTAGGCGGTGGATCGGCGACTGCTAACTGCAGCCCGATAATAAGTCAGGGCGCGTGACGCCGCGGTGGATCAGGCCAGCTATATTTTATCCACTCGCCCCTAGGGTTTGAGCGTTGGCGGATTCGGCGCCCCGTTCAGGCCGCTCGGGCCAGCGCGGCTTAAGGTAGAAGTTGACTTGCTGGACAGTTTGTTGCTTTTACTAGGCGGCGGATGACTTTCGAGGAGCAGTACCCATGGCTATCAGCGTCAAGATCAGTTGGTACGACCGGCTGTTGATGAATATTTCCCTGCAGCAAAAGTTGCTGCTGCCGGCCTACCTCAGCGGGCTGCTACTGATCGCCCTGTTCCTCTGCTCCGGCGGGAAAGAGCCCAGCCTTAGCGTTACGCAGTTGACGGGGCTGGCGGTCGGCGGTTGGGTGGCGATAGTGCTGGTGGCCCTGGCGGTGAGCAAGAACCTGCTGCCCCTGCTCAATCATATCGAGAATGTCATGTCGATCATCGCCAAGGGCGATGTCGGCCAGCGGGTGGGTTTCTCCGGCAACGATGAGTTTGGCAAGATTGGCAGCGCCATAGACACCACCATCAATGAGCTGACCCAGCTGATCGCGGTGACCGCCAAGACCTCCGAGCAGCTGCAGCGCGAGGGCGGCAGCATCGAAGCCGAGAGCGTCGCGACGCGCAAGGCCCTGACCCTGCAGCATGAACATATCCTGCAATGCTCGCAAGGGATGAACCAGATGACCGAGTCGATCGCCGAGGTCGCCCGGCACTCCGACGAGGCCGAGCGCATGGCCAGTGGCACCCGCAGCCAGATGCGCAGCATGGCGCAACTGCTCGACGACTGGCTGAGCAAGGTGCGTCAGCTGAATACCGATATGGCCGAGTCGTCGCGCACCGGCCAGGCGCTGCAGGACACCAGCGAGAAGATGGCCAGCATGTTGGGGGTGATTCAGAGCATTTCCGAACAAACCAACCTGCTGGCCCTGAACGCCGCAATCGAGGCGGCCAGGGCCGGGGATGCCGGGCGCGGTTTCGCCGTGGTGGCCGATGAGGTGCGCCAGCTGTCGATTCGCACCAGCAACGCCACGGTGGAAATCCGCAACATGCTCGGCAACCTGCAGCAGACCTCCAATGCCATGCTCGGCCGCGTCGCCGACAGCGTCGATGCCACCGCGCAGATGACCGGGCATGCCGAGCACGTGCAGCGGGAGGTGCATAGCCTGGCCGAGAGCATGGAGCAGATTTCCGGGCGCAATCAGCAGGTGGCCGCCGCCACCGCCGAGCAGGCCGCCATGTGCCTGCGCGCGCGCGATGACCTGGCGAGCATCCTGCAGGTTTCGCAAACCTCGGTCGGGCAGATCGGCCGGGTCTCGGAAGGCAACGCCGGGATTCTCGCCACAGTCGATACCCTGAGCCGGGCCCTGGCGCGTTATCGCAGTTACAAATAAGAACCTGTTTACGATCTGCTGCGCGTCGGCCATCCGGCGTTAAAAACAGCCTCGGAATGCTCATTTACAGCTCGTAAACTGCGCTTCCTCGGCTGTTTTTGCCTTGTCTGGCTCTAGCTCGCGAGATCGTAAACAGGTTCTAAGGCTTAGCGCCGTAGGCGGTAAATCGCAGACATAAAAAAACCGGCTTGTGGCCGGTTTTTAGGGGGTGGCGTCGACTTATTTTTGGTAAGCCGCTGCCGCCTTAATGATTTCGGCGCGGGCTTCTTCAGCGTTGCCCCAGCCTTCAACCTTGACCCATTTGCCCTTCTCGAGATCCTTGTAGTTCTCGAAGAAGTGCTTGATCTGCTCCAGCAGCAGGGCTGGCAGGTCGGTGTATTCCTTGATGTCCACGTACAGCTGGCTCAGCTTGTCGTGGGGTACGGCGATCAGCTTGGCGTCGCCGCCGGCTTCGTCGGTCATGTGCAGCACGCCAACCGGACGGGCGCGGATCACCGAACCTGGGGCGACCGGGTAAGGGGTCACGACCAGCACGTCCAACGGGTCACCGTCGTCGGCCAGGGTGTGCGGGATAAAACCGTAGTTGGCCGGGTAGAACATCGGGGTGGCCATAAAGCGGTCGACCATCAGGCAGTCGGTGTCGTGATCGATTTCGTATTTGATCGGCGCATGGTTGGCCGGGATCTCGATGGCGACGTAGATGTCGTTCGGCAGGTCTTTACCGGCCGGAATCTTGCTGTAGCTCATGGGGTGACTCCCGAGGGGTGGGCCAAAAAAGTGGCGCGATTATAGGCATATTCCCCCAGCGTTGCTACGCCGGTATACCTAGCCATTGGTCGCGCTCATGCCGTCTCGGGCGTGACCCGGTAGTCGGGGTTGTTGGCCTGCAGCTGCTGCAGCCGCGCCAATGGATCTTGCCGGTAGAACAGCTTGAGCTGCGTGTAGACCGCGGGAAAGGCCTCGGCCAGCAAATCCGGGGCGCTGAAGAAGTATTCGCTGGTCACCGCAAAGAACTCCGCCGGGTTTTCCGCGGCATAGGGGTCGATGGCGGTTTGCGCATCCGGGTCGGCGTCCAGTTGCCCATTCAGCTGGTCGAAGGCGCTCTGCATGGCGCTGGCCCAGTCACCGATGCGCATGTCGCGGTGCAGCGGCGGCAGGCCGTTGGCATCGCCGCCCAACATATCCAGCTTGTGCGCCAGTTCGTGGATCACCAGGTTGTAGCCGTCCCACTGGCCGCTGGCCTGCACGCCGGGCCAGGCGAGGATCACCGGACCCTGCTGCCAGGCCTCGCCGCTGTGCGCGGCGTCCCATTCATGTACCACGCCGCTGGCATCGCGGTGGCGCTGCGGGCTGAGGAAGTCGTCCGGGTACAGCACTATTTCGTGGAAGCCCTGGTACCAGTCGAGCTCGGCCAGCTGCAGCAGCGGCAGCTCGGCCTGCACCGCCAACAGCAGGCGCCCCGTGGCGTCCAGCTCGACGCCGGGCAGGGTGGTGAGGTGTTTGCCGTGCAGAAACAGCACCGAGCGCTCCTGCAGGCGCTGCAGCTCATTCTCCTCGAGGCCGTCGAGCAGCGGCAGGCGCTGCAGCACCTCGGCCCAGCTGGCGGCGCTAATCGGATGACGGGCAAGAATGCGTTGGCGACGCCAGGCGCGGAACGACCACATGGATTCGGCTCGGGCTGAAGGAGCGCTCACCTTAAGCGCGCTCCGGGGCGGCGGGCAAGTCGGCATAAAGGCTGCAGAGCCAAGGGGAATAGCGACCTGGGAGGACTGCCAATGTCGATCGAACGTCTGGATCATCCCGCCGTTAGCCTGCTCTGCGGCCAGGGTGTCGACCTGCCGCGCCAGGCCGCGCGGGCGCGCGCCCACTGGTTGCCGGGGCGCGAGGGGCGGGCTCCGCTGTTGCTGGTTGCGCTGCTGTGGGCGCGCGAGTGCACGGATGTGGTGCGCACCCTGGACGCCTACCTGGATGCCCTGTTCGCCGATTACCCCTGCACCCCCGCCGGCTGGAGCGAAACCCAGGCCGCGCGGCAGGTGCTGGCGGCGCTCAATCAGCAGCTGTTTCGCCAGCGCCGGGCGGGACGCAGCATGCTCCAGTTGAATGCCGGCCTGTTACTGCTGCAGGGCGATGAGGCGCAGTTTCTCCAGGCCGGCGCCATCGGCCTGCTGCGCTATCAGCGCGGCAGCCTGCAGAGCCTGGTCGGCCGTGATGGCCTGCAGTTGGGCGCCCAGGCCGAACTGGCGCTGGTGCAGCACAGCCTGCCGTTGAGCCAGGGCGAGGCGCTGTTGCTGGCGCCGCAGCCCTTGCTGGATGTCGCCGACCTGCACAGCTTGCGCAGCGCCTGCGCAGAGCTCAACCCCGGGCGCCTGCAACCCTTGCTCGCACCCTTGCTGCAGGCGCCCGGCGCCGCCGTGCTGCTGGTGCCGGGAACGCCGCATAGCCTGCCTGCAGCGCAGCCTTGCACGCCCTGGCCGGCCCTGACCGGGGCGCAGCCGGGCCTGCAGCTGGACGGCTGGACCCTGCTCGGGCCATGCCCCTACGGCCCACCCGGGCGGGTATTTCGCGCCCGCGATGAACGCGGCCGTGAGGCCATGCTATGGCTGGCCGAACAGGCGGCGGACGAAGCCTTCTGGCAGCGC
This sequence comes from Pseudomonas sp., assembly GCF_030696055.1. Lineage (GTDB taxonomy): Bacteria > Pseudomonadota > Gammaproteobacteria > Pseudomonadales > Pseudomonadaceae > Aquipseudomonas. The sequence continues at coordinate 5,989 of NZ_JAUYNP010000041.1, read as the reverse complement.
GAGTGGGCGTTGCGCCGTAGTCCGGTGGCCAGCCTGCCGCAGGTGCTGTCGTCCCATCAGCCGCGCCGGCATGCCTTTCTGTTGTTCGAGCCGGCCGCGCCGGGCATGCGCAGCCTGGTCGATTGGGCCGCGGCCCATGGCCCGGTGGATGGCGCGACCCTGCTGGCCTTGCTGGAGCAGGCCATAGCCGCGGTGCGGGCGTTGCAGCGGCGTGGCATGCAAGGGCTGTGGCTGGACCCGCGCAATATCCTGATCGGCGAGGGTGGACGCTTACTGCTGCTGCCGGAGCATGCCGCGCTGTTGCCGGGGGTGGCTCGCCAGCGCTTGCCCGAGCAGGCGCTACCCTTGGCGCCGGAATTGCGCAGCGGCCAGCCGGCGGATGGCCGCGCCGATCAATTCGCCTTGGCGGCCCTGGCCTATTGGCTGTTCTGTGGGCGTTGGCCGGATGCCGCGCGGGCGGACGCCGATGGGGCCAGCCGCTATGTGCCGTTGGCGCATTTCAGCGGCCAGGTGCCGGTCGGCTGGGATGGTGTGCTGGCGCGTGCCCTGGCGCCGCGGCCGGAGGCGCGCTTCGAGGCTTTGTCGGAGTTTTACCTGGCGCTGCAACAGCCATTGCAGGCGCATCCCGTCTCGGCGCTGGGTGCGCAGCGGGGCAAGCGGCCCTGGCGGCTGCTCTGGCTCGGGCTGCTGCTGCCCTTGGCCATAGGGCTGTGGCTCGGCCTGCAGGGCTAAGCCCGTTGCCAACCGACCTGGCACTTGGCATGCCAGGGCTTGCGCAAACGCTTGGTCAGGGCGCGGTCAAGTCTTCGCTAATCGGCAGCACGAAGTTCTTGAACTCGGTGTCTTCGACGAAACCTATGGATTCGTACAGTTTGTGCGCCACAGCGTTATTGATGCTGGAGGCCACGCGCAGACGTACTGCGTTGGTTTCCTTGGCCATCTTCTTGGCGGCCTGCAGCAGGCGGTCGGCCACCAGCTGACGGCGCGCGTCCTGGCACACATAGATGTCGTTGAGAATCCATACGCGCTTGAGCGACAGCGAGGAGAAGCTGGGGTAGAGCTGGCAGAAACCGAGGATCTTGTCTTCATCGTCGGCCATGGCCAGGTAGATCACCGACTCTTGGCGGCTGATGCGCTTTTCCAGAAAGCTGCGCGAGGAGTCCGGGTAGGCCAGTTGGCCGAAGAGTTCGCGGTAGTTGACGAACAATGGGTTCAGTTGGTCCAGATGTTCCAGTGTGGCTTGCACTATGCGCATGGTGAGCCTCGACATTAAGGTGGATGGCCTCGGCAACAGAATAGCGCTGCCTGCGAACGAGCCCGATGCTGCCTAAGGCTTTTGGAAAGCGCAATCAAAACAAGCGTTTGGTTGTGTTGACAGATCAAGGGCCGGTTCAGCCCAGCAAGAAGTTCTCGGATGTGCCTGAACCGGCGAGCAGCGGCACCTCGGCCTCATCCTTCAGATTGACCCCGGACAGCTGGCGGCGGCAGGCCTCGCGCATCAGGTACAGCAGGCGGTGGCTGGCCATGGCGTAGCTCAGGCCTTCCAGGCGCACGTTGGAGATGCAGTTGCGGTAGGCGTCGGTCAGGCCGACCTTGGGCGCGTAGGTGAAATACAGGCCCAGGCTGTCCGGCGAACTCAGGCCGGGGCGCTCGCCTATCAGTATCACCACCATGCGCGCGCCGAGCAGTTCGGCCACCTCATCGGCCACCGCGACCCGGCCCTGGCTGACCAGCGTCACCGGCGCCAGGCTCCAGCCTTCGGCCAGGGCCTGCTCCTCGATGCGTTCCAGCATCGGCAGGGCATGCCGGTGCACGGCCAGGGCGGACAGGCCGTCGGCCACCACCAGGGCCAGATCGTAGCCGCCAGGATTGTCCTCATAGTGCCGGCGCAATAGCTCGGTGGATGCCGCGCTTAGGCGCCGGCCCAGGTCCGGGCGCTGCAGGTAGGTGTCGCGGTTCTCGGCGGCGCTGTGCAGCAGCAGGCTGTGGCGTTGCCGCAGGCATAGGCCGGCGCTCAGGGCGGCGTGGTCGAAGGCCAGGTGCACGGCATCGCGGGCCTGGGCGTGGGCGAACTGGAAGTCCAGCTGGGCGCGGGTCGGCATGCTGGTGCCGGCGCGGCCCAGGGCGATGCGCGCCGGGGTCAGGTTGCGCAGTTGCTGCCAGGGATTTTCGCTGGCGCCGCTGGCGGGGCTGTCATCGTACATAAGTGGCTCCTTTACTAACCAAGCTGCGTCAGAGCCTGGCGAAACGCCGGTGGCAGGTTGTTGCCCAGGCGCGGGCGGCCGTCGGCCTGGGTGAAGATGCCCATGCGCTGCAGCCAGTCCTCGAATTCCGGGGCCGGCTTCAGGCCCAGGCTCTGCCGGGCGTAGAGGGCGTCGTGGAAGGAGGTGGTCTGGTAGTTGAGCATCACGTCATCGGAGCCGGGAATGCCCATGATGAAGTTGTTCCCGGCCACACGGAGCAGGGTCAGCAGCACGTCCATATCGTCCTGGTCGGCTTCGGCGTGGTTGGTGTAGCAGATGTCGCAGCCCATGGGCAGGCCCAGCAGCTTGCCGCAGAAGTGGTCTTCTAACCCGGCGCGAATGATCTGCTTGCCGTTGTACAGGTATTCGGGGCCGATAAAGCCGACCACGGTATTCACCAGGAACGGCTTGAAATGCCGCGCCACCGCATAGGCGCGGGTCTCGCAGGTCTGCTGGTCGAGGCCATGGTGGGCGCCGGCGGACAGCGCGCTACCCTGGCCGGTCTCGAAATACATCAGGTTGTCGCCAATTGTGCCGCGCTTGAGCGACAGGCCGGCCTCATGGCCTTCCTGGAGAATCTTTAGGCTGACGCCGAAGCTGGCGTTGGCCGCCTCGGTGCCGGCGATGGATTGGAAAACCAGGTCCAGCGGTACGCCGCGCTCGATGGCGGCGATCGAGGTGGTGACGTGGGTCAGCACGCAGGCCTGGGTGGGAATTTCGTAGCGCTGGATGATGCCATCGAGCATGCGCAGCATCTCGCAGATGCTCGCGATGCTGTCGGTGGCCGGGTTGATGCCGATCATGGCGTCGCCGTTGCCGTACAACAGACCGTCGAGAATGCTCGCGGCTATGCCGGCGGGCTCGTCGGTCGGATGGTTCGGCTGCAGGCGGGTGGACATGCGCCCGCGCAGCCCGACCGTGTTGCGAAAGCGGCTGACCACGCGGATTTTCTGCGCCACCAGCACCAGGTCCTGCACGCGCATGATCTTCGACACCGCCGCGGCCATTTCCGGGGTCAGCCCCGGGGCCAGGGCGCGCAGTGCGGCTTCGTCGGCGCTGTCGCCGAGCAGCCAGTCGCGCAAACCGCCCACCGTCAGGTGGCTGACCGCGGCGAAGGCTTCCTGGTCATGGCTGTCGATAATCAACCGGGTGACTTCGTCTTCCTCGTAGGGGATCAACGCCTCGTCGAGAAAGTGCTGCAGCGGCAGATCGGCCAGGGCCATCTGCGCGGCCACCCGCTCGCCGGCGTTGCTCGCCGCGACCCCGGCCAGAAAGTCGCCGGAGCGCGCCGGGCTGGCCTTGGCCAGCAGCTCCTTGAGGCTGTCGAAACGGTAGGTTTCACCACCGACGGAATGGGAAAAACGGGCCATACGTAGCTACTCCTAAAGCGGCTCGTTAGCGCGACAAAGGCAAGCCACGCGCGGCTTATAGCACGGCGTGGCGACCTGCACCTAAATGGGGCCTCTGCCGGGTAAGGGCCCGGCAGAGGTGCAACCGAGATGTGGCTTAAACGCCGGTCAGCATGGCGTCAGCCGGCGCTTCGGAGCGCTGCCGGTGGGTCAGTTGGAAGTAGATAAAGCCGGCACCCATAAAGCCGAGGAAAATCAGGCCGATCAGAGTATTGAACCAGGCCATCGCCACCAGGCAAACCAGCGCCAGGGCCAGGGCGATACCGGGCACTATCGGGTAGCCCGGGGCGCGGAAGCTGCGCTCCAGGTTCGGCTCGGTTTTACGCAGGCGGAACAGGCTGAGCATGCTGATGATGTACATGACGATGGCGCCGAACACCGACATGGTGATCATCGCCGCGGTCAGGCTCATGCCTTGCAGGTTGATCAGACCGTCGCTGTAGATCGCCGCGATGCCGATCACGCCGCCGGCGAGGATGGCCCGGTGTGGCGTTTGGAAACGGTTCAGCTTGGCCAGGCCGGCCGGCAGGTAACCGGCGCGGGCCAGGGCGAAGAACTGCCGCGAGTAGCCGAGGATGATGCCGTGGAAGCTCGCCACCAGGCCGAACAGACCGATCCACACCAGCATATGCATCCAGGTGGAGTTGTCGCCGACCACGGCTTTCATCGCCTGGGGCAGCGGGTCGTTGATATTCGACAGCTGGCGCCAGTCGCCCACGCCGCCGGCCATGATCATCACACCGAGGGCCAGGAATACCAGGGTCAGGATGCCGCTGACATAGGCGCGGGGAATGGTGCGTTTGGGGTCCTTGGCTTCTTCGGCGGCCATGGCGGCGCCTTCGATGGCCAGGAAGAACCAGATGGCGAAGGGGATAGCCGCGAAGATCCCGGAGATTGAGGCGCTGCTGAACTCATTGGCGCCGGCCCAGCCGTTCAGGGCGAAGTTGCTGAAGCTGAAGCCCGGTGCGACCACGCCCATAAACACTAGCAATTCGGCGACCGCGAGCACCGTGACCACCAGCTCGAAAGTGGCGGCAATGCTGACGCCGAGGATATTCAGGGTCATAAAGATGGCATACGCCCCGACCGCCGCGAGTTTGGGGTCCAGCCCCGGAAACTGCACGTTGAGGTAGGCGCCGATGGCCATGGCGATGGCCGGCGGGGCGAAGACGAACTCGATCAGCGTGGCGAGCCCGGCGATCAAACCGCCTTTCTCACCGAAGGCCCGCCGGCTGTAGGCGAAGGGGCCGCCCGCGTGGGGAATGGCGGTGGTCAGTTCGGTGAAGCTGAAGATAAAACAGGTGTACATCGCCGCCACCATCAGCGCGGTGACTAGAAAGCCCAGCGTGCCGGCGCTGCCCCAGCCGTAGCTCCAGCCGAAGTATTCGCCGGAAATCACCAGGCCGACGGCTATGCCCCAGAGGTGCAGGGTGCCGAGTGTAGGTTTGAGTGTCGTTGCAGTAGTCATTGAGTACCCGCCCTGAGAATTAAACAGTCCAAGAGACTTGCGGATGTACGCAACGCCTATGCCAGCTGCAACGGGATATGGCGGCTGGCACGGCGTTTTGCGTTTTTAGCTATGTGGAAGGCGTTTCCAGACCCGTTCCGCCATTACGCGGAACTGGTGAATCTTAGAAAAAGCCCAGCGGGTTGATGTCATAGCTGACCAGCAGGTTCTTGGTCTGTTGGTAGTGGTCGAGCATCATCTTGTGGGTCTCGCGGCCGACCCCGGACTTCTTGTAGCCGCCGAACGCGGCGTGCGCCGGATACAGGTGGTAGCAGTTGGTCCACACGCGCCCGGCCTTGATCGCCCGGCCCATGCGGTAGGCGCGGTTGATGTCGCGGGTCCACAGGCCGGCGCCGAGGCCGAACTCGGTGTCGTTGGCAATGGCCAGGGCTTCGGCTTCGTCCTTGAAGGTGGTGACGCTGACCACCGGGCCGAAGATCTCCTCCTGGAACACGCGCATCTTGTTGTGACCCTTGAGCAGGGTCGGCTGGATGTAATAACCGCCGTCCAGGCTGCCGGCGAGGCGCTCCACTGCGCCGCCGGTCAGCAGTTCGGCGCCTTCCTGCTTGGCGATTTCCAGGTAGCTCAGGATCTTGTCGAACTGCTGCTCGGAGGCCTGGGCGCCGACCATGGTTTCGGTGTCCAGCGGGTCGCCGCGCTTGATCTGCTCGACCTTCTTCATCACCTCTTTCATAAAGGCCGGGTAGATCGACTCCTGCACCAGCGCCCGCGACGGGCAGGTGCACACCTCACCCTGGTTGAAGAAGGCCAGCACCAGGCCCTCGGCGGCCTTTTCGATAAAGCTCGGCTCGGCCTGCATGATGTCTTCG
>NZ_JAUYNP010000027.1 GCF_030696055.1 Pseudomonas sp. | reverse complement strand
TCATCTGGAGCCAGTGTATCCGCGTCGATACGTGGCCAACTATCTATAGGGTCATTGACATGGCTTAAGTTGATGGGGGCCTTCATGCTGAGATTTCCCAGCAAGTATTCAAGCTGAAAGGGCCACTTTCTAGTGAGATTTTAATAAAATCTCTTGAATACTGGCGAATAATCGCCCCTACAACTTCTGAGTGGTCATACTCGCCAAGATAAGAAACCACATCTCCTATAGTCCCAGCCCTGACTCTACTGAAGTAAAACGCAACTGAATTCATAAGGCTTATGCACTGTTCGCCTCTAATGCTTGCCGCAAACGCTAAAGGCTTCGCCCAACGTAGAGCTTCAATAGCGACCGCATCAAGGATTTCATAGTCAAAACACCTGCATGATAAATTGTATCCATCAACAGGATATGACTCCGGGACCCCAGACTTATTACTCTTAACGAAATGAACTTCCGATGAACCATCACGGTAGTTTACTAGGAAGTCAGGGGATTCTGCCTTGCGCTCAAATATTTCGAAATTGGCGACAGTCTTGTCAGACTCAAGGAAATATAGCCAGTAGATGTATTGCAGATCGGAATTAAGAAGCCAGTCCCTATCAGTTTTTGGACTATATACAAGCCACAGGTTATTAGCCCTGTGCCCACGAGCACGATATGCCTTGTGTACCAAGTCTCGCGCACTGGACTTGGCGGATAGGCTTGGCTTCATACCCCTCTCCTAGAGGCCTCTTCTCTTTTTCTAGACTTTAGTTAACCTTCACCATTTTTCCAGAAATTAGTTACAGGAATTCAAACTAATTCCTAGAGTTGATTAATGTGAATTGTTCAAAAAATCAACTAAGACATTGAATTTGTTATGGGTGAGCTGCCAGTCTATTTCTAGCTTTTAGTTATACGACCAGCGGCAATCAGCGCTGAGGTCGCCCGGTAGAGTTTGCGGACCGAGCTCAAGCGCGGCGAACCAAGCCCGCCCGGACAGTGGCTCACCACAGCTTGTGGGCGCAGCTCGACTAGCAAGAGACCAGGGGCCAGATCAACGCAGACGAGATGGTGCCGCAAGCGATGCTTGTATAGCCCAGGAGCGAATATCCAAGGGCCACTTGCCGATTTTGATCAAGAATGCGGAGTAGACGAGTAGCTTTAGCCGAGGGGCCATGGCGTCAGCGCTTCGCCCGCGGAGGTACCAATGAACAAGCAGGGCCAACAACTGTTGGTGAGGGCATTGGAGGCCGCGACAAACGCCATACTGATTACCGACCGCAGCGGGCACATTGTCTGGTTGAACGAGGCCTTCTGCCGCCTGAGCGGCTATCCGCGCCGGGAGCTGCTCGGGCAGACGCCGCATATGCTGTATTCGGGCAAGCAAAGCCCGAGCTTCTACCAGGACCTGTGGCAGACCATACTCGCCGGCCAACCCTGGCAAGGGGAGCTGGTCGAACGGCGCAAGGATGGCAGCTACTACAGGGTCAATCAGGTCATCACCCCGCTGCTCGACCCCAGTGGCGCCATCACCCACTTCATCGCCATCCAGCACAGCCTCACGGTGTCGGATCAGGAACACGCGGAAATGCGCCGCCTCGCCTACCACGACGGGCTCACCGGTCTGCCCAACCGGATCCTGTTCCTCGACCTGCTGCACCAGGCGATCAACCATGCGGCGCCCACCCGGCAACTGTTCGCCCTGATGTTTCTCGACCTCGATCGCTTCAAGAGCATCAACGACAGCCTGGGCCACGCCTGCGGTGACAAGCTGCTGATCGCCGTGTCCGAGCGCCTCGGCCGGGCGGTGCGCAAGTCCGATGTGGTGGCCCGCTTGAGCGGCGACGAATTCGCCCTTCTGGTCACCCACCTCGAGCATGCCGAGGTGGTCGAGGCCCTGGCCAGGCAGTTGGTCGCCAGCCTCGATCGTCCGTTCGGGATCGATGAGCATGCGGTCCAGACCCATATCAGCATCGGCATCAGCCTCTACCCCCGCGACGGGCAGTCGGCCGAGGAGCTGCTCAGCCGGGCCGATGCTGCCATGTACCAGGCCAAGGCAGCCGGGGGCGGTGCTTACCGCTTCTGCCTGGTGGATCAGCCGTGCGGCGCCCTTCCCTCGCCGCCCAAGGGTTAGGCGACTCCGACGAGAATTAACAGGCGACCCGTTTTCGTAGGCTTTCTACACCCCCGCCTCCAGCAGCGCCTGCCATATCTCATCGAGGTTGGCGAATTCACGGTCAACCGGCGGCAACTGCGGACGGCGCAGCAACAATACGGGCAAGCCCAGCTCGCGGGCCACTTGCAGTTTCGGCTCGGTGGACTGGCTGCCACTGTTCTTGCTGATCAGCACATCGCTACGCAGCCGGGTGAACAGTTCGCGCTCGCCTTCCAGGTTGAACGGCCCGCGCGCGCCGATAATCTCGGCGCGGGGGGTAGCGGGCAAGGCTTGCAGGCAACGCACCGTCCACTGCTGGTGCACGGGGATCTCATGTAGGTGCGCCAGCGGCTCGCGGCCCAGGGTAAACAACGGCCGCTGGAAGTCTTGCAAGGCCTCGGTCAACCCGCCCCAGTCGTCCACTTCACGCCAGTCGTCGGCCGCTTCCGCCTGCCAGCCGGGACGGCGCAAGGCCCAGCAAGGAATGCCCGCCAGTGTCGCGGCGCGGGCGGCATTGCGGCTGATCTGCGCGGCATAAGGGTGGGTGGCGTCGAGCAGCAGGTCGATGCCCTCGGCTGCGATAAAGTCCGCCAGCCCCTCTGCCCCGCCAAAGCCGCCGACCCGCACCTGACAAGTCAGGTCGTCCGGCACCTGGCCCAGGCCGGCGAGGCTGTAGATGTGCGTGGGGCCCAGGCGGCGGGCGAGGCGCAAGGCTTCGCCGATTCCGCCGAGCAATAGCAAGCGCTTCATAATGGCTTGTGGACCTGCAGCAAGGTAATCGGCAAGGCGCTGCGCCAGGTATCGAACTCACCCAACGGCTGGGCCTGGGCAAGGGCGATGCGGGTCAACTCACCGCCATGCTGCTCGCGCCAGCTGACCAGGGTCGCCTCGCTTTGCAGGGTCACCGCATTGGTCAGCAGCCGCCCTCCGGGCTTGAGGCTGGCCCAGCATTGCTCCAGCACACCCGGAACGGTAACGCCGCCACCGATAAAAATCGCATCCGGTGTGGGCAAACCTGCGAGCGCCTCGGGGGCCCGGCCGGCCACCAGCTGCAGGGCCGGCACACCCAGGGCGTCGCGGTTGTGCTGGATATGGGCCTGGCGGCCTGGGTCCGCCTCGATGGCAATGGCGCGGCAACTGGGGTGGGCGCGCATCCATTCGATACCTATGGAACCGCAGCCCGCGCCCACGTCCCAGAGCAGCTCGCCCGGCAGCGGCGCCAGACGCGCCAGGGTGATGGCGCGCACGTCGCGCTTGGTCAGTTGACCGTCATGCTGGTACAGGCTGTCGGCCAGGCCCGGGGTCAATGCCAGGCAACGGGCCTCTGCGCCGGCCACGCACTCGACCGCGAGCAGGTTGAGATCGGCGGCGCGCGGCCAATGCCAGTCGCTGGCCAAGCCATCCAGCCGCCGTTCAGTCGCACCACCGAGGTGCTCCAGTAGTGTCAGACGGCTGGGGCCGAAGCCGCGCTGGCGTAACAGTTCGGCCACCGCCGCTGGGCTGTCGCCATCGTTGCTCAGTAACAGCAGGCGAGCGCCGGGGAAAATCCGCGCCTGCAGCGCCGCCAAGGGTCGCGCCACCAGCGACAGCACCTCGACCTCCTGCAAAGCCCAGCCCAGGCGCGCGGCGGCCAGGGAGACCGACGAGGAAGCCGGCAATATGTGCATTTCCTCGACCGGCAGCTGCCGCGCCAGGCTCGCACCGACGCCAAAAAACATCGGATCGCCACTGGCCAACACGCACAAAGGCGTGCCGCGCCGCGCCAACAGCGGCTCCAGGCTAAAGGGGCTGGGCCATGGCTCGCGTTGCCCAGGCAGCTCATCCGGCAGCAGCGCCAACTGGCGTGCGCCACCGATTATGCAGCTGGCCCCGCGTAAAGCCTGGCGTGCCGGCTCGCCAAGCCCGGCATAGCCCTCCTCCCCTATCCCCACCAGCGTCAACCAGGCTGTCATGCGCACTCCTCCAATCCTATACGGCTGGCCCCGCGCAAAGCCTGGCGGGCCGGCTGAACAAGCCCGGCACCACCCTTTTCTTCTATACCCAGCAAACTCAACCAGAGCGTCATGCGCACTCCTCAAACCAAAGGTCTCGCGCCCGGCCGACGAGCAAGGCTGTCGTAGCGCCAGGCAAAGCGGGCATAATAGCGCCTTCGTCGGTGCCCGCCGCTATAGCGCTAGGGGCCTAAGAGGGAATACGGAGCGATCCGCTGATCGCGACCGAGCTGCCCCCGCAACTGTAAACAGCGAGTCTGCCGCATCGATGCCACTGGGAAACCGGGAAGGCGCGGCCGATCAAGACCTGTGAGCCAGGAGACCTGCCGACGACGCTGGTCGCGAGTGCCAACATCGGGCGGGGTGTACCGATGCCATGGAGTCTCCCCTTACCACTTGGGTGGGTTCTGCTGGTTCGGTCGCCGCGTCTTTGTTGCTGGTGACCCTTTGCGCGACCGTCCAACCACCGTCGATTCGCCCGTACCGCGCCCAAGCGCGTGCCCCGGCCTGCTGCGCATCGTACCGGCGCTGGACGGCGGCATCTGCCGAATCAAACTGGCCGGCGGCAACCTGAGCAGCGCCCAGGCGCGGGCCATCGCCGCAGCAGCCGAGCAGTGCGCCAGCGGCGTGCTGGAGCTGACCAACCGCAGCAACCTGCAGATCCGCGGCGTGCATGCCGAAGCCGAGCAGGCGCTGATTGAACGCCTGCTGGCCGCCGGCCTGGGACCGCGCAACCCGGCCGCCGACGATGTGCGCAACCTGCTGCTCAGCCCCGCCGCTGGCCTCGATCCGCAGGCGCTGCTGGATACTCGCCCACTGGCCGCCGAGTTGCTCGGCCTGCTGCAAGACAATCCGGCGCTGCACGCGCTCTCGGCCAAGTTCGCCATCCAGCTGGACGGCGGCGAAGCCCTGGCCATGCTCGAGCACCCCCATGACCTCTGGCTTAGCGCCCTACCCGGCCAGCCTGCGCGCCTGGCCTTTGGCCTGGCCGGCTGTCCGGGCGACACCCCGCTGGGCGTGGTAACGCTTGAGCAAGCGCCACTGCTGGTGGAACAGCTGCTGATGCTGTTTCTCCAACTGACCGGCGGCGAACACAGCCGTATGCGCCAGCTGCTGGCCATCACTCCGCCCCAGCAACTGCTGCAACAGCTGCAGGCACGCCTGCCCTTCGCCGTGCAAGCTGCCCCGAGCGACTGGCAACGCGCACCGGTCAACCAACGCGCGCCTATCGGCACTTATCCGCAGCAGCAGGCGGGTTTGTGCATGGCCGCCGCCGCTGCCCGTCTGGGTCGTATCGATGCGGAGCAATTGAGCGCCCTGGCCGAATTGGCCGAGCAGCATGGCGATGCCAGCCTGCGCCTGACGCCCTGGCAGGGCCTGTTGCTGCCCAATATCCCCACGGCAGCAGCCGCAGCCGTGCTGCATGAGCTAAACCAACTCGGCCTGCTGACCGATCCGCACGACCCGCTAACCGGCCTGATCGCCTGCACCGGCTCTGCCGCCTGCGCCAAGGGCCTAACCGACAGCAAGGCCGATGCCCTGCGCCTGGCCGAGCTGCTGCGCGCCTGCAGCGCACGGCCGCAGGTACACCTCAGCGCCTGCCCACGCTCCTGCGCCGCCGCGCATATCGCACCCTTCACCCTGCTGGCCACAGATGCTGGCCGCTACCAGCTTTACCAACGCATGCCCGGGGTGGCCGGCTTCGGCCAGTCGCTGGCGCACTCCCTCGATATCGACGAAGCCGGCGACTGGTTCGCCGCCCACTGCGCAACAGGAAACAGCGATGCTTGAGTACATCCGTGATGGCCAGGAAATCTACCGCCAATCCTTCGCCACCATCCGCGCCGAGGCCGACCTCAGCACCATCCCTGCTGATCTGGAAAAGCTCGCGGTACGGCTGATCCACGCCTGCGGCATGGTCGATGTGGTGCAGGACCTGCGCTTCTCCCCCGGTGCCGGTGCCGCCGGCCGCGCCGCGCTGGCCAAGGGCGCGCCGATTCTCTGCGATGCGCGGATGGTCGCCGAGGGCATCACCCGCCCGCGCCTGGCCGCCAACAACCCGGTGATCTGCACCCTGCATCAGGACGGCGTGCCGGAGCTGGCCCGCGAGTTGGGCAACACCCGCTCGGCGGCGGCCCTGGAACACTGGCGCGAACATCTGGAAGGCAGCGTGGTGGTGATCGGCAACGCCCCCACCGCGCTGTTCTACCTGCTGGAAATGCTCGACGCCGGCGCGCCGAAACCGGCGCTGATCATCGGCATGCCGGTGGGCTTTATCGGCGCAGCGGAATCCAAGGACGCCCTCGCCGCCGACAGCCGCGGCGTGCCCTATGTAATAGTGCGCGGCCGTCGCGGCGGCAGCGCCATGGCGGTGGCCGCGGTCAACGCCCTGGCCACGGAGGTGGAGTGATGAGTGCTAAAGGACGTCTGATCGGTCTCGGCGTCGGCCCCGGCGACCCGGAGCTGATCACCCTCAAGGCCCTGCGTTTGCTGCAATCGGCACCCGTGGTGGGCTACTTCGTGGCCAAGGCCAAAGCCAACCAGGGCCAGGGCGGCAACGCCTTCGGCATTATCGAACAACACCTGACCGAGGCGCAGCAGCGCCTGCCGCTGGTGTACCCGGTGACCACGGAAAAGCTCGCTGCGCCGCTTTCCTATGAGGATGTGATCAGCGACTTCTACGACACCTGCGCGGTGCAGATCGCCGTCCAGCTGGATGCCGGCCGCGACGTGGCGGTGATCTGCGAAGGCGACCCGTTCTTCTACGGCTCCTATATGTACCTACACGACCGCCTGGCCGCACAGTATCAGGTGGAAGTAGTGCCCGGCGTGTGCTCCATGCTCGGCTGCGCCTCGGTGCTCGGCACCCCGCTGGTGTACCGCAACCAATCTTTAAGCGTGCTCTCCGGCGTACTGCCCGAGAACGAACTCAAGCAGCGCCTGCAGGACGCCGAAGCCGCCGTGGTGATGAAGCTGGGGCGCAATTTCGAGAAGGTCCGCCGCGTGCTGCAGGAACTGGGCATTGATCAGCGCGCCCACTACGTCGAGCGCGCGACCATGGGCAACCAGCGCATAGTCGCGCTAGATGAGGTGGAGCCGATGTCCTCGCCCTACTTCTCGATGATCGTCATTCCCGGCGAGAAATGGCGCGGTTAGCTGCATCCTAGGCTGGGTTGAGAAGTGCAGCGACAAAGCCCAACAAACCGCCACCCAAACCTGCGTTGGGCTTCGCAGAGCTCAGCCCAACCTACGCCACCCCAGACCATTTCCGTAGCCCGGATGCAATCCGGGATGCCGCCACACCCCGGATTGCATCCGGGC
>NZ_JAUYNP010000026.1 GCF_030696055.1 Pseudomonas sp. | reverse complement strand
CTGCTGCGCGTCGGCGATACTGCGTTAAAAACAGCCTCGGAATGCTCATTTACAACCCGTAAACTCCGCTTCCTCGGCTGTTTTTGCCTTGCCTCGCTCTAGCTCGCGAGATCCGCAACAGGTTCTAAACGGGGTTGGTTACTGCGGCTGAAACCATAGTTCCTTGCGTTGCAGCGGGGTTTGCGGCGGCAGCAGGGGATTGTTCAGGTGCAATATCCGCCGTTTGCCGAGCTGCGCCCGTTCGATGTACTCGCCGTAATGGACCTGGAACAGCCGCTCGAAGCTGCCGTCGGCGATGGCCAGTTCCAGGCCGCGTTCGATATGCGCGGCCAGGGCGACGTCCTTGGGGTTGACGAAGAAGTAGACGGCGCTGGGGTAGTGCAGCACCAGGCTGTCGTCCACCACCAGGCCGCCGGCGCGCTGCTGCTCGGCCTCGGCCCAGACTTCCGCCAGGGAACGCGGGAAGTAATCGAAGCGGCCCAGGGTCAGCATGCTGAACAGGCTCTGGTAGTTCGGCACGCCCACCACCGGCAGACCATTGGCGCGCAGTATCTCTGTGTCGGGCCAGTCGTGACCCTGGCCGGCGCTGAAGCGGCCCAGCTCTTCCAGGTTGCGTACCTTATGCAGCAGTTCGCGGCGTTCGGCCTTCACCAGTGCCAGGCGCCAGCCGATCAGACCCTTGTAGAGGGGGATGCGGATCGGCAGCAACTGCGCCTCGCGCTCCAGGCTGGTCATGCTCCAGGCCACTCGCACGTTGCGGCCGTGGGCCAGCTCCATAAATACGCGGCCTTGCTGCATGGGCGTCGCCGAAGGCTGCAGCTGGTAGTCGCCGCCGGCCTGGTCCAGCGCCAGTTGCAGTAGCAGCAGCGGATAGCGGTTGCGCGGGTCGTCCGCCACCTCGGGCGGCGCATAGGTGAGGATTTCCGCCTGCAGCGGGGCGCACAAGCCGAGCAGCCAGAGCAGGGCGAATAGACGCAGCATGACCCCACTCCAGCAGCTTGAGTTCAGCCCACTATAGCCCGGCTCGCTCAGCCCTGTAGGGGGCGCGCAGAAGCGTGATCGGCGACTCGTCTAAAAAAATTCTCCCGCCTGTCGATTCAGCCTGCTGCCGCTCGACTAAGGTTTAGAACCCAACCTGGGATTCACTGTCTGCCCTAGGGTGCACATCGGTCCTGGCAGGCTTACCGACCCGCTTAAACAAGGAGAAAGACGATGCGTTTTATGGTGATAGTCAAGGCCACCGCGGATTCCGAAGCCGGCGTCATGCCCAGCGAGGAGCTGCTGGCGGCCATGGGGCGTTACAACGAGGAGTTGGTCGAGGCGGGTGTGATGCAGGCCGGTGAAGGCTTGCATCCGAGCAGCCGGGGGGCGCGGGTCAGGTTTTCTGGCAGCCAGCGCAGCGTGGTCGATGGCCCCTTTATGGAAACCAAGGAGCTGATCGCCGGCTTCTGGATCTTCCAGGCGAGCTCCCTGCAAGAGTGCATCGCCTGGGTCAAACGCTGCCCCAATCCCATGCCGGGGGACTCCGAGATCGAGATCCGGCAGATCTTCGCGGCCGAGGACTTCGGCGCCGAATTCACCCCCGAACTGCGCGAGCAGGAAGAGCGCATCCGCGCGCAAATGAGCGCCAAGGACTAAGGAGCCTGCCATGAAAATCCATGCCTATCTGTTCTTCGACGGCCAGTGCGAAGCCGCCTTCAAGTTCTACGCCGAATGCCTGGGCGGCAGCCTGCAGCTGATGCGCTTCGGCGAGAGCCCGGAGGCCGGCAATATTCCGGCCGAGTTCCACGACCGGGTCATCCACGTCTGCCTGACGGTGGGCGACCAGCTGCTGATGGCCTCCGACACATTGCCGCAGTCTCCGTATGCGGGCATCAAAGGCTGCTCGATCTCCCTGCAGGTGGATAACGTGCCCGAGGCGGAGCGCCTGTATGCGGCGCTGTCCGCCCAGGGCTCGGTGCAGATGGAGCTGCAGCAGACCTTCTGGGCCACGCGCTTTGCCATGCTCACCGATCGCTTCGGGGTGTCGTGGATGATCAACTGTGCGGTGGATAGCCAGCAGGGCTAGTCAGGCGCGACCTTGCCCGTCGTGCTGGCGGGCCAGGCGTGCGCTTAAATGCAGACCCGGGCAATGGCGCGGGCCAGCTGATCCAGGCGCTGGGCAGCCAGCCCGGCCATATTGGCCCGGCCGCTGCCGACCATATAGACGCTGTACTTATCGCGCAGCTGCTGTACCTGGGCAGGGCTCAGGCCGGTGTAGGAGAACATGCCGCGTTGCTGGGCGATATGGGCGAAGCGCTCGGCCAGACCATAAGGCTGCAAGGCTTGCACCAGCCCTAGTCGCAGACTGACGACGCGTTGGCGCATGGCTTCCAGTTCGTCCATCCAGAGACGCTTCAGCTCGGCATTGTCGAGGATGCTGGCGACCACGGCGGCGCCATGGGCCGGCGGGGTGGACCACAGATTGCGCGCGATAAAGGCCAGTTGGCTGCGCACATCCTGCAGCTTGTCGGCGCTCTCGGCGCAGACCAGCAGAGCGCCGGTGCGTTCGCGGTACAGGCCGAAGTTCTTCGAGCAGGAACTGGTGATCAGCAGTTCGGGCAGCTCGGCGGCAAACAGGCGCACGGCGAAGGCGTCCTGCTCCAGGCCGTCGCCGAAGCCCTGGTAGGCGAAGTCCAGCAGCGGCAGCAATTCGCGCGCCTTGACCACTTCCAGCACGCGCTTCCAGTCGCGCGGGGTCAGGTCGAAGCCCGTGGGGTTATGGCAGCAGGCATGCAGCAGTACCACATCGCCCTTGGGCACCTGGTTCAGCGCCTCGAGCATCGTCTCGACCTGCAGCTGGTTATCCGCGCCGACATAGGGGTAATGGCCGACGCGCAAACCGGCGGCGGCGAAGATGCTTTCGTGGATCGGCCAGGTCGGGTCGCTCAGCCAGATGCCGCGGTTCGGCAGGCAACGGCCGATAAAATCCGCGGCCAGGCGCAGGGCGCCGGTGCCGCCGGGGGTCTGGCTGGCAGCCGCGCGTTCCTGCAGCAGCGGGTTATCGACGCCCAGCACCAGCTGGGCCAGGCGCGCGCAGAACAGCGCATCGCCATGGCCGCCGATATAGCTCTTGGTGGTTTCGCTTTGCAGCAGGCCTTGCTCGGCCAGTTTGACCGCTCGCGGAATAGGCGTCAGGCCCTGGGCGTCCTTGTACACGCCGACGCCCAGGTCGAGCTTGGCGGGGTTGCTGTCCGCGCGGTAGGCGTCCATCAGGCCGAGAATCGGGTCGCCGGGGACCCGGACTATCGTGGCGAAATGGCTCACTTGCGGCCCTCGGCGCTGGCGGCCAGCACATCGGTGCGCGCCGCCATGATGAAGTCGTTGCGGTGCAGGCCTTTCATCTCGTGGCTCCACCAGGTGACGGTGACCTTGCCCCATTCGGTGAGCAGGGCCGGGTGGTGGCCGACTTCCTCGGCTATGGCGCCCACCGCATTGGTAAAGGCCAGGGCGTGCTTGAAGGTGCGGAACAGGAAGACCCGCTCCAGCTCCATATGGCCGTCGCGCACTTCGATATTCCAGTCGGGGATCTCGCGTATCAGTTCGGCCAGTTCGTCATCCGAGACTTTCGGTGCATCGGCGCGGCAGGCTTCGCATTGGGCTTGGGCAAGGGTCATAGGGATTCTCCGGAATGAAGGGTAATAAATGAGCGTAGGTTGGTGCTGAACGCAGTGAAGCCCAACAGGGAGTGCGCAGCACGCCGCCTGACGTCCCGCTCGTCTGACAGCTTATGGACGCAATGTTGGGCTTCGCGCAGCTCAGTCCAACCTACCCGGCTACAACGCCGTTATGCGGCTTTTGGCGAAAACTTGGGTGCATGCAGGCCCAGGCGCATGGCCTGCGGAACCATCGCCATGATGTCCTCATGGGCCAGTTCGAACAGGCGCTTGAGCTCCGGCAAGACGAAATACAGCGGCTGCAGGATGTCGATGCGGTAGGGCGTGCGCATTGCCTCGATCGGGTCGAAGGCCAGGTGCTCGGGCCGATCGGACAGGCTATAGAGGGTTTCCTTCGGTGAGGACAGGATGCCGCCGCCGTAGATCCTGCGCCCTTGGCTGGTATCGACCAGGCCGAACTCTATGGTCAGCCAGTACAGGCGCGCCAGATAGACGCGTTCTTCCTTGCTGGCCTTGAGGCCGAGTTTGCCGTAGGTGTGGGTGAATTCGGCGAACCAGGGGTTGGTCAGCAGCGGGCAGTGGCCGAAGATCTCGTGGAAGATATCCGGCTCTTGCAGGTAGTCCAGCTCCTCCGGGGTGCGGATAAAAGTGGCTACCGGAAACTGCTTGCTGGCCAGCAATTCGAAGAAGGTCTGGAAGGGAATCAGCGCCGGCACCCGGGCCACGCGCCAGCCGGTGGTGGCCTGCAGCACCTGGTTGATCTCGCTCAGCTGCGGGATGCGCTCATGGGGCAGGCCGAGCTGCTCGATGCCGTCCAGGTATTCCTGACAGGCGCGGCCCTCGACCACCTTGAGCTGGCGGGTGATCAGGGTATTCCACACCTGATGTTCGGCTTCCGGGTAGTGGATAAAGCCGCTGTCGTCCGGTTCGCGAGCCACATAGTGGGTGCTCATTCTCGTTGCCTCCTGCTGGGGCTCTTGTTGTTGTGGTGGGCTAACTGCTTGAACTAGGGATACTCCTGTGGCGGCCGCGATGCAGCCTGCTGCTAGGGGCTAGGGGCGAGAAAGGGGTGGTTAATTCGTAAAGAAATGGTTACGTGGCTGGCGATGCGGCTCAGTTCCGTCTTGCTGTTGCGCTAATCTGTCACATATTCTTGACGACAATTCAGCCGTGTCCGCCGATTTATTCGGTCTGCGGCCCACCCAAAGCCTGCTTAGAGCCCTGCCATGCGTATCAAAGTCCACTGCCAAAACCGGATTGGCATCCTGCGCGACATCCTCAATCTGCTGGTCGAGTACGGCATCAACGTGGCTCGCGGCGAGGTCGGCGGCGAGCAGGGCAATGCCATCTACCTGCACTGCCCGAACCTGATCAACCTGCAGTTCCAGTCGCTGCGGCCGAAGTTCGAGGCGATCTCTGGGGTGTTCGGGGTCAAGCGCGTGGGTCTGATGCCCAGCGAGCGACGCCATCTGGAGCTGAATGCCTTGCTCGGCGCCCTGGATTTCCCGGTGCTGTCCATCGATATGGGCGGCTCGATAGTCGCCGCCAACCGCAGCGCCGCGCAGCTGCTCGGGGTGCGGGTGGATGAGGTGCCGGGTATCCCGTTGTCGCGTTACGCCGAGGATTTCGACCTGCCCGAGTTGGTGCGCGCCAATAAGTCGCGGATCAATGGCCTGCGGGTCAAGGTCAAGGGCGACGTGTTTCTCGCCGATATCGCCCCGCTGCA
>NZ_JAUYNP010000023.1 GCF_030696055.1 Pseudomonas sp. | reverse complement strand
GTGGCGCGGGCCATCCGGATTGGTCAGGCCCATAAAGATCATGATCTTGCAGCGCGGGTCGCAAGCACCGGAAGTCCACCACTTGGTGCCATTGATCACCCACTCATCACCCTCGCGCACGGCGCGGGCTTGCATATTGGTAGCGTCGGAGGACGCTACGCCCGGCTCGGTCATGGCGAAGGCCGAACGTATCTCGCCGGACAGCAATGGCTTGAGCCACTTTTCCTTCTGCGCTTCGTTGGCATAGCGCACCAGCACTTCCATATTGCCGGTGTCCGGCGCGGCGCAGTTGAAAGGCTCGGCGCCGATCAGCGAGCTGCCCATGATTTCCGCCAGCGGCGCGTATTCGGTGTTGGTCAGGCCGGCGCCCAGCTCGGATTCCGGCAGAAACAGGTTCCACAGGCCTTCGGCTTTGGCCTTGGCTTTCAGCTCTTCCATGATCGCGGTCGGCTGCCAGCGGTCGCCCTGATTGACCTGTTGTTCGAACACGGCTTCGGCTGGATAGACATAAGCCTGCATAAACGCGCTGACACGTTCACGCAGGTCCTGAACCTTGGGGGAGTAGGCGAAATCCATGGGCGGCTACCTTCTGACGCTGATGATGAATGAGGGAGTAGGTGAGTTGGAAATGATGCTAGAACAGGGGTTAAGATTTATCTAATCTATTCTCGCCGTGTATAAACATTCATCACCGATATATGATCAACTGATACCGACAACCCTCGGAGTGAGCGTGTAATGAATCTGAACAAGGTCGACCTCAACCTCTTTGTCGTCTTCGATGCCATCTACACCGAGGCCAATCTGACCCGTGCCGGACAGATAGTCGGGATCACCCAACCTGCGGTATCCAACGCCCTGGCCCGCCTACGGGAAACCTTCAACGACCCACTGTTCGTGCGCACCGCCCAGGGCATGGTCCCCACGCCCATGGCGCAGAACATCATCGGCCCGGTGCGCAACGCCTTGCAGCAGTTGCGCATCTCGGTGCAGGAAAGCCGCATTTTCAACCCGGCGCAGGCCAACAAGACCTACCGCATCAGCATGACCGACCTCACCGAGGCGGTGATCCTGCCGACCCTGTTCCAGCGCCTGCGACGCATGGCGCCGAATGTGTGCATCGAAAGCATGCTGGCGCGCCGCCGGGAAACCACCAAGGAACTGGCCGCCGGGCGCCTGGATTTTGCCGTGGACGCGCCGCTCAACACCGACCCCCAGGTGCGTCACGTCAAGTTGATGGAAGACCGCTACGTCTGCGCCATGCGCAAGAACCACCCGCTGGCCAAGGACAAGATCAGCCTGGATGACTATATGGGCCTGACCCATATCCATATTTCCAGCCGCCGCAGCGGCCTCGGCCATGTCGACCTGGCCCTGGGGCGCATGGGCATCCAGCGCAAGATCGCCCTGCGCTCCCAGCATTACCTGATGGCCAACACAGTGCTGCAGAACACCGACATGGTGATGACCGTGCCCGAGCGTTTCGCCCGGCGCAACGACCTGCACCATGTCGAGCTGCCGCTCAAGGACATGGCACCGCTGGAAACCCACCTGTACTGGCACGAAAGCACCGACCAGGACCCGGCCAACCGCTGGATGCGCGAGCAGATCATCGAGATCTGCCAGCACGTCACCGCCCAGGAAAAGAAGCTTGAAAGCGCTTCAAGCTAGTCATCCAAGGCATTGATTTAACAGTGAGGCCTTGTCAGAACCTATCCCGGATGCAATCCGGGAGCGGATTGGCAGGCGGTAGATTTCCCCGGATTGCATCCGGGCTACGAAAACGCCGCTGACCAGGCTGTGTGAAAACTACTGCGCTCGGTTATGTGGCGTTAAAAACCGGCTCAAAATGCTCATTTACAGCTCGTAAACTGCGCTTTTTCGCCTGTTTTTGCCTTGCCTAACCTTCGCTCGCTACGTTTTCACACAGCCTGTAACTGGCCTTAATCGCCTGCCGACTTATTACAGGTTGCGGGCAATCACCAGGCGCTGCACGTCGCTGGTGCCTTCGTAGATCTGGCATACGCGCACGTCGCGATAGATGCGCTCCAGCGGGAAGTCCTTGAGGTAGCCATAGCCGCCCAAGGTCTGCAGCGCCGCCGAACAGACCCGCTCGGCCATCTCCGAGGCGAACAGCTTGGCCATCGAGGCTTCGGTCAGGCAGGCCATGCCGGCTTCGCGCAGGCTGGCGGCGTGGTGCACCATCTGCCGCGCCACGGCGATCTGGGTAGCCATATCGGCCAGACGAAAAGCCACCGCCTGGTGCTCGATGATCGGCTTGCCGAAGGTCACCCGCTCATGGGCATAGTCGCGCGCCGCCTCGAAGGCCGCACGGGCCATGCCCACCGACTGCGCGGCGATGCCGATGCGACCGCCCTCCAGGTTGCTCAGGGCGATGCGATAGCCCTCACCCTCTTCACCCAAACGCAGGCTGGCCGGAATGCGCAACTCGTCGAACTGGATCTGGCAGGTATCCGAGGCATGCTGGCCGAGTTTGTCCTCGACCCGTAGCACCGAATAGCCGGGCGTGTCGGTGGGCACGATAAAGGCGCTGATGCCCTTCTTGCCGGCCGCCGGGTCGGTCACCGCGAAGACGATCACCATTCCGGCATGGCTGCCCGAGGTGATGAACTGCTTGCTGCCGTTCAGCACATAGTGCTCGCCGTCGCGCCGCGCACGGGTGCGCAGGTCGCTGGCGTCCGAGCCGGCCTGGGGTTCGGTGAGGGCGAAGGCGCCGAGCATCTTGCCCTCGGCCAGAGGCCTGAGGAAGCGCTGCTTCTGCTCCTCGCTGCCGTATTTCAGGATCGGCATGCAGCCCACCGAGTTGTGCACGCTCATGATGGTCGAGCAGGCGCCATCGCCGGCGGCGATTTCCTCCAGGGCCATGGCGTAGGCCAGGTGGCCGGTCTGCGCGCCGCCCCAGTCCTCCGGCACCAGCATGCCCATAAAGCCCAACTCGCCCATCTCGCGCAGCGCGTCACTGGGAAAACGGTGCTCGCGGTCCCACTCGGCGGCGCAGGGTTTGAGTCGCTCCTGGGCGAACTGACGGGCCATGTCGCGGATCTGCAGCTCTTCTTCGGAAGGAATCATTCTCGGTCTCCCAACAAACACTAGGGTGTCGGCCTTGCCACGTACCTGTAAACGACGTTGGCGCCTACAGAAGCTCGATGGCCATGGCGGTGGCTTCGCCGCCGCCGATACACAACGAGGCCACGCCACGTTTGAGGTCGTATTGCTGCAGCGCGCTAAGCAGGGTCACCAGCAGCCGCGCGCCGGAGGCGCCGATGGGGTGGCCGAGGGCGCAGGCGCCGCCGTGCACGTTGAGTTTGTCATGGGGGATGTCCAGATCGCGCATGGCCGCCATCGGTACCACGGCGAAGGCCTCGTTGATCTCGAACAGATCGACCTGGCCCAGCGCCCAGCCAGTGCGAGTCAGCAAACGTTGCAGCGCACCGACCGGCGCGGTGGCAAACAGGTTCGGCGCATGGGCGAAGGTGGCATGCCCGCGAATCGCCGCCAGCGGCGTCAGGCCGCGTTTCTCGGCCTCGGACAAACGCATCAGCAGCAGCGCCGCGGCGCCGTCGGAGATCGAACTGGCATTGGCCGCGGTCACGGTGCCGCCCTCGCGGAAAGCCGGTTTCAGCGTTGGGATTTTCTCCGGGCGGGCCTTGGGCGGCTGCTCGTCGCTGGCGATGCTGCGCAGCTCGCGGCCGACCTTGGCCTGCACCGCGGTGATCTCGGCGTTAAAGCGCCCCTCGTCCATGGCTTTTTGCGCGCGGTTGAGGGAGGCCATGGCGAAGGCGTCCTGCTGCTCGCGGGTGAAACCGTAGGTGTCGGCGCACTCTTCGGCGAAGCTGCCCATCAGGCGGCCCTTGTCGTAGGCGTCTTCCAGGCCATCGAGGAACATATGGTCGAGCACCCGGCCATGGCCCATGCGCAGGCCTGCGCGGGCGCGCTCCAGCAGATAGGGCGCGTTGGACATGCTCTCCATGCCGCCGGCCAGCACCACCTCGACGCTGCCGGCGAGCAGCAGGTCGTGGGCCAACATGGTCGCCTTCATCCCCGAGCCGCACATCTTGTTGATGGTCGAGCACACAGTGCTTTGTGCCAGACCAGCGCCCAACGCAGCCTGGCGCGCCGGCGCCTGGCCTTGGCCGGCCTGCAGCACGCAGCCCATCAGCACTTCGTCTACCGCATCGGGCGCCAGGCCGGCACGCTGCAGAGTGGCGCGAATCGCCGCGGCGCCCAGTTCTGCCGCCGTCACATCCCTGAAATCGCCGAGAAAACCGCCCATGGGCGTACGCGCGGCGCTCACTATTACCACCGGATCGGATTGCCTGTTCATCTGCTCCCTCCTAACTGAGTCCCGTAGCCCGGATGCACTCCGGGGAAACATGGGGTGATCTTGTCCCGGATTTCATCCGGGCTACAGATTCGACCGTGTTACTTCGCGGCCATGCGCAAGGCGCCATCCAGGCGGATGACCTCGCCGTTGAGCATGCTGTTCTCGATAATATGGCGCACCAGCGCGGCGTATTCCTCGGGGCGACCGAGGCGTGGCGGAAATGGCACATTGGCGGCCAGGGAATCGCGCACCTCCTGGGGCATGCCGGCCATCATCGGCGTCTCGAAGATGCCCGGGGCGATGCACATCACGCGAATGCCCGAACGCGCCAGCTCACGGGCGGCCGGCAGGGTCAGAGCGACCACGCCGCTTTTCGAGGCTGCATAGGCGGCCTGGCCGATCTGCCCATCGAAGGCGGCGACCGAGGCGGTATTGATGATCACCCCGCGCTCGCCCTCCTCGTTCGGCTCGCCACGCGCCATGGCTTCGGCGGCCAGGCGCAGCATATTGAAGCTGCCGATCAGGTTGACGCCGACCACTCGGCTAAAACTCTCCAGGCCATGGGGGCCGTTGCGCCCAAGAATCTTCTCCGCCGGTGCTATGCCGGCGCAGTTAACCAGCCCATGCAGGCCGCCGAAGGCTTGCAGCGCCGCCTCTACCGCGCGGCGGCCGTCTTCTTCGCGGCTGATATCGGTGGGCACGAAGCGCGCGTTGCCGCCCAACTCCTCGGCTCGCGCCGCGCCGGCCTCGGCATTGATATCGGCGAGCAGCACCTTGCCGCCCAGGCCGATCAGCTCGCGAGCGGTGGCCAGGCCCAGGCCAGAACTGGCGCCGGTCAACAGAAATACGCGGTCTTGGATCTGCATGGATATCTCCTCATCCCTAGGGCGCAACGGGCTGGGCTTCACTAAATCGCCAGCAACACTTGACGTTAACGTAAACCATGCTTACGTTAACGTAAAGGTCAATATACGAGTACGTCCGTGAGCAGCCCCACCTACAGCATTTCCGAACTGGCTCGCGAGCTGGATATCACCACCCGCGCCATCCGCTTCTATGAAGAGCAGCAGATGCTCAGCCCCGAGCGCCGTGGCCAGGAGCGCATCTACAGCGCCAAGGACAAGGTCACCCTCAAGCTGATTCTGCGCGGCAAGCGCATCGGTTTCTCCCTGGCCGAGTGCAAGGAGCTGATCGAGCTATACGACCCGGTGCATGGCAATCGCAAGCAGCTGGAAACCTTTATGCACAAGATCGCCGAGCGCCGCGCCCAGCTGGAACAGCAGCTGCTGGATATTCAACAGATGCAGCTGGAATTGGATACAGCCGAAGAACGCTGCCTTACTGCGCTGACTGAAACAGATAAAAAACAAACAGTTATCTCCTGAACTTAAATCTAAAAATTACAGGTGGAACCATGAGCTATCCGTCCCTCAACTTCGCCCTCGGCGACACCATCGACATGCTGCGCGAGCAGGTACAGGCCTTCGTCGCCGCCGAGCTGGCGCCACGCGCCGCCGCCATCGACAGCGACAACCTGTTCCCGGCCGACATGTGGAAGAAGTTCGGCGACATGGGCCTGCTCGGCATCACAGTCGAGGAAGAATACGGCGGCTCCGGCCTGGGTTACCTGGCCCATGTGGTGGCCATGGAAGAGATCAGCCGCGGTTCGGCCTCGGTCGCCCTCTCCTACGGCGCCCACTCCAACCTGTGCGTCAACCAGATCAAGCGCAACGGCACCGCCGAGCAGAAGGCCAAATACCTGCCCAAGCTGGTCAGCGGCGAACATGTCGGCGCCCTGGCCATGAGCGAGCCGAACGCCGGCTCCGACGTGGTGTCGATGAAGCTGCGCGCCGATAAAAAGGGCGACCGCTACGTGCTCAATGGCAGCAAGACCTGGATCACCAACGGGCCGGACGCCAACACCTATGTGATCTACGCCAAGACCGACCTGGACAAGGGCGCCCACGGCATCAGCGCCTTTATCGTCGAGCGCGACTGGAAGGGTTTCAGCCGTGGCAGCAAGTTCGACAAGCTGGGCATGCGCGGCTCCAACACCTGCGAGCTGTTCTTCGATGACGTCGAGGTGCCGGAGCAGAACGTGCTGGGCCAGCTTAACGGCGGCGCACGCGTATTGATGAGCGGCCTGGATTACGAACGTGTGGTGCTCTCCGGCGGCCCGGTTGGCATCATGCAGGCGGCCATGGACGTGATAGTGCCCTATAGCCACGACCGCAAGCAGTTCGGCCAGAGCATCGGCGAGTTCCAGCTGATCCAGGGCAAGGTCGCCGACATGTACACCCAGCTCAACGCCAGCCGCGCCTACCTGTACGCCGTGGCCAACGCCTGCGACCGCGGCGAGACCACGCGCAAGGACGCCGCCGGGGTGATCCTCTACACCGCCGAGCGCGCCACCCAGATGGCCCTGGACGCCATCCAGATTCTCGGCGGCAACGGCTATATCAACGAATACCCCACCGGCCGTTTGCTGCGCGACGCCAAACTCTACGAGATAGGCGCCGGCACCAGCGAGATCCGCCGCATGCTGATCGGCCGCGAGCTATTTAACGAAACGCGCTGAGAGCGCGTCAGTTGCAAGCTTCAAGCGACAAGCTGCAAGAAAAAGCAGCCTTAACGCCGATCAACTCTTGCAGCTTTGAGCTTGCCGCTTGAAGCTGCGCCAGGAGCCTCGATGATTCTCAACTCTCAGATCAATCCACGCGCGCCCGAGTTCGCGCTCAACAGCGCGGCCATGCTCGACCAGGTGGGCGACCTGCGCGCCCTGCTCGCCCACGTCCATGCCGGCGGCGGCGAAAAAGCCCAGCATCGCCACACTTCCCGCGGCAAGTTGCTGCCGCGCGAGCGCATCAATCGCCTGCTGGATATCGGCTCGCCCTTCCTGGAGATCGGCCAGCTGGCGGCTTACGAGGTGTATGGCGAAGAGGTGCCGGCCGCCGGCGTGGTCGCCGGTATCGGCCGGGTCGAGGGCGTCGAATGCATGATCCTGGCCAACGACGCCACGGTAAAAGGCGGCAGCTACTACCCGCTGACGGTGAAGAAACACCTGCGCGCCCAAGCCATCGCCCAGCAGAACCGCCTGCCGTGCCTCTACCTGGTGGATTCCGGCGGCGCCAACCTGCCGCGCCAGGATGAGGTGTTCCCGGACCGCGAGCATTTCGGGCGGATCTTCTTCAACCAGGCCAACATGTCTGCCATGGGTATCCCGCAGATCGCCGTGGTGATGGGCTCCTGCACCGCCGGCGGCGCCTATGTGCCGGCCATGAGCGACGAGACCATCATGGTGCGCAACCAGGCCACCATCTTTCTCGCCGGCCCGCCGCTGGTAAAGGCAGCAACAGGTGAAATCGTAAGCGCCGAGGACTTGGGCGGCGCCGACGTGCATTGCAAGATCTCGGGGGTGGCCGACCATCTTGCCGACAACGACGAGCACGCCCTGGCCCTGGCGCGGCGCTGCATCGCCAACCTCAACTGGCGCAAGCTCGGCGTGCTGAATAAGCGCACTCCGATCAACCCGCTGTACGCAGGCGAAGAGCTGTACGGGGTGATCCCGGCCGACGCCAAGCAGCCCTTCGATGTGCGCGAAGTCATAGCACGCCTGGTCGATGGCAGCGAATTCGACGAGTTCAAGGCGCTGTTCGGCGCCACCCTGGTCTGCGGCTTCGCCCATATTCAGGGTTATCCGGTGGCCATCCTGGCCAATAACGGCATCCTGTTTGCCGAATCGGCGCAGAAAGGCGCGCACTTTATCGAGCTGGCCTGCCAGCGCGGCATTCCCCTGCTGTTTCTGCAGAACATCACCGGCTTTATGGTCGGGCAGAAGTACGAGGCCGGCGGCATCGCCAAGCACGGTGCCAAGCTGGTCAACGCCGTGGCCTGCGCCAAGGTGCAGAAATTCACCGTGATCATCGGCGGCAGCTTCGGCGCCGGTAACTACGGCATGTGCGGCCGCGCCTTTGATCCGCGCTTCCTGTGGAT